>NZ_CP061094.1:0-300000 GCF_017654485.1 Roseomonas marmotae | reverse complement strand
GAACCTCATCCTGCGGATGGACGGCTACGCGTCGATCTTCGCGGTGATGATCACGGGGATCGGCTTCCTCGTGGTGCTGTACGCGCGGTACTACATGTCGAAAGACGACCCGATCCCGCGCTTCTTCGCCTTCCTGCTGGCCTTCATGGGCTCGATGATGGGGCTGGTGCTCTCCGGCAACCTGATCCAGATGGTCTTCTTCTGGGAGCTGACGAGCCTCTTCTCCTTCCTGCTGATCGGCTACTGGTATCATTCCGCCCAGGCGCGGGACGGCGCCCGCATGGCGCTGACGGTCACCGCCAGCGGCGGCCTTGCGCTCTTCGCGGGCGTGCTGCTGCTCGGCCATATCGTCGGCAGCTATGACCTGGATGTCGTGCTCGCCTCCGGGGAGGCCGTGCGCGGCCATCCGCTCTACCTGGTCACGTTGGTGCTGATCCTGCTGGGTGCCCTGACCAAGAGCGCGCAGTTCCCCTTCCACTTCTGGCTGCCGCACGCCATGGCGGCGCCCACTCCGGTCTCGGCCTATCTGCATTCGGCGACGCTGGTGAAGGCCGGCATCTTCCTGATGACGCGGCTCTGGCCGGTGCTGGCGGGCACCGATGAATGGTTCTGGATCCTCGGCAGCGCCGGGCTCATCACGCTGCTGCTCGGCGCCTATGTCGCCATCTTCCAGCACGACCTGAAGGGTCTGCTGGCCTATTCGACCATCAGCCATCTGGGCCTGATCACCCTGCTGCTCAGCCTCAACAGCGAGCTGGCGCTGGTGGCCGCCATCTTCCACACCATGAATCACGCGACCTTCAAGGCCTCGCTCTTCATGGCCGCCGGCATTATCGACCACGAGACCGGCACCCGGGATATCCGGCGGCTCTCGGGGCTCAACCGCTCCATGCCCTTCACCGCGCGTCTGGCGCTGGTGGCCGCGGCGGCCATGGCGGGGGTGCCGCTGCTGAACGGCTTCATCTCCAAGGAGATGTTCTTCACCGAGGCGCTGACCGCCTCGAACGTGCCGACCGTCCTGCACAGCATCCTGCCGATGGCCGCCACGGTGGCCGGCATCTTCGCCGTGACCTATTCGCTGCGCTTCATCCACGGCGCATTCTTCGGCCCGGATACCGACAACCTGCCGCGCACCCCGCATGAGCCGCCGCAATGGATGCGGCTGCCGGTGGAGGTCCTGGTCTTCGTCTGCATGGTCGTGGGCATCCTGCCCGCCGCCACCGTCGGGCCATTCCTGGACGTGGCGGTGCGCTCCGTGCTGGGCGAGGCCGCGCCGAGCTACAGCCTGGCCGTCTGGCACGGCGTCAACCTTCCGCTGGTGATGAGCCTGATCGCGCTGGCCGGCGGCGTGCTGCTCTATCGCCTGCTGCAGGGGCACCTGAACGCGGGGATCGAGGGCACGCCGCTGCTCAGCGGGCTGGATGGCCGCCGCATCTTCGACCAGACGATGGTCTTCCTCTCCTGGCGCTTCGCCCGCCGGCTGGAACGGCTGCTGGGCACCAGCGGGCTGCAGATGCAGTTGCGGCTGATGGTCTGCGTGGCCTTCCTGGCCGCCGGCTGGGCACTCTGGCAGTATGGGCTCCGCCCGGGCGACGTGGCGCTGACGGGGGCCGACGCGGCCGTGGCGCTGATGTGGGTGGTGGGTTCCGCCTGCGCCATCGGCGCCGCCTATCAGGCCAAGTACCACCGGCTGGCGGCACTGATCCTGCTCGGCGGCGCCGGGCTGGTGACCTGCCTGACCTTCGTCTGGTTCTCCGCGCCCGACCTCGCCGTGACGCAGCTGCTGGTGGAGGTGGTGACGGCCGTGCTGCTGCTGCTGGGGCTGCGCTGGCTGCCCAAGCGCACGGAGCAGGCGGGCTCGGGCCGCCTGCCGGCCCGGCTGCGCCGGGCGCGGGACTTCCTGATCTCCCTCGGCGCCGGGGCGGGGCTCACCGCCCTCTCCTACGCCACCATGACGCGCCCCTCCCCCGATGGCATCTCCCGCCATTTCCTGGAGCGCGCCTATACCGAGGGCGGCGGCACCAATGTGGTCAACGTCATCCTGGTGGACTTCCGCGGCTTCGACACCCTGGGCGAGATCACGGTGCTTGGCATCGTGGCGCTGACGGTCTTCGCGCTGCTGCGCCGCTTCCGGCCGGCGCCGGAAAGCATCGGGGTGCCGGAACAGCAACAGGGCAATATCGGCAACTGGCTGCTGGTGCCGGGCGTGATCATGCGCCTGCTCTTCCCCGTCATCGGCGTCGTCGCGGTCTTCCTGCTGCTGCGCGGGCATGACCTGCCGGGCGGCGGCTTCGCGGCAGGGCTGATGATGTCCATCGCCATCCTGCTGCAATACATGGCCGGCGGCACGCGCTGGGTGGAGGACCACCTGCGCGTCCATCCGCTGCGCTGGATGGGCACCGGGCTCCTGCTGGCGGCGGGCACGGGGACGGCGGCCATCGCCTTCGGCCAGCCCTTCCTCACTTCTTACTTTGCCTATGCGGATCTCGGCCTGCTGGGCAAGCTGCCGCTGGCCAGTGCCGTGCTCTTCGACCTCGGCGTCTTCGCCCTGGTCTTCGGCGCGACGGTGCTGATGCTGATCGCCATCGCCCACCAGTCGGTGCGCAGCCAGCGGACCGCGCCTCCCGTCAGGGCCCTGGTCACCGCGGGGGAGGACGACTGATGGAACTCATCCTCGCACTCGCCATCGGCATGCTCGGTGGCTCGGGCGTGTGGCTGCTGATGCGGCCACGCACCTTCCAGGTCATCATCGGCCTCTCGCTGCTCTCCTATGCCGTCAACCTCTTCATCTTCAGCATGGGCCGCTTCCCCGTGGGCGCGCCGCCGGTACTGGCGCCGGGCACGGCCGGAGACCCGTCGCAATATGCCGATCCGCTGCCGCAGGCGCTGGTGCTGACGGCCATCGTCATCGGCTTCGCCACCACCGCCCTCTTCCTGGTGGTGATGCTGGCCGCGCGCGGCCTGACCGGCAGCGACCATGTGGACGGAAAGGGACAGGACCGGTGAGCGGCTGGATGATGCATCTGGCGATCGTCCCGATCGCCCTGCCGCTGATCGTCGGCGCCATCATGATCATGCTGGACGACCAGCACTCCCGCCTGCGGCCGGTGCTCGGCGTCGGCTCCGCCCTCGTGCTGCTGGCCGTGGCCGTCACGCTGGCGGTGCAGGCGCATGAGGGCGGCACGGGCACCGGGCTCGTCACCGTCTATCGCATGGGCGACTGGCCGGCGATCTTCGGCATCGTGCTGGTGGTCGACAGGCTCTCGGCCATGCTGCTGGTGCTGACGGCGGTGCTGGGCCTCGCGGCGCTGCTCTACTCCCTGACGCGCTGGCAGCGCATGGGCGCGCATTTCCACGCGCTGTTCCAGTTCCAGCTGATGGGCCTGAACGGCGCCTTCCTGACCGGCGACCTCTTCAACCTCTTCGTCTTCTTCGAGGTCCTGCTGGCCGCCTCCTATGGCCTGGCGCTGCATGGCTCGGGCATCGCGCGGGTCAAGGCGGGGCTGCACTACATCGCCATCAACCTGGCGGCCTCGGTGCTCTTCCTGATCGGCGTCAGCATGATCTACGGCGTCGCCGGCACGCTGAACATGGCGGACCTGGCGGCCCGCATCCCGCAGATCCCGGCCGCCGACCGGCCGCTGCTGGAGGCCGGCGCCGCCATCCTCGGCATGGCCTTCCTGGTCAAGGCGGGGATGTGGCCGCTCGGCTTCTGGCTGCCACCGACCTATTCCGTGGTCAGCCCCCCGGCTGCCGCCATCTTCTCCATGATGAGCAAGGTCGGCGTCTATGCCCTGCTGCGGGTCTCGCTGCTGATGTTCGGCGACGGGGCCGGCGATTCCGCCGGCTTCGGGGAGACCTGGCTGCTGGTGGGCGGGATCATGACCATCGCCTTCGGCGCCGTCAGCGTGCTGGCCACGCAGGACCTCTCGCGCCTCGCGGGCGCCAGCGTGCTGATCTCCTCCGGCACGCTGCTGGCGGCCATCGGGGCGGGGCAGCTCTCGGTCACGGGCGGGGCGCTCTACTACCTCGCCAGCTCGGCGCTGGCGATCGGTGCCCTGTTCCTGCTGATCGAGCTGCTGGAACGCGGGCGCGAAGTGGGCGCCGACGTGCTGGCGGTGACACTGGAGGCCTTCGGCGATGGCGAGGACGAGGATGAGGAGGAGGACGAGGTCGGCGTGGCCATTCCTTCGACCATGGCGGTGCTGGGCCTCTGCTTCCTCTGCTGCGCCCTGCTGCTGGCCGGGCTGCCGCCGCTCTCCGGCTTCATCGCCAAGTTCTCCATGCTGACCGGCATCCTCAACCCCAACGGGCTGGGCGAGGGCCCGGCGACCGTCTCGCCGGGCGGCTGGGCGCTGCTGACGGCGCTGGTGCTCTCGGGGCTCGCGACCGTCATCGCCATGACGCGCGCGGGCATCCGCAGCATCTGGGCCACCACCCGCGCCGTGCCGCGGGTCCGCGTCATCGAGATCGCCCCGGTCCTGCTGCTGCTGGGGCTCTGCATCGGCATGACCGCCAGCGCCGGCTCGGTGATGCGCTACATGCAGGCCGCCGCCGCCGCGCTGCACGCGCCGCAGGCCTATGTGCAGAACGTGCTGGGAGAGACGCCATGAGGCGCCTCTTCCCCCATCCGCTCATCAGCGGCGCGCTCTTCGTGATGTGGATGCTGCTCAACCAGACCGTCTCGCCCGGTCCGGCGCTGGTGGGCATCGTCGTCGCGGCCCTGGGCGGCTGGGCGCTGGACCTGCTGCAGCCGCCTCCCCTGCGGATACGGCGCCCGATGATCGCGCTGAAGCTGCTCGGCCATGTGCTGGTGGATGTGGCGCAGTCCAACCTCGGCGTCGCGCGGGTCATCTTCGGCCAGCGGAAGGACCGCCGCACCGGCTTCATCCGCGTGCAGCTCGCGCTGCGGGACCCGCGGCCGCTGGCGCTGCTGGCCTGCATCCTGACCGCGACGCCCGGCACCGCCTGGGTCGAGTTCGACGAGGAGGATGGCTGGCTGCTGCTGCATGTGCTCGACCTCGTCGATGAGGCGACCTGGGTGAGCATCATCCGCGAGCGATACGAGCAACCGCTGATGGAGATCTTCCCATGAGCCAGGACCTGTTGAGCTGGTCCCTGCTGATCGCCCAGGTCATGCTGGGCCTCGCCATGATCTGCGCCACCTACCGCGTGCTGCGCGGCCCCCGGGCGCAGGACCGCGTGGTGGGGCTGGATACGGTCTACGTCAACAGCATGATCCTGCTGCTGACCTTCGGCATCCGCTCCGGCACCGATCTCTACTTCGAGGCGGCATTGGTCATCGCCCTGCTGGGCTTCGTCAGCACGGCGGCCCTGGCCAAGTTCCTGATGCGGGGGGAGGTGATCGAATGAACCAGGCCGTGGACCTTCCGCTCTTCGTCGCGGTGCCGGTGGCCCTGCTGCTGCTGGTCGGCGCCGGCCTGTCGCTCGCCGGCTCCGTCGGGCTGCTGCGCCTGAAGAGCTTCTATGAGCGCCTGCACGCGCCGACGCTCGCCACCTCCTTCGGCATGGGCTCCGTCCTGCTGGCCTCGATGATCTTCTTCTCGGTGCTGCAGACGCGGCTGGTGCTGCATGAGGTGCTGATCGGCATCTTCGTCGTCGTGACGACGCCGGTCACGCTGATGCTGGTGGCACGCGCCGCCCTGCACCGGGACCGGCTGGAAGGCAGCGGCGATGTGCCTGTCTCCGCCCGGCCCGCCGAGCCGGTGGAGTAAGAGGTCGGGCAGGGGGCGGCACCGCCGCCCCTGCCCGGCCGTCAGGACAGCTGCGCGCCCCGGCGCTCCGGGATCAGCAGCCACAGGGCGATGAGGTCCAGGACATAGAGCGCGGCCAGGGCGGCGATGGCCGTCTCGAAGCCATGGGTGCCGGCGATGGCGGCCACCACGACCGGGCCGAAGCCGCCCACCGCCCGGCCGATATTGAACAACACGTTCTGCGCCGTCGCGCGGACCGCGGTGGGATAGAGCTCGCTGATCAGCGCGCCATAGCCGCCGAGCATGCCATTGACGAAGAAGCCCATGACGGCGCCGCCGACGAGCAGGGCCCAGGCATTCTCCAGCTGTGCATAGACCACCACCATCACCGCGGCGCCGATCATGTAGCCGAGGAAGGCCGGGCGGCGCCCGATCCGGTCCGCGATCTGGCCGAAGGCGTAGATGCCCACGGCCATGCCGGCGATGGTCACCGCCGTCCAGACAGCCGACTGCGTCAGGCCGTAGCCGAACCGGCTGTTCAGGTAGTTCGGCAGCCAGATCATGACGCCGTAGTAGCCGAAGTTCTGGACCGAGCAGAGGATGATCAGGCCCAGGCTGATCTTCGTCGTCTCGGCATCCTTCACCAGCAGGCGCAGGGGGAAGCTCTCCCGCACCGCCCTGGCGCTGCGCTCGGTGAAGATCTCCGGCTCATGCAGCGTGCGCCGGATCACCCAGGCGACCAGCGCGGGCAGCACGCCCACCGCGAACATGCCGCGCCAGCCGATGAGCGGCAGGAGGAGCGGCGTCGCGATGGCGGCGAGCAGGACACCCGCCTGCCAGCCCAGCCCGACATAGGAGGAGGCGCGGGCGCGCTTGCTGGCCGGCCAGGCCTCGGCCACCAGGGCCATGCCGATGCCGAACTCGCCGCCCAGGCCGAGGCCGGCGATGGTGCGGTAGGCCAGCAGGTCCCAGTAGCCCTGGGCCAGGGCGCAGAGCCCGGTGAAGACGGCGAAGAGCACGATCGTCCAGGTCAGCACGCGGACGCGGCCCAGCCGGTCGGAGAGCATGCCGAAGAACAGGCCGCCCAGGACGGCGCCCACCAGCGTGCCGGTCACGAGCGAGGCGGCCTCGGCCTGGCCGAGCTGAAGCTCCCGGGCGATGGCGCTGAGCATGAAGCCGAGAATGAGCAGGTCGAACCCGTCCATCGCGTAGCCGACGGCCGAGCCCCAGAGCGCCTTCCGCGCTTCCGGCGTGACTGGTGTATCCACGATTGTTACTTGTCCTTGTTACAGCCATGTGACTGGCATGAAACGGGGCTTATCAGGCTGGCTTGTGCATGGGCAACCTGGGACCAGCGTCTGGCTGGCCCGCGCTCAGATCTCCCGGCGGTCCCTGCGGCGGTAGTGCAGCAGCGCCAGGCGTGCCGTGCGGCGCACCAGGGGGTGGAAGGGCACGGGCCGGAACGGCGTCACCGGCAGGGCGAGTTCCGCCTCCGGCCGGTCCAGCACCGCGTCCCGCACCACCGCGCCCATGCCGGTGCAGAGCGCCAGCCCGCGCCCGTTGCAGCCGATCCAGGCCACCAGCCCGTCGGGGCTGCGGTGCAGCCGGGGCAGGCGGTCGGTGGTCATGGCGATGCGCCCGCCCCAGAACCAGGGCAGCGCCCGGCCCGCCAGGGCCGGGAATGTCTCGGCCAGTCTGCCGGCCACCAGCCGCGTCAGCCGCCGCCGCACATCGACCTGGACGGCCAGCGCGCCGCCAGTGACCAGCCGCCCCTCCCGGTCCCGGCGGAAGTAGCGCAGGTCGTTGCGGGTATCGGAACAGGCCTCGTTCCATGGCAGGACGCCCTCGCCATCCTCGCCCAGCGGGTCGGTGGCCAGCTGGTAGCTGGTGACGGGCACGATGGTCCGCGCCAGCCCGGGCCAGAGCGCGCCGGTATGGGCCGCGGTCGCCAGCACCACCTTGCGGGCACGCAGTTCGCCCCGCGGGCAGCGGATCAGCCAGTCATTCCCTTCCCGCCGCAGGGAGAGCGCGGGCGAATGCTCATGCACGGCCGCCCCCTCCTCCACCGCCGCCCGGGCCAGGCCCCGCGTATAGGCCAGGGGATTGATGTGCCCGCCGCCGCCATGACGCCAGCCGCCGGCATAGTCGCCGCCGCCCAGATGCGCGCGCAGCGCGGCGGCATCCAGCGCCTCCGCTGGGGCGCCGCGTGCTTTCCACTGGGCCGCGCGGGCGGCGGCGGCACGGGCGCGGCCGGGGGAATGGGCTGCCTGGAACCAGCCGTTCCGCACCGCGTCGCAGTCGATGCCGTATTCCTCCACCAGGGAGAAGAGCAGGTCGGCCGAACTCTGCAGCATCCGCAGGAAACGCTCGCTCCGTGCCTCACCGAAGATAGCCCGCACCGCCAGCGGGTCGTGCCGTGTCAGGGTCGGGATCACCTGCCCGTTGTTGCGGCCGGAGGCGCCGGCGCCGATGGCCGCGGCCTCCAGCACCGCCACGGACAGCCCGGCCCAGCGCAGATGCAGCGCCGCCGAGAGCCCGCTGATGCCGCCGCCGACCACCGCGACATCGGCCCGCGCGCCACCGGTCAGCGGCGCGGCGGTGAAACCCTCGCGCGAGAGCTGGCGATAGAGGGCGGAAGGCTCGTCCCCTGGCCAGCTCCCGCTCATGAATTCACCACCAGGCGGTCCAGCCCGTAGAAGCGGTCCGCCAGTACCAGCAGCACCACGGCCACCGCCAGTTGCGCCGTGCTGATGGCGGCGATGGAGGGGTCGAACTGCTGTTCCACATAGGCCAGCATCACCACCGGCAGGGTATTGGTGTCCGGGCTGCCGAAGAAGAAGGAGAGCGGCAGATTGTCGAAGGAGACGAGGAAGGAGAACAGCCCGCCCGCCGCCAGCGCCGGCCGCAGCAGCGGCAGCACGACATGGCGCAGCACGGCGAGGCGGGATGCGCCGAGGATCTCCGCCGCTTCCTCCAGGCTCGGCGGCATGGAGCGGTAGACCGAGGCCACCACGCGCACGACATAGGGCAGGCAGACGCAGGTATGCGCGATCAGCAGCGCCGTCAGCGAGAGCCCGACGCCGATGCGGGAGAGGAAGAAGAGCGAGGCGAAGCCCAGCACGATCATCGGCATCGACAGTGGCGAGAGCAGGAAGGTCATGGTGGCCTGCGCCGCCGGATGCGTGCTGCGCGCCAGTGCCAGGCTGGCCGGAACGCCCAGCAGGCCGGAGAGCAGCGTGGCGCCCAGCGCGACTTCCGTGCTGACCCAGAGGCTCCGCATGAAGGGCCGGTATTCCACCATCCGCTCGAACCAGCGGAGCGAGAGGCCGGGCATGGGGAAGGCGACATAGCCGGCGGAGGTGAAGGCCACCACCACCACCACGACGATCGGCGCCAGCATGAAGATGGTGAAGAGCAGGACGATGGCGCGCAGCGTCCAGATGGCGGGATCGGGGCGGCGCATCAGGCGAGCCCCCGCACGCCGCGCACCACGCGCAGCTGCAGCCAGAGGCAGGCCAGGGCCATCAGCAGCAGGATGGTGCTCATCGCGCTGACCATGCCGAAATCCCGCGTGGTGTTGAATTGCTGGTAGATCAGCAGCGGCAGGGTCTGCAATCCACCGCCCAGCAGCAGCAGGGTCACGAAGCTGCCATTGGCCACCATGAAGACCAGGATGGAACCGGTGACGATGCCATCAACCGAGAGCGGCAGCGTCACCTCGCGGAAGGCGCGGAAGCGGCTGGCGCCCAGCAGCTCGGCCGATTCCTCCAGCCGCCGGTCGATGCCCTGCAGGACGGGCGCGATGGAGAGCACCATGAAGGGCAGCAGCACATGCACCATGGCCGCCACGGTGATGCTGAGGCTGCCGGTGAAGCGGAGCGGCGCATCCAGGATGCCGAGCCAGTCCACCAGCAGCAGGTTCACCACGCCGCGCCGCGCGAAGAGCACCTGCCAGCCGAAGGTCCGCATGATGATGGAGGTCAGCAGCGGCGCCACCAGCGTGAAGATGATCACGCCGCGCCAGCGGTGGGCATGCCGCACCAGGTAGTAGGCCACCGGGTAGCCGGCCAGCAGGCAGAGCAGCGTCACCCCTGCCGAGAGCAGCAGGGTCTGCAACATGGAGCGCAGGTAGAAGGTATCGGTGAAGAGCGTGACGTAGCGCGCGGGGCTAAGGCTGCCATCCCCTTCCGTGACGCTGCGCCCGACGATGTCGAGCAGCGGCAGCACGAAGAACGCGGCCAGGAACAGTCCGGCCGGCGCCAGGAGCAGAAGCCTTCGCATCAGCGGCCGATCTCGCGATTCCAGCGGTCCACCCAGGCCGCGCGCTTCTCGGCGATCTCGGCATATGGCGGCAGCGCGGCCTCCTGCCAGGGCGTGATGCGCGCCGCCAGCTCCGGCGGATAGACCACCTGGCTGTTGGTCACGCCGTAGTTGAGCATCTTCGCGAAGTTCAGCTGCGCCCCGGCGCTCAGCATGATGTCCAGATAGGGCCAGACGGCCTCGCTGGCATTCTTCGGCTTCTGCACGGCGATGGCATTGATCGAGCCGCCCTCCGAGGGATTCAGGAAGCCCGCGAATTTGGCGCCGCTGTCCCACCAGGCCCAGGTGCGGCCGTCGAAATAGATGCCGATTTCCGCATCGCCCGTCGCCAGCGCGCTTTCGAAGTCGTTCGGGCTGTTCCAGAAGATGACGTTGCGGCGCATCTTCCTCATGGCGTCGAAGAAGGGGTCCACATTGTCCACGCCGCCGCCCAGCGCGCGCGCCATGGCCCAGATCAGCATGATCGGCGTCACGGCATAGCCGATGCCGGGCAGGGAGGCCTGCCATTCGCCCCTGGCCGTGCGGTCGACGAATTCCACGAAGGATTTCGGCGGCTGCTTTATGCGATCCTTGTTGTAGGTGAAGCCCGCCACGCCGTAGTCGAACATCACGCCGCAGTCATCCAGCGGATCGATGAACTGCCTGGGCGTATGGACGATGTTGGGCGTCTTCTCGGCCGTGAAGCGGTCCATCAGCCCGTTCTTCACCGCGGCGATGGCGAGGTCGGGGATCGTGACCATGGCGTCGATCGGCGGGCGGGCCGGGTTCGCCTCGATCTGCGCCAGCCATTGCGGCGGGCTGCCGATCAGCACGCGCGCGGTATTGCCGGTCTGCTTCTCGTAGGGTTCGGCGAAGCAGCTTCGCACCGCTTCCTCCCAGACGCCGCCCAGGGCGGTGACGGTGATGCTCCTGCCCTGCGCCCGTGCCAGGTGGGGCCGGGCAAGCCCCAGCCCGGCCATGGCGCCAAGGCCCAGTGCGCCGCGCCGTGTGATGATGGTCATCGCGTCACTCTCCTGCTGCTGCGCCGATGGCCGCCAGGGCGGCGATCTCGTGGTCCAGGCGTTGGCTGGCGGCTGCCAGGGCCTCGGCCGGGGCGTCGCGGGCGGGGAAGCCGCCGGGCAGCGCGCCCAGCACGGCGGCGAAGGCACCCCGCCGCAGCGCCTCGCGGGCGGCGAGTTCATGCTGGCCCAGCGCCGCCACCATGCGGTCCATGCGGTCGGGGGTGAACACGGCCTGCCAGCGGCTGCGTTCCGCGCCCTCCCCCATGTCCGGGCGCGGGCCGGCGCGGCAGGCGGCGGTCGCCTTGTCATCCACCGCGCCATCGTGGATCACCACGCCATAGTCGCGCATGGCGGCCCCGGCCGAGGCCAGCCCCTGCCGCCAGTCGGAGAGCACCAGCGCCGGGTCGCGCGCGAAGGGATGGCCGTAGCCGCCGGCGCCGGCCGTCGCCAGCCGCACCACATCCCCTGCCCTGAGCGAGAGCACATCGACCCGGCGCAGCGTCTCCGGCGCCTCGCCCTCCCGCAGCACGGTCAGTTCGGCGGGCGCGCCGGCATGGCCGCCATGGGAGCCCCAGGGGCGGAACAGCGCGCGTTCCATGCCGCGCGCCAGCACCATGCTGTGGTCGGTGCCGATGCGGAATTCCAGTTCCACCCCCGCGCCGCCGCGCCACTGGCCCGGGCCGGCGGAATCGGCGCGCAGCGCGTAGCGGGAGATCTCGACCGAAAGCTCGGCCTCCACCGTCTCCACCGGGTTGTTGGCGAGGTTGGAGATGGAGGGGTCGCGTCCGTCCGTGCCATCGGCCCCGAAGCGCCCGCCGGTGCCGCCGGTCATCGGCTCCACCACCTGCACGTTGCGGCCGCCGCGCCCATCGGGCTCGGCCACCACCACGGGCACGATCATGCCGCTATTGGCCGCCGTCATCACCTCGGGCGCCGCCTGGATCAGCGCCCCGTTCAGCACGTCGTTGACGCGGACGCAGGCGGCATGGCGCACGCCCACCGCGGCGGGGCGCAGCGGGTTCACCACCGAGCCCTCGGGCGCGATCATGGCAATGGGGCGCTGCAACCCGGCATTCAGCGGCACGGCAGGGTCCAGCGTCGCCACCAGGGCCATGACGCGCAGCGTCAGCCAGGGATGCACCTGCCCGGCGCTGGGGATGTTCATGGCGGCGGATAGCTGCGGGTCGGTGCCGGTGAAGTCGATCTCCACCCCGCCGCCGCCCAGCCGCACCGTCACCGCCAGCCGCACCGGCAGGTCGGAGACGACGTCGCTGTCGAGGTAATCGGCGAAGCGGTACTCGCCCGCGGGCAGGCGGGCCAGCACGGCGCGGGCGCGGGCCTCGGCATAGTCGCAGAGGTCCTGCTGCGCGTGCAGCAGCGCCTGCGCGCCATGCTGCGCGATGACGCGCTCCACGCGGCGGCGGCCGACCTCCAGCGCCGCCAGCATGGCGCGGATATCGCCCATATTGGCGTCCGGCGTGCGGGTATTGGCGCGGAAGAGCAGCTCCACCACCGGATCGATTTCGCCGCGCCGCACCAGCTTCAGCGGCGGGATCTGCAGGCCTTCCTGGTAGATCTCGTCATTGGTGGGGGAGATGCTGCTGGGCACGCGCCCGCCGACATCCGAGCAGTGCACGAAGGCCCAGGCATAGGCGACGATCTCGCCCTCATGGAAGCAGGGCGCGATGACATGCAGGTCCGGCAGATGCGTCGCCAGCCCGTGGGAGCGATAGGGGTCGTTGGTCAGGATGACATCGCCGGGCTCCAGCGGCCCGACGGCGCGGATGGTCGGCAGGCAGTCCAGCCCCACGAAGCCGGAGACGCCGATGGAACGCGGATAGGCGAAGAAGCGCCCGTCCAGCCCGGCCAGGGCGCAGGCGAAATCCGCGGTTTCCTTCACGTAGAGGGTGCGGCCGACGCGCTGCAGCGTCAGGCACATCTCCTCGGTCGCCGCCGCCAGCTTGTTGCCCAGGATCTCCAGCGTGACAGGGTCGAGCTTCATGGCGTCACCCGCGTCAGGTGCAGGTTGCCCTGCGGATCGACCGAGGCGGCCCAGCCGGGCAGCAGCGGCGTCGTGGTATCGGATTGCTCGATGATGGCGGGGCCGGTCATCCACTGGCCGGCGCGCAGCATGGAGCGGTCATGGATCGCGGCCTCCACCCAGACCTCACCGAGGAAAACCGGCCGGCGGGCATAGGGTTCGGGACTGGCCTCGCTGGCGGGCAGCGGCGGCAGCAGGATCGGCTCGACCTCCCCCAGGATGGCGAGGCGGGCGGTGCCGATATCGATGGCGGCCGTGGTGTCGCGGAAGCCGTAGAGCCGCTCATGCACCTGGTGGAAGGCCTCGGCCAGCGCATCGGGCGCCATCTCGGCCCGCGGCAGCTCCACCCGCAGCTCATAGGCCTGGCCGGCGTAGCGCATGTCGGCGGCGCGCTGGAAGGTCACGGCGCGGGCCAGCCCCCCCTCCCCCGCCAGCCAGCCCCGCGCCTCCTCCTCCAGGGCCTGGAGGCGCTGGGCCAGCAGCGCGGCGCCCGCCGCGTCCAGCCGCCGGCGCAGGCTGCGGGCATAGTCGCGCCGCAGGT
Organism: Roseomonas marmotae; assembly: GCF_017654485.1. Classification (NCBI taxonomy): domain Bacteria; kingdom Pseudomonadati; phylum Pseudomonadota; class Alphaproteobacteria; order Acetobacterales; family Roseomonadaceae; genus Roseomonas; species Roseomonas marmotae. The sequence goes on along the minus strand of NZ_CP061094.1, from coordinate 286,383 downwards.
CGGCGGAGGCCGCGCCGAAGGCACAGAAGGTCGCGGCGCCGACCGGCACCACCACCTGGCCGATGCCGGCATCCTCCGCCAGCAGGCTGGCATGAGTGGGGCCGGCGCCGCCGAAGGGCATCAGCGCGAAGCTGGCGGGGTCCAGGCCACGGCTCGCCATGGTCTTGAACATCTCCGTCACCATGCCGGAGGTCGCGACGCGCAGCGCGCCCCAGGCCGCCCGCTCGGCGGCTTCGGGACCCTCGATGCCAAGCTGTGCCGCCACTTCCGCCAGGGCCCGGCGCGCGGCATCCCGGTCGAGCTTCAGCCGGCCGCCGAGGAAGCGCGCAGGGTCGATCAGCCCGGTGACGAGGTAGCAATCCGTCACCGTCGGCCGCGTGCCGCCGAGGCCATAGGCCACCGGCCCGGGGGTGGCCCCGGCGCTTTCCGGCCCCACCTTCAGAACGCCATGCGCATCCACGCGCAGGATGGAGCCGCCGCCGGCGCCGATGGCGCTGACCGCCACCACCGGCAGCACCAGCGGCAGGCCGCCGATCTCCGTCCGCGTGGCGAATTCCGGCTGCCCCTCGGCCGCGATGGCGATATCGCTGCTGGTGCCGCCCATGTCGAAGGTGATGATGCGCGGCACCTCCGCCTGCCGCGCCAGCCGCGTCGCCGCCATGACGCCGGATGCGGGGCCGGAGAGCAGCGTCTCCACCGGTCGCGCCCGTGCCGTGCCGAGGCTGAGGGAGCCGCCGTTGGAGGCGGTGATGAAGAGCGGCGGCGCCGTGCCCTGCGCCACCAGCCGCTGTTGCAGCAGGTCGAAATAATTCTGCATCAGGGGCTGGATGGCCGCGTTCATGCAGGCGACGAGCGTGCGCTCGTATTCCCGGATCTCCGGCCAGATCACCGCCGCCGAGGAGATGGGCAGCCCCGGCAGTCGCGTGATGAGCGCTTCGGCCACCCCCTGCTCGAATTCCGGCTCGGCATAGCCGTTGATGAGCATCAGCGCGACGGCATCCGGCGCCAGCCGGCGCAGCGCGGCGGCGACACGGTCCAGCTCGGCGTCGTCCGGCCGGCGCGTGGGCTGGCCGGCGGCGTTCAGGCGCGCGTGGATCTCCACCACCTCGGCGCGCGGCACCAGTGGCGTCTCCTTCCGCGCGTGGAAGTTGAGGGAGGAGGGCATGCGGCTGCGCCCGATCTCCAGCACGTCGCGGAAGCCTTCCGTCACCACCAGCGCCACCCGCGCGCCCTTGCGCTGGATGATGGCGTTCAGCCCGATGGTGGTGCCATGCATCAGCAGCCCCAGGCGCGCGGGCGGCAGCGCGGCCTTTTCCAGCAGCGCCAGCAGGCCCTCGGCCACGGCGCGGGAGGGGTCCTGCGGCGTGCTGGGCTGCTTGTGATGCGTCAGCCGCCCGGCGGCGGGGTCATAGAGCACGAAATCGGTGAAGGTGCCGCCGACATCGATGCCGACGCGCGCCAGGGAAGTCGGTTTGCGGGTGGTCTCCGGGCTCACTGGTCTTCCTCCACGATCACGCCATCCTCGGCGCGCCATCCCAGGCGTGTCCCGGCACCGGGCGCGATCATGGCCTCGCCCAGCGAACCCTGCGGATGACGATAGGCATAGAGCACCTGGCCCAGGGCCGGTGCCTCCAGCTCATAGGCGAAGAAGCTGCCGCGGAAGGCGGCGCTGCGCACCACGGCATCGAAGCTGTTGTCCAGGCCTTGGGCCTGCTCCCCCACGGCGATCCGCTCGGGCCGCACGGAGAGGATGGCCGCGCCCTGCGCGGTTGCGTCGGGCAGGCGGATGGTGCCGCCGGCCCCCAGCCGCATCTCGCCCTGCCGCGCGGCGCCGGAGAAGAGGTTGGAGGTGCCGAGGAAGGCGGCGACGAAGCGCGTGGCCGGGCGGTCATAGATGGATGCCGGCGCGCCGGCCTGCACGACGCGCCCGGCGCGCATGACGGCGACACGGTCGCTCATCGACAGCGCCTCCTCCTGGTCATGCGTGACGAGCAGGGTGGTGATGCCGAGCCGCCGCTGCAACGAGCGCAGCTCGAACTGCATGCTCTCCCGCAGGTTCTTGTCCAGCGCGCCGAGCGGTTCGTCCAGCAGCAGGACACGGGGTTCCGTGATCAGCGAACGGGCCAGCGCCACGCGCTGCTGCTGCCCGCCCGAGAGCTGCGCCGGGCGGCGGTTCTCCAGCGGCGCCAGCTGCACCAATTCCAGCATGGCCCGCACGCGCCTGTCGCGCTCCGGGCGCGGTACCGACTGCATCCGCAGCCCGAAGGCCACATTCTCGGCCACCGTCATATGTGGAAACAGGCTGTAGTTCTGGAACACCATGCCGAGGCGGCGCCTGGCCGGGCGTTGCGGCGTCACATCCTCTCCACCGATGATCACGCGACCGGCATCGGGCTGCTCGAAGCCGGCGACCATACGGAGAGTGGTGGTCTTGCCGCAGCCGGAGGGGCCGAGCAGCGCCAGCATCTCGCCCCCCCCGATGGAGAGGTCGAGCGGATGCACCGCCACGGTCTGCCCGAAGCGCCGCGTCACCCCCTCCAACCGCAGGCCGGTCGGCACTCTCGCGGAATCGCCGGCGGATAACAGGGCCGTTTTCCTTGCATGGGGCGTCTGCGCCGGGGGAAACGTTAGTCGTGCCTTTCCGCCCCGTGCAAGCGCGTCCATTCCAGGGGAGTGTCGCCCGCCAGCATGGCGCTCCCCATATTCCGGAAAATCACGTCATGATCCCAGGTCTTTCAACTTTTCGCGCGGACGGTAACGACGGTCGCCGGGTCGGGGGCCGCGCGGGCATCGGGGCACGGATTCTTTCGCTGCACGCGCAGGCCCGTTGGCGTTACGCTGGAACCGAACTGATGAGAGCGGAGGCATGAATCAGTCAGAGGATGCCCAGCCCCCCGACCGGGTGGTGAATTTCAGCCGCACACGCGACGACAAGCTCTGGGCCGTCGTCGCCGCCGTTGGCCGGAAGACCAGGATCGCCGAGATCTATGCCAGCCGCGCCGCCGCCGATGCCGACCGCATATGGCGGGAACAGCAGGTGCGCGCCTATGCCGGCTTCCTGCGAAGTTCCAGCATGCCAGTGCCCAATTACAGCGTATCGACGATCCGCCGCGCCGAGCTGCCGCGCAGCTGGCGGCCGCTGCCGGCGCTGGGCTTCCTGCGCGGCCAGTTCATCTAGCGGTCACGCGGGAGCGCCGGCGAATGACGGCCGGGCAGGAAAGCGAGGATGGGAAGCGGCGACAACCCCGTCTTCCCTGAGGCTGCGCGGCAGGAAGACCTTCCGGCCTTCAAGCGGAACCGTCCGGCAGCGCTCGCCCAGGCCGTAGCCGAGGATTTCGGCGCCCCGCCAGACGAGCCGGTCCCTGCGGACGAGGATGCCGAGGAATCCTCCGGCCGCCCGGCCCGCCGGGCGCCTCAGCTGCCGCCGTTGACGGGCAGCACCTGCCCCGTGATCCAGGAAGCCTGGGCGGAGGCCAGGAACTGCACGGCGCTGGCGATATCCGCCGGCTCCCCCAGGCGGCGCATGGGGATGCGGTTCAGCATGGCTTCCTGCCCCTCCGCGCCATAGGAGGCCCATTGCCGCTCGTAGTCCGGGCTGGTCCGCAGGAAGCCCGGCGCCACGGCATTCACCGTGATGTCATAAGGCCCGAGCTCGACCGAGATCTGCCGCACCAGCCCGATCTGCGCGGTCTTGGCGGTGCCATAGGCATGGATGCCGGTCAGGCTGGGGCGCAGCCCCGCGCCGCTGGAGATGATGACGATCCGCCCGGCGCGGCGCTGCTTCATCCCCGGCGCGACGGCCCGGCAGGCATGGAAGGCGCCACGCAGGTTCACGTCCATGATGGCGTCCCAGTCGCCATCCGTGATCTCCTCCAGCGGCTTGCGCGACTGCCCCAGCACGCCGCCCGCGACATGCACGAGCACATCGACCGGCTGGATGCGCTGGACCAGCGCCTCCACCGCCGCGGCATCCGTGACATCCAGCACATGCGGCTCCACCTGGCCGGGCACCTCCCCGGCCATCTGCTCCAGCGGCGCGGCGAGGACATCGGTGGCCACCACCCGCGCGCCGCTGGCGGCGAAGCCCTCGACGATGCCGCGCCCGATGCCGCGCGCGGCACCGGTGACCAGCACCGTCTGGCCCGTGAAATCGATCAGCATCGCGTCAGGCCGCGTGGTCGCGGGCATAGGCGGCGACTTCCGCATGCGTGGCGAACCAGACATCGCCCTTCGACTTGGCGTGGCGGATCAGCTCCTCCAGGATCCAGATGCGGGAACGGTAGCCGATGATATGCGGGTGGCAGGTCAGCTGGAACACGCCGCCATCCTCATAGGCCGCGTCGAATTCGCGACGGAAGATGTTCAGCACATCCTCGGGCGGCGTATAGGGCCGCAGCGACTGGAAGCGGTGCATCATGAAATACACGGCATCGTCGCGCACCCATTCCACCGGCAGCTCGACGATGCCGGTGGGCTCATCCTCCATCACCAGCTCATAGCAATCCTCGTCTGCCATCAGAGAGGAATCGTAAAGCAGGCCCAGTTCGCGCTCGATCCGCAGCGTGTTCGGGCTGAAATCCCAGGAGGGCGTGCGAAGGCCGACGGGACGGATGCCCGTGATCTCCTCCAGCTTGTCCGTGGCGCGGAACATGAGGTCGCGCTCGACCTCGTAGGGCAGCACGGAATTCAGCTCATGGATCCAGCCATGGATGCCGATCTCGTGCCCGGCGGCGACCAGCGCGCGCTGCTCGTCGGGATAGGTCATGGCGGCCACGGCCGGGACATAGAAGGTGGCGCGGATGCCGTGCCGGTCCAGCAGCTTGGCGATGCGCGGCACGCCCACGCGGTTGCCATACTGGCCCCAGGCCAGGCGGCCGATGGACTTGCCGCCGTCCCGCAGCTCATTGGTCTCGTGGTCGCTGTCGAAGGAGAGCGCAACGGCGCAGCGGGCGCCGCCCTGCCACTGCTTCGGCCGCAGCGGCCGCCCGGCGCGCACCTGCCGGATCAGCCCCTGCCAGTGCGGGTCCGGCCACTGCCAGGGTTCCATCCGCGAGACGTCGTTCGGATCATTCTGGGCCATGGCCGGATTCCTTGCTCGGATCACTTCAGGTCGGCATGCGCGGTCTCGCGCATCCGCAGGATGACCAGGGTGGACAGGATCGCCGCCGCGATCAGGTAGTAGGTCGGCGAAATCGGCGAACCCGTCCTCGCGATCAGCCATGTCGCGATATAGGGCGCGAAGCCGCCGAAGACAGCGACCGCGAGGCTGTAGCCCGTGGACATATAGGTGGAGCGGGAGGCGGTCGGGAAGATTTCCGAGATGGCGGCCGGGCCGGGGCCGGAGAAGGCGGCGATCATCACTGCGAAGATGATCTGGATCAGGATCACCGTCCCCAGCCCGCCGCCGGAGAGCAGCAGCATGAAAAGCGGGTAGGTCAGCACCACGAAGGCCAGGCAGCAGGCCAGCAGCAGCGGCTTGCGCCCCCAGCGGTCGGACAGCGCGCCCATCAGCGGGATGGTCACGACCAGCACCACCAGGCCGATGGTATTCGACCACAGCGCCTCCGACCGGCTCAGCCCCGCATGCTGCTGCGTGAAGGTCGGCATGTAGTTGAGCATGATGTAGTAGGAGACGGTCCAGAGAATGGTGAAGCCGAAGGCCCGGGCGGCCAGCGTCCAGTTCCCTTCCGCCTGCGCGGCTGGCGCCGTCTCGGCCTCGGCCACAGCCTCCCGGTAGGCGGGCGTCTCGTCGATGTTGCGGCGCATGTAGACGCCGAGCGGAATCAACGCGCCGCCGAGCAGGAAGGGGATGCGCCAGCCCCAGGACTCCATGGCCTCGGGCGCGAGCAGGGTGCTGAAGAGGGCCGCGATGCCGGAACCCAGCAGCAGTCCCCCCGCCACGCTGGCCTGCTGGAAGCTGCCGAAGAAACCGCGCTGGTTCTTCGGCGCCCATTCCACGATGAAGGCCGTGGAGCCGCCCCATTCGCCGCCGGCGGCGAAGCCCTGCGCCAGCCGGCAGACGACCAGCAGGATGGGGGCGAGCATGCCGATGCTCTCATAGGTCGGCAGCAGCCCGATGGCGACGGTGCCGAAGGCCATCATGAAGATGGTCAGCAGCAGCGCGGCCTTGCGCCCGTGGGTATCGCCCATGCGTCCGATGATGATGCCGCCCAGCGGCCGCACCACGAAGCCGACGCCGAAGGCGGCGAAGGTGGCGAGCAGGGCGGTGGTCGGGTCCTCGCTGGGGAAGAAGCGACGCGCCAGGATGGTGGCCACGAAGCCGTAGACCGCGAAATCGTACCATTCCAGCACATTGCCGATGACCGCCGCTGTGACGGCCCTCCTGGCGGTCATCTGGTCGGCTGGTTCCGCGGCGACGGTGCTGCGTCCTGACATGTGGCGCCTCTCCCCTTTCCCGGCCGGTCTCGTCATGGCCGCCGACCGCCGTATTGCACTGAGATAGCTGCGAAGCATCGTCAGCATGCTTCAAGACTGTCAAGTTGCGGTCCGGGGAAAACGGAAGGATGCCCAGGCTCCTCTCCTGGCAAGCTCAGCCAGAACGGCCTGTCCGGCGCAGTGCGGGAGGGCAGCGGCGGGACGAGGCTGGACTGCCTTCACAAGGGCGCGAAGACCCGCCACTTCAGTCTGGAACAGTCTGCCGCTCTCCGCGCCGTGCCAGTGGGGGCCTTGGCTACCAGTTCTTCGCGCCGAAGGCGCCGCGCCACTGGCCCGCCGCCGCGAGTTCCACCTCGGTGGCCGGACTGGCGCGGAAGATGCCGAAGGCGGCATTGCCGACGCCGGCCGAATTGCCGCCGCCCACCACCCGCACGTTCCTGGCATTCCTGCCGAGCTGCACCGCCGCGAAGGCATGGGGGGCGGTCTGGCTGCACCAGTCGGCCTCCACCGCGTGAAGGTCGAGGATGTTGCCGTCGAAGCTGATGGCGGAGCAGTAGTGGCCGGAGACATTCGCGCCGATGATCTTGGCGTCGCGGACCCCACGCTCGAAGGTGATGCCATTGCTGGTCTCGGAGCCGTGGCAATAGAGATCCTGGAAGCGGCAGCGGTCGATCTCGGCGATGTAGATGCCTTCGAACTTCGGAAAGTCGCAACCGATATGCGAGCCGAACAGGAAGGCGGGGCGCGCCTTCGTGTTGGCGCCATGGGTATTGACGACCTTGATGCCGTAGCTCGGGCGGACGGTGACGAAGTAGTCGAGCACGCATCCATGCACCTCGCCGTCGATCAGCAGGCCCACGCCTGAACCATCCTCCCGCGCCTCCTTGGCCGCCGAGTAGATCGCGTTCTCGATGCGGATGTTGTCGACGCGGTGGTTCGCGTCGCGCGCCCGCACAACGAAGCCGGCATCCCGCATCGCCGCCATCTGCACGTCGGCGATGTTGACCCCGTTCGCATCCGTGATGGAGATGCCGCCGGACATGCCATCGAAGATCAGGTCCTCGATATCCACGGCGCCGGTCTGCCTGGTGGTCGCCGCCATCGGCGAGCCCTGCGTGCCCACCTGGATGCCGAAGCCGCCCGTGTGGTTCCGCGTCCCGTCCCCCTGCTTGCCGACCATCCGGAATCCCTTGATCCGGACGCCATGCATCCCGTGCGTGTCGAGGATGTCGGAGGAGCCGTAGCAGGCGAGGGTGCAGCCCTGCGCGGTCGCGCTGCCGAATTGCTGGCCGGGGCGGCGGAAGAACAGCGGACCCGTGATCTTGTAGGTGCGGTCCTCGTCCAGATAGACGGATTTCCTGGTATCGAGCGCGGCCTGGATGGCGGCGGTGTCGTCGGTAACACCGTCGCCGTGTGCCTTGGCGCTGCCCTGCAACGTCGTCGGGCGGATGAAGTCGAGCATCAGGACTCCCTGGATCGAAGGCCATGATGCCCGTCGCCGCGGCGCTTCCCATGGCAGGCTGGAAGAACCGCCCGGTGCGAGGAGGGTTGCGCGGGATGATGCCGCCGGCCCCTCCAGGGAGGGGCCGGGGCCGTCATGCCTGCGGTGCCGCCGCCGGCTGGCGCAGCCGCGCCAGGGCCCGCAGCGCGGGCGGCCCCAGCAGGCCCAGCGCCGTGACGGCGAAGAGGCCCATGGCGATCGGCCGCCCCAGGAAGCCGCCGGCCAGATCGTCCCCGAAGATCAGGATCGACTGCTTCAGGCTTTCCTCCACCATCGAGCCGAGCACCAGCCCCATGATCAGCGGCGCGGGCGAGAAGCCGGTGCGGCGGAAGAGGAAGCCGATGACGCCGAAGCCCATCATCAGCCAGACATCGCCCATCGACTGGTTGGCGCCATAGGCCCCGATGACGGAGAGCACGAAGACCGCCGGCCAGAGCAGCGCGGGCGGGATCAGGCTGATGCGCGCGAAGAGCTTCGCCGCCCCCAGGCCGATGACGAGATAGAGCAGGTTGGCCGCCAGCATGGAGGCGAAGACGGCGTAGAGCAGCGTCGGTTGCTCCGTGAAGAGATGCGGTCCGGGCCGCACGCCCTGCACGATCAGCCCCGCCAGGATGATGGCGGTCGTCGCGCTGCCGGGGATGCCCAGCGCCAGGGTCGGCACCATGCAGCCGCCGACCGCCGCGTTGTTGGCCGCCTCCGGTCCCGCGACGCCCTCGATCGAGCCGTGGCCGAATTCATGCTGGTGCTTGGACCAGCGCCGTGTCTCGTTATAGGCGATCAGGGCGGCCGTGGTGGCGCCCAGCGCCGGCAGGACACCGATCACCGTGCCGAGCCCGCTTCCCAGCCAGATGCTGCGGTTGCATTTCTTGAATTCCGCGCGGCCGGGGATGCGTACGGCATCCATCTTCAGCAGGCTGGGCTTGCCCATCTGCTGCGTCGCCTGGTCCAGCATCTCGCCCACCGCGAAGAGGCCGATCAGCGCCGCGACGAAGCTGACGCCGTCCGTGAGGTCGTAGAAGCCGAAGGTGAAACGCTCCACCCCCGTGGTCAGGTCGATCCCGACCGTGGCCAGCAGCACGCCGAAGGCGGCGGCGATCAGGTTCTTGAGGGCGCTGTCGCCCCCCACGGCGCCGCACATGGACAGGCCGAAGAGCGCCAGCGCGAGGTATTCCGGCGGGCCGAAGCTATAGGCCGCGCGCGCCAGCAGCGGCGCGGCGATAATCATGGCGACGACGCTGAAGATGCCGCCGATGGCGCTGGCCACGGCGGACATGCCCAGCGCCATGCCGGCCTCGCCGCGCTCGGCCATCTTGTAGCCCTCCAGCGCCGTGGCGGAGGCCGATGGGTCGCCCGGCGCATTGACCAGGATGGCGGTGATGGAGCCGCCGAAATTGGCGGCGCAGTAGATCGAGCCGAGGAAGGCGAGCGAGACGACCGGGTCCAGGCCCAGGGTGATCGGCAGCATCAGGGCGATGGTGGTGCTGCCGCTGATGCCCGGCAGCGCGCCGACCGTGATGCCCAGCACCGTGCCGGCGACGATCATGAAGAGCGTGAAGGGGTCCAGCAGGATGCCCATGCCACCGAGGAAGGCTTCCATCGGTCTCTACCCCCTCAGCTGAACAGCATGTCGCCAAGCAGGCCGCCTGGCAGGGTGAACTGGAAGATGCTGACGAAGAGCAGCCAGACCAGCAGCGTCAGCCCCGCCGCGCTGCCGATCAGCAGCGGCAGGCGCCTTTCCCCCCAGACCAGGCCGGTGACGATCGGGAAGAGGAACATGGCCGGCAGCATGCCGATCAGCGCCAGCACGGCGAAGAAGCCGACGCACAGCGCCAGCGTCCACCAGGTGCAGGCATGCACCGGCGCCGGCGCCTCCCCCGTCTCCGGCGCCGGCCGGGCGAAGAACAGGCAGAGGCAGAGCACCAGGATGACGACGCAGATCAGCTGCGGGAACTCGGCCGCCCCCATGCCCTCCATCAGGGCCGCCGGCACCTTGTCGAAGGTGAAGGTGAAGGCCAGGGCGAGGGCGGCGACTGCCGCCGCCCCCAAGGCCACCAGGCGGTCACGGCCGAGCTGCCGCGCCAGTCCGCCGCTCATTGCGCCACGCCCAGGTCAGCCAGCGCCTGGCGGCTGTCATTCGAGAAGGCCTCGAGCTGCGCCTGCCAGACCGCGCGGCCAGCCGGGCTGGTGGAGGCCTGGCCGGAGCTTTTCAGGTAGGCGGTATAGGTCGGGCTGGCCATGGACTTCAGCAGGCCCTGCTCCAGCCGCGCGACCCAGTCCTCCGGCGTGCCCTTCATCACGGCGAAGCCGCGGGTGGTGGCGGAGGAATAGTCGATCTTCGTCTCCTTGGCCGTGGGCGTATCCGGCAGGCTGCTGACCCGCTCATCGGAGAGCACCATCAGGGGACGCACCTCGCCGGCGCGGATCTGCGCTTCCGCCTCGGCGAAGTTCAGCAGTCCGGCATCGATATTGCCGCCGACGAGGTTGATGACGATGTCGCCGCCGCCCCGGAAGGGCACCGCTGTGGGCGGGCGGATGCCGGCCGCCTTGGCGAAACCCACGGTGGCCACATGATCGACGCTGCCGACATGGGTGATGCCGAACTTCAATGCGCGGCTCTTGCCAGTGGAGAGGAATTCATCCACCGAGCGCAGCGGGCTGTCGGCCCGCACCATGACGACCTGCGGGTCCTCCGTGGCGCGGGCGACGCCGACGAGATCCGCGAGCTGCGTGCCGGTCTTGCTCCGCAGCATGGTGATGAGATGTGTCTGCGTCATCAGCAGCAGCGTATGGCCGTCCTTCGGCCGTTGCGCCGCATAGGCCAGCGCCGCCGCACCACTGCCGCCGGTCTTGTTCACGACGACGAGCTCGGTGCCGAACTCGGCCGGGGCATGGACCATGACCATGCGCGCCGTGATGTCAGTGCCGCCGCCGACACCGGAATGTGTCACGATCTCGATGGGCCGCGAGCCGAAGGCGGCGCCCTGCGCGCGCAGGATGCGGGGCGCGGCGAGGAGCCCCAGCCCGGTCGCCAGCAACAGGCCCCGCCGGCCCGGAGCAGTGCCTCCGGCCTGCCCCCCGGAATCGGGCGCGTCAGATGGGCGGCACGTCAGGCTTCCGTCTTGCATTGTTTCCTCCCCTGGCCGCTTGCTGCGGCCTTGCTTGGTCCTTCGGGCGGCTTTCGGCGAAACGTTGCCGGCCACCCTTGATATGCGCCTCCCCCGCCGCCTTGGCCGCCGCGCAGTCCCCGGCGCGCAGCGCCCGCAGGATGGCGGCGTGCTCCGCGTTGGACTGGCGCATATTCTCCGGCTGCAGCAGCACGCGGCGGCGGAACAGATGCAGTTCCTTGCCGAGATCCGCGTAGAGCCGCGCGGCGCGGGGATTCCCCGCGGCCTCGAACAATGCCGCGTGGAACTCAAGGTTCAGCGCGTAGTAGCCGGCCGCGTCATTGGCCTGCTCGGCCTCCGTCAACCGTGCCAGCAGGTCTTCCATCGGCGCCAGCAGGGCGGGCGCGGCGCGCGCGGCGACCCGCTCCGCCGCATGGCTTGTCAGCGCCACGCGGATGTCGAAGACGTCCAGCGCCTCCTCGACGCTGACCTTCCGCACATAGGAGCCCTGGTTCACCACGGCGACCACCAGGCCGGACCGCTCCAGGCCCCGCACGGCCTCCCGCACCGGGCCACGGCTGACACCCAGCCGGGCGGCCAGCGCCTGCTCGTTCAACCGTTCCCCTGGCTCGATCTCCCCGGCCAGGATCAGGTGTTCGATCTCCTGCGCCACCAGCGAGGCGAGGGAGCGGGTGCGGACGATATCCAGCGGCGTGACAGGCGATGCAGACATGACGCCACGGTGCGCCGTCCCCCGCAATTCTGTCAACTGAATGATGACAACTGTCGACAGTCAACAGCACCTGGGATAGCGTGGTCGCCAAGAACGGAGGAAAGGCCATGCCGCAGCCATCGACGGCGCTCTCGCGCTTCACCGTGCTCGACCTCACCCGCGTCCGCTCCGGCCCGACCTGCGTGCGGCAATTCGCCGACTGGGGGGCGAAGGTCATCAAGATCGAGATGCCGGAAGGGCTCGATGCGGGGGACCCGATGGGCGGGCCGCGCCAGGGGCCGGACTTCCAGAACCTGCACCGCAACAAGCAGAGCATGACGCTCAACCTGAAGGATCCTGAGGGCGTCGCAATCTTCATGCAGATGGTGCGGCAGGCGGATGTGGTGGTGGAGAATTTCCGCCCCGATGTGAAGGAACGCCTGGGCATCGGCTACGAGGCGCTGTCCGAGATCAATCCCCGGCTGGTCTATGCCTCCATCTCCGGCTTCGGCCAGGACGGGCCCTATGCGGACCGGCCGGGCTTCGACCAGATCGCGCAGGGCATGGGCGGGCTGATGTCCATCACCGGCCTGCCCGGGCAGGGACCGGTGCGCGTGGGCATCCCTATCGCCGATCTCTGCGCCGGCATCTTCGCCGCCCAGGGCGTGCTGGTGGCGCTGCTGGAGCGGGAGGTCTCGGGCAAGGGGCAGTGGGTGCAGACCTCGCTGTTGCAGGCACAGATCTTCATGCTCGACTTCCAGGCGGCGCGCTGGCTGCAGGCGGGCGAGGTGCCGAAGCAGGCCGGCAACAACCACCCGACCAGCATCCCCACCGGCGTCTTCCCGACCGCCGATGGCCACATGAACATCGCGGCCACCGGCCAGCGGATCTGGCAGCGATTTGCCGCCGTGCTCGACCGCCGGGAATGGCTGGAGGACCCGCGCTTTGCCACCGCCGCCGCCCGCAGCCAGAACCGCGACGCGCTGAACGAGGAGATCGCGGCGGTGACGCGGGGCGATACCAGCGCCAACTGGGTCGCCAGGCTGAACGAGGCCGGCGTGCCCTGCGGGCCGATCAACAGCATCGACCAGGTCTTCGCCGATGAGCAGGTGCGGCATCTCGGCATGGCCGCCTATCTGAACGGCGGCGCCAACGACCCGGTCGGCTATGTCGCGCAGCCCGTGACGCTGAGCCGGACGCCCAGCGGCATCACCAGCCATCCGCCCGGACTGGGCGAGCATACCGATGCGATCCTGGCCGGGCTCGGTTTCAACCCCGCTCGGATCGACGATCTACGCAGCCGACAGGTGATCTGAACCATGCCCGACACCACCCTCCCCCCGCCCGGCCGCATCCTGGCCCGCCAGGAGGCCGGCATCGGCTGGCTGACCATCGACAACCTGCCGCGCCGCAATGCCATTTCCCCGGAGATGTGGCAGGCGCTCGGCGATGCGCTGGTGGCCTTCGAGGCCGACGAGGCCGTGCGCTGCATCGTGCTGACCGGCGCGGGCGACCGCGCCTTCGCCTCCGGCTCCGACATCTCCCGCTTCGAGGAGGGCCGCACGACGCTGGAGCAGGTGGCCGAGCACCGCGCGCGCAATCAGCGGGTGCATGACCGGCTGCGGCAGATGGACAAGCCCGTCATCGCCATGATCCGCGGCCATTGCATCGGCGGCGGGCTGGCCATCGCGCTCTCCTGCGACATCCGCATCTGCAGCGAGGATGCGGATTTCGCCGTCCCCGCCGCGAAGCTGGGCGTGGGCTATGAGCTGGACGGCGTGCGGAAGCTGACGCAGATCGTCGGCCCGGCCTTCGCCAAGGAGATCTTCTTCACCGGCCGCCGCTTCAGCGCGGCGGAAGCCTGTGGCATGGGGCTGGTGAACCGGGTGCTGCCGGCCGAGGCACTGGAATCCTTCGTCACGGAGACGGCGCGCGGCATCGCCGCCAATGCGCCGCTGACCATCCGCGCCTCCAAGCACATCATCATGGAATCGATGAAGGGGCAGCCGGACGAGGCGCGCTGCGACCGCCTCTACCAGGATTGCTTCGAGAGCGAGGACTACAAGGAAGGCCGCCGCGCCTTCATGGAGAAGCGGCCACCGCAGTTCCGCGGCCGCTGAGCGACTGCACCGAGGGGAGGAAGAACAATGGCGGAAAGCCTGTATGAGCGCATCGGCGTCGATATCGGGCGCCGGGCGAAGCTGGAGGACGGCATCGCCTGGGCGGCGCGCAACGCGGTGCGCTACGTCGACATCCAGCTCGACTATGGCGAGAACGCCTTCACCCGCTTCGACGATGCCCGCGCCGCCACCATCCGGGAGGCCTGCGCGCGGGACGGCATCCAGCTCGGCCTGCACACGCTCTCGGCCGTCAACGTGGCGGAATACTCGCCGATCCTGTCGGAGGCGGTGGATGATTATCTCAAGGCCTATATCGACATCTATCCCAGGCTCGGCGCGCATTGGATCGTGGTCCATGCCGGCTACCACTTCACCGCCGATGTGAAGCCGCGCATGGAGGCCGGGCTGGAACGGCTGAAGCGGATCGTGGACTATGCCGAACGCAAAGGCGCCCGCCTTCTGCTGGAGAATCTGAACAAGGAGCCCGAGGATGCCGAGGTCCATTACCTCGCGCATACCATGGAGGAATGGGCCTATTACTACGACCGGATCGACAGCCCGGCCTTCGCGCTCTCCTTCACCGCCAACCACGCGCATCTTCTGCCCGAGGGCGTGGCGGGCTTCGTCGACGCCATTCCGTGGGACCGGGTGAAGGAGGTGCGGCTGGCGGACTGCTTCCGCAACGGCAAGGAGATCCACCTGCCGCCCGGCCAGGGCGATTTCGATTTCCCCGACATGTTCCGGCGCATCGAGGCCACCGGCTTCCGTGGCCACTACATGAACGCCTTCGGCACGCTGGACGACATGCAGAAGGCGCGCCGCACCATGGCGGATGGCGCGCGGGCGGTGCTGGCCTGACGTGGCGGCCGGGCGCATTGACCGCCCGGTCAGCCACATGCACTCTCCTCTCTCCTTCCAGGCGCCGCGCTGCCGGACGGGCAGATGCGGCGGGAGAGGGAGAGATGGGGCGGGATCATCGCCGGCCGGAAGATCACGCTTGAATAGCGGAACGGCGCGGGAGGCGGCTCAGCGCGGCGCGGGTTCCGCCTTCAGCCCGTTGAAGATGATGTCGAAATACATCTCGACGATCTGCACGGCGGACAGCCCCTTTCCGGGGCTATACCAGCGGTGCATCCAGTTCAGCGAGGAGAGGATCAGCCGCCCGGCGGTCGAGACATCGGTCTGGCGCACCTCGCCCGCCTTGATGGCATCGGTCAGCAGGGCGCGCAGCAGGCCCTCGTAGCGGTCGCGCCACATCATGCGTTCCTTCTGGCGGCGCGCTTCGGGGTCGCTCCAGAAGGATGAGGTCGAGGCGATCCAGGCCCAGCGGTAACGCTGGAAATATTCGGCCGTGGCGACCATGAACTCACGGATGCGCCGGGAGGGCGGCACATCCTCCGGGATGCGCGCGGCGACGAACTCGTAAAGCTCGCGCGTCGAGCCCAGGGCGATCCGGGCAAAGATCTCGTCCTTGTCAGCGAAATGGTGGTAGAGCAGCGACTTCGAGATGCCGCAGGCATTCGCGATGTCCCGCATCGACGTGCCATCATAGCCGGCCGTGCCGAAGAGCCGCGCTGCTTCCGTCAGGATCTGCAGAATCCGCTCGGATGGCTCCGGCTGTTCCATGATGGGCAGTTTCGTCGCCATGCGGGCCATGGGTGCGCCTCCTCGTCCCGCATTCTTGACCGGACGGACGGTCGCCCGCAATCCCCGCCCGGAAACGGCCCGGCCGTGATGGACGGAGCATCCACCGCGCCGGCCAACGAGTCGAAATGCCCAGCTCCGGCCTGCCATCTTCGCCGGCGCAGGCAGCGCCTTCCGCAACCAGCGCCCCGGGGAAGGCATTACCAGCCTTGGCAGGCTGCCCGCACCAGAAAGATCTCCGATGGACAAGGCGCCCTATCTCGCGCGCAAGGCGATCTCCGGGATTATCGCATCGGCCAATACGGGAGCGGTCGGGTTAAAGAGGTCCCTCGGTCCCCTCAGCATCATGGCCATGGGGATTGGCGCCATCGTCGGCGCCGGCATCTTCGTGCTGACGGGCACCGCCGCCGCGGAATTCGCGGGGCCGGCACTGATACTGTCCTTCATACTGGCCGGCATCGCCTGCGCTTTCGTCGGCCTCTGCTATGCCGAACTGGCGGCGATGATCCCCGTCAGCGGCAGCGCATATACCTATACCTACGCGACTTTCGGGGAGCTGGCGGCCTGGATCATCGGCTGGAACCTCGTCCTGGAATATGCCCTGGGCGCGGCCACGGTCTCGGTCGGCTGGTCGGGCTATATGCAGAGCCTGCTCCTGAATTTCGGGCTGCACCTGCCGCCCGCGCTTACCCAGGCGACCGGGACGGTCCTGCGCCTCGACGACGGGCGGGAGGTCACGGCCCTGCTCAACCTGCCGGCCGCGCTGATCGTCTGTGCCCTGACGACGATGCTGATCCTCGGCACCACCAAATCGACACGGCTGAACAACATCATGGTGTCGGTGAAGATCGCGGTCGTGCTGCTCTTCGTCCTGGTCGGCGCGGCCCATGTGACCCCCGCCAACTGGACCCCCTTCCTGCCTCCCAATACCGGCGAGTTCGGCCATTTCGGCTGGAGCGGCGTGCTGCGCGGGGCGGGGGTGGTGTTCTTCGCCTTCATCGGCTTCGACGCCGTCTCCACTGCGGCGCAGGAGGCGAAGTCGCCCCAGCGTGACATGCCCATCGGCATGCTCGGGTCGCTCATTATCTGCACCCTGCTCTATGTGCTGGTGGCCGGCGTGCTCACGGGGCTGGTTTCCTATACCGAGCTGGATGTCGCCGACCCCATCGCCCGCGGCATCGACGCCATCGGCCTGGGCTGGCTTTCCGCCGTCATCAAGATCGGTGCCATCGTCGGGCTGACCACGGTCATCCTCGTCCTGCTCTATGGGCAGAGCCGCATCTTCATGACCATCTCCCGCGATGGCCTGCTGCCGCCGGTCTTCTCCCGCATCCATCCCCGCCTGCAGACACCCTGGTTGAGCCAGATGCTGATCGGTTTCGCTGTGGCGGTCATGGCGGCCACGCTGCCGATCAACGTGCTCGGGCAGATGGTCAGCATCGGCACCCTCTTCGCCTTCGTCTTCGTCTGCGGCGCCGTGCTCTACCTGCGCCGGTATGAGCCGGGGATCGCCCGCCCCTTCCGCGCGCCCGGCGTCCCCGCCGTGCCGCTCCTGGGCATCGCCTTCAGCCTCCTGCTGATGGTGGGCCTGCCGGCGAGCACCTGGCTCCGCCTGGTGGTCTGGGTCGCCATCGGATGCGGCATCTATATGCTCTACGGCCGGCACCATTCGCTGCTGCGGCGCGCCGGTCCATAGCAGGCGCGCCCGGACTGACGGACAGGGCGACTCTTACCAGCCTGTAATGCTGACCTTCCACCCCGGAGGATTGACAGTTCCGGCGCGCAAGGCCACAATTTAATTGAGAACGATTTGCATTATCACGCCCTGATTTCCGTCAGCCCTCCCCGCCGCACAAGCCACGCCATCCGCCGCTGAAGACGGCCGAAGCCGGCGCCGGGCAGCGCCCCGCCAGCCTGAAACCGCTCACGCCCCATTCGCACAAGGAGCTTCCGATGGATACTGGCCCGACCCGGCCGAACGGCCCGCGCAACGGTGCCGGTTTCCCGCGCCGCCGCGTCCTCGGCCTTCTGGCCGCGACCCTGGCGGCCGGCGCCGGCTTCCGCGCGGCCGCCGCGGCCACGGCTGGCGGCGAGGCCCCGGCCGTGCTGCGGAGCGCCCGGGTCTATCCCGGCCTCTACGAAGTGGTCGTCAGCCGCGCCACCGGCCTCGTGCATGTCGCGGCGACAGGCCCACGCGGCGCCAACGCGGCCCGCATCCTCGGCCTCGACCCGCAGAGCCTGGAGGTGCGCAGCCAGATCGAGCTGGGCGACGAGCCGGCCTTCGGCCTCGGCCTGAATGACGTCACGGGCGTCGTCTATACCTCCAACACCCGCTCCGGCACCGTCTCCGCCATCGACCTGAAGGCCGGCAAGGTCCTCGCCACCCTGTCTGGCGGCGAGGGTGGGCATCCCCGCCAGCTGCTGGTGGATGAGGCCGCGAACCGCGTTTACGTCAGCAATTTCGGCTCCCGTGGCAAGCCCAGCGCTATCTGGGTGATCGACGGCACGACGAATACCCTGGCGGGCGTGATCACCGAGGGCCTGGCCGAGGGCGGCATCACCGGCCTGACGCTGGACAAGGCCGGCAACCGGCTCTTCGCGACCGCACTGACGAGCAACGAGGTCGTGGAGATCAGCCTCGCCGGCGGCGGCGCCACCCGCCGCTTCCCCTCCGGCGGAGAGGGGCCGATCAACCTGGCCTTCGACCCGGCGGGGCAGCGCCTCTTCGTCACGAACCAGAAGAGCAACACCCTCACGGTGCTGGACGCCGCGACCGGCGCGCTGGTGAAGAGCCTGCCCACGGGCGAGGGGCCGCTCGGCGTCGCGCTCAGCCCGGCCAGGGGGCTGGTCTATGTGGCCTGCCGCCGCTCCGGCACCGTCGAGCTGTTCAACGCGCGTGACCTGGCCCCGCTGTCCTCGCTGCAGACGGGCACGCATCCCAATACCATCGCCATCGATCCCCGCAGCGGCCTGGCCTACGTCACCAACAAGGCCCGGAGCGGCGGCCGTGGCGCGCCGCCCGTGGATGATCCCGACGGTGACACCGTCAGCATCATCCGCGCCTGAGACAGCCTGGCCGAAAGACGCGCAGCATGAGTCAAAGGGCGCCCATGGCGGAGATGACGCGGCCGGATGCCATGGCGGCACCGGCCGGGCCGCCGGCCTTCGCTTTCCTCTCCGGGCGGGCGACGATCCTCGGGCATGGCGTGGCGCGCGCCCTGCCGTCCGGGCCGGCGGCGACGCTGGCCGGCCGGGTCGCGGATTTCTTCCGCGAGGCGGGGCCGGATGCCGTGCTGGCGGGCGCCCTGCCCTTCGACCGCGCGGCGGGCGATCATCTGGTCCAGGCGCGGGAGGTCTCGCGCCGGGCGCCGCCCTCCGCGCCCGAAATGCCACGCGCCCGCTGGACCCTGCGCCACGATCCGGCGCCGGAAGCCTTCGCCGGCGCGGTGGCCGAGGCGCTGGTGGCCATGGCGGCGGGCGACCTGAGGAAGGTCGTCCTCTCGCGCAGCCTCCTGGCCGAGGCCGACCGCCCGATCGACCTCTCCGCCCTGCTGCGCCGCTTGGCCGGCGACCCCAAGGTGACGGGCTTCCTGGTGCCGCTGCCGGATGACGGCGGCGCGCCGCGCGTCCTCGCCGGCGCGACGCCGGAGCTGCTGGTCGGCAAGACCGGCCGTGGCGTCCTCTCCCACCCGCTGGCCGGCTCGGCCCGGCGCCAGGCCGATCCCGTGGCGGACCGCGCGGCCGCCGCCGCGCTGGAGCGTTCCGACAAGGACCGGCGGGAGCACGCGCTGGTATCGGAATTCGTCATGGACACGCTGGCGCCTTATTGCCGCTCCCTGGCGGCGCCGGAGGGCATCCAGCTCACCACCACCGCCACCATGTGGCATCTCGGCACGCGCATCATGGGCGAGCTGAAGGACCCCGGCGTGTCCTCGGCCGAGCTGGCGGCGGCACTGCACCCCACCCCCGCCGTCTGCGGCGTGCCGCGCGAGGCCTCGGCGCGGCTGATCAGCCGGCTGGAACCCTATGACCGCGGCTTCTATGCCGGTGCCGTCGGCTGGTGCGACGGGCGGGGCGATGGAGAATGGCATGTCTCCATCCGCTGCGCCGAGATTGCCGGGCGGCGCGCGCGCCTCTATGCCGGGGCCGGCATCGTCCCGGGCAGCGACCCGGCGGCGGAAACGGCGGAGACGGCGGCCAAGTTCGGCGCCTTCCTGAACGCCCTCGGCATCGATGAGGAATGGCGCGCGTGATTCCCCTGCAACAGACCTGGCCCGAGGATTTCGCGCGGCGCTACCGCGAGAAGGGCTACTGGCGCGGAGAGACCTTCTCCGGCTTCCTGCGGCAGCGGGCGGAGCAGCGCCCGGATGCCATCGCCATCACCGATGGCGAGCGCAACTGGAGCTACGCCACCCTCTGGGCCCGCGCCGAGGCCGCCGCCGCGGCCTATCTGCGCGCCGGGCTGAGGCCGGGCGACCGGGTGGTGGTGCAGATCGGCAATGTCGCCGAATTCTTCTCCTGCGTCTTCGGCCTGTTCCGCGCGGGCATGATCCCGGTCTATGCCCTGCCCGCGCACCGCATCACGGAGATCGCGCATTTCGCCCGGCGTTCTGAAGCGGCAGGCTATGTCATCGCCGGGCGCGGCGATAATTTCGACTACCGGGAGCTCGCGCGCGCGCTGCAGGCCGAGGTGCCGGCGGTGCGGCATGTCTTCGTTGCCGCCGGCGATCCCGCCGGGTTCCTGCCGGTGCCGGCGGAACGCGACATGACGGTCGCGCTGCCGGCCGATGTCTCCTCCTCCGACGTCGCCTTCCTGCAGATCTCCGGCGGCAGCACGGGTTTGTCGAAGCTGATCCCGCGCACGCATGACGACTATCTCTACAGCTGCTGGGCCAGCAACGAGATCTGCGGCGTCACGGAGAAGAGCGTCTTCCTCGTCGCCCTGCCGGCGGCGCACAACTTCCCCATGTCCTCGCCCGGCCATATCGGCGCGCTCTACGCGGGCGCGCGGGTGGTGCTCAGCCCCGCCCCCAGCCCGGATGCCGCCTTCCCGCTGATCGAGCGGGAGCGCGTGACCATCACCGGGCTGGTGCCGCCGCTGGCGCTGCTCTGGATGCAGGCGGCGCCGAAGACGTCGCATGACCTCTCCAGCCTGGAGGTCCTGCTGGTGGGCGGCGCGAAGTTCACGCCCGAGGTGGCGCGGCGCGTGCGCCCGACGCTGGGCTGCACGCTGCAACAGGTCTTCGGGATGGCGGAGGGGCTGGTGAACTACACCCGCCTCGACGACCCCGAGGAGATCATCACCACCACCCAGGGCCGCCCCATCAGCCCGGATGACGAGGTGCTGGTGGTGGACGACCTCGGCAACCCCGTGCCGGAGGGCGAGCCGGGCTACCTGCTGGCGCGCGGTCCCTATACCATCCGCCGCTACCACAATGACGACGCCGCCAATGCGCGCTCCTTCACCGAGGACGGCTTCTACCGCACGGGCGATATCGTCCGGCGGCTGCCGGGCGGCTATCTGGAGGTGCAGGGCCGCGCGGGCGACCATATCAACCGCGCGGGCGAGAAGATCTCGGCCGAGGAGGTCGAGGACCATCTGCTGGCGCATCCGCAGGTCTTCGACGCCGCCATCGTCTCCATCCCCGACGACTATCTGGGCGAGCGGAGCTGCGCCTTCATCATCCCGAATGGCGAGAAGCCGAAGGCGGCGGCGCTGAAGGCCTGGATGCGGCAGCGGGGCATCGCCGAATTCAAGGTGCCGGACCAGATCGTCTTCACCGATGCCTTCGCCACCACGGCCGTCGGCAAGGTGAGCCGGAAGGAATTGCGGGCGCGGCTGCGCGCGGCCTTCCTCGAACAGCAGGCGTGACGGGGCCATCCGGCACTTTCTGAAGGATTGATGGCGTGACTGCGACCAAGGGCCTTCCCACCATCCCCAGCTATCCCCTGCCGAGCGCCGGGGACCTGCCGGTGCCCCGCGCGCCCTGGCGGCCGGAGCGGCGCCGGGTGGCGCTGCTGGTGCATGACATGCAGCAGTATTTCGTGCGCCCCTATCAGCGGGACGCCGCGCCGCTGGCCCCGGCGGTCGCGAATATCGCGCGGCTGATCGCCCATGCGCGGGCGCATGAGATCCCGGTCTTCTACACCGCGCAGAAGGGCAACCAGGACCGGCGCGACCGCGGCCTGCAGGCCGATCTCTGGGGCCCTGGCATGACGGATGCGCCGGAGCACCAGCCGATCCTGCCGGAACTGGCCCCGGCGCCCGGCGACTTCGTGCTGACCAAGCACCGCTACAGCGCCTTCCAGCGCAGCAACCTGGAGACACTGATGCGCGTGCGCGGGCGGGACCAGCTGGTGGTCACCGGCATCTACGCGCATATCGGCTGCATGCTGACGGCCGCCGAGGCCTTCATGCGGGATATCGAGCCCTTCTTCGCCGCCGATGCCACGGCCGATTTCTCGGAGGAGAAGCACCGCATGGCCATCGGCTATGTCGCCGCCACCTGCGCCGTCCCCATGACCACCGAGCAGCTGCTGGCCACCCTGTGATGCTGACCCGCGAAAGCCTGCGCGCCGATATCGCCGCCATGATCCATGAGGACCCGGAGGAGATCGGCGGCGACGACAACCTGATCGACCTCGGCCTCGACTCCCTGCGCGCCATGACGCTGCTGGTGCGCTGGAGCGAGACGGGGCTGCGGCTGGATTTCAGCGAATTCGCCGAGCAGCTGACCCTGGATGCCTGGTGGGCGATCGTCGAGCGCCAGCAGAAGCCGGCCGGCTGAGCCGGTGTCCAGCCAGCTCGCCATGCCGCCGGCCGGCGCGCCGCTGCCGCTGACGGAGGCGCAGTCCGGCCTCTGGTACGCGCAGGCGCTGGACCCCGCCAACCCCATCTTCAACACCGGCCATTACCTGGACCTGCGGGGGCCGCTGGATCTCCCGGCCTTCCAGGCGGCGGTGGATGGCATGGTGGCGGAGGCCGATGCGCTGGCGCTGCGGATCGAGCCGCGCCGCGACGGCCCGGTGCAGTCCGTAGAGGAAGCGCGCCGCCCCTGGCTGGAAGTGGTGGACCTCTCGGCGGAGGCGGAGCCGGAAGCCGCCGCCCTCGCCGCCATGGCGCGGGACATGGACACGCCCGTGGACCCGGCGCGGCACCGCCTGGCGCGGGAGGTGCTGTTCCGGCTGGGGCCACAGCGCCACCTCTGGTACCAGCGGGCGCATCACCTGGCGCTGGATGCCTTCGGCACCGACCTGACGGTGCGGCGCGTGGCCGACCTCTACGCGGCCCGCGCCGGCCATGGCGGCCCCGGCCGCCCGCTGGCGGCCTTCGCCGTGGCGCAGGCGGAAGACGCGGCCTATCGCGCCGGCCCCCGCCGCGCGGCGGATGCGGCCTATTGGCGGCAGGCCCTGGCCGACAGCCCGGAAGTCGCGGGCATGGCGCCGGGCACGGCGGTCTCGGCACGGCGGGCGCATCGCTGCGCGGTGCCGCTGCCGGAGGATGTGGCGCCCGCCCTGGCGGAGCTGGGCCAGCCCTGGCCGGATGTGCTGGCGGCGCTGGCCGGCGCCTATGTGCGGCGCCATGCCGGCGGGGCCGAGGCGGTGATCGGCGTCACCTTCATGGGGAGGCTCGGCAGCCCCGCCGCCCGCGTGCCCTGCACGCTGATGAACATCCTGCCCGCGCGCCTGCGGCTGGATGAGGAAGCCCCGCTGCCGGAGGCGCTGCGCGAGGTGGCCCGGATGATGGTGGAAGGGCGCCGCCACGGGCGCTACCGCAGCGAGCAGATGCGGCGCGACCTGGGCCGGCTGGCGGGCGGGCGGCGGCTCTTCGGCCCGCTGGTGAACCTGCTGCCCTTCGGGACGCCGCCGGACCTTCCCGGCCTGGCCGTCAGCCAGCATGTCCTGGGCACGGGGCCGGTGGACGACATCACCTTCAGCTTCCGCGGCGGCCCCACCGGCGCCGGCCTGCGGCTGGAGGTGGAGGCCAACCCGAACCTCTATTCCGATGCCGCCGCCCGCGCCCATGCCATGCGGCTGGCAGGCTTCATCGCCGCCGCGCTGCGGGCGCCGCGCCTCGCCGAGGTGCCGACGGCGACGCCGGAGGAGGCTGAGTGGCTGCTGCGCGGCCTCAATGCCACGGACCATCCGCTGCCCGATACCACGCTGGTCCGGCTGATCGCGCCGCGCCTGCGGGAGCGGCCCGGCGCCGAGGCCCTGGTGATGGGCGATGCCGCGATGAGCTTCGCCGAGCTGGACGCGCGCAGCGCCGCCCTGGCCGGGGCCCTGCGGGCGCGGGGCGCGGGGCCCGGCGCCATCGTCGCCGTGGCGCTGGAACGCTCCTTCGAGCTGATGGTGGGGCTGCTGGCCGTGCTGCGCGCCGGCGCCGCCTATCTGCCGCTGGACCCCACGCATCCGCCCAGGCGCATCGCCCGCATCCTGGCCAATGCCCGCCCGGTGGCCCTGCTGACGGAAGCCGCGCTGCCCGGCGACGTGCCGCTGCTGCCGCCCGGAGAATGGCCGCGCGAGGGCAGCGCGCCGGAGGATGGCCCATCCCCGGAGGATGCGGCCTATGTCCTCTATACCTCCGGCTCCACCGGGGAGCCGAAGGGCGTGGTGGTGCAGCACCACGCCATCGTCAACCGCCTGGAATGGATGCGGCAGCACTACGGCTTCACCACCGCCGACCGCATCCTGCAGAAGACGCCCATCACCTTCGATGTCTCGGTCTGGGAGCTGTTCCTGCCGCTGACCACCGGCGCCACGCTGGTGCTGGCGCCGCCCGGCGCGCACCGGGACCCCGTGGCGTTGGCGGAGATCCTGCGCCGCCAACGCATCGGCACGGCGCATTTCGTCCCCTCCATGCTGGCGGCCTTCCTGGCCGAGCCCGGCGCGCGGGGCATCCGGCTGGACCGCGTCTTCTGCAGCGGCGAGGAGCTGACGCCCGAGCTGCGCGACCGCTTCCACGCCACCTGCACGGCCGAGCTGCACAACCTCTACGGCCCGACCGAGGCGGCCGTCGATGTCAGCTACTGGCCCGCCGCGCCGGGCGATGCCTCCCGCCCCGTGCCCATCGGCTTCCCGGTCTGGAACACGCAGCTCTATGTGCTGGACGATGCCATGCGCCCGGTGCCGCCGGGCGTGGCAGGGCATCTCTTCATCGGCGGCGTGCAGCTGGCGCGGGAGTATCTCGGCCGCCCGGACCTGACGGCCGCCGCCTTCCTGCCCAGCCCCTTCCGCGCGGGGGAGCGCATCTACCGCACCGGCGACCTCGCGATGCCGCGGGAGGATGGCGCCATCCTCTTCCTCGGCCGCTCCGACCACCAGGTGAAGATCCGCGGGCTCCGCATCGAACTCGGGGAGATCGAGGCGGCGCTGGCCAGCTCCCCCCTGCTGCGGCAGGCACGCGTCATCGCGCGGGAGGACCGGGCCGGCGACAAGCGGCTGGTGGCCTATCTGGTGCCGGCGGAGGGCTATGACGCCGAGGCGCTGCGCGCCCATGTCGCGGCGCGCGTGCCGGACTACATGGTGCCCGCCGCCTTCGTGGCGCTGGAGGCGCTGCCGGTGACCAGCAGCGGCAAGCTGGACCGCGCAGCCCTGCCCGCCCCCGCCCTGGCCGGCGGCGCCGGCCGCCCGCCCCGCACGGAGGACGAGCGGCGCATGGCCGGCCTCTTCGCCGAGGTGCTGGGGCTGGAGAGCCTGGGCGCGGAGGACGACTTCTTCGCCCTCGGCGGCCATTCCCTGCTGGCGGTGGAACTGATGCTGCGCGTGCGGGAAAGCTGGGGCTGGGACCCCGGCCTGGGCGCGCTGTTCGAGCACCCGACGGTCGCGCGACTGGCGGCCCTGATGGCGGAGGAAGCCGGGGCCGACCATGGCCTCTCCCCGCTGGTGCGGCTCAGCCCCGGCGATGCCGCGCTGCCGCCGCTCTTCCTCGTGCATCCGGCGGGCGGCATTTCCTGGTGCTATGGCGGGCTGGCCCGCGCGCTCTCGCCCCGCCGCCCCGTCCATGGCCTGCAAGCCCCCGCGCTGGAGGAAGGCGTGGCCTCGCCCGCCAGCCTGGAGGCGCTGGCGGATGAATACGTGGCGCGCGTCCTGGCGGCCACGCCGCATGACACCATCCATCTCGGCGGCTGGTCCGTGGGCGGCATCATCGCCCAGGCCATGGCGGTGCGGCTGCGCGCGCTGGGCCGGCGCGTGGGCGTGCTGGCGATGCTGGATTCCTACCCCACCGATGTCTGGCGCGACCAGCCCGAGCCGGATGAGAAGGCGCCGCTGCGCGCCCTGCTGGCCATCGGCGGCTTCGACCCCGACCGCCTGCCGGAACCCGTGCCGCTGGAGCGCGATTCCGTCGCCGCATTCCTCCGCAGGAGCAACAGCCCGCTGGGCCGGCTGCCGGTGCCGGCGCTGAACGGCGTGGTGCGGGTGGTGCAGGGCAACAACCGCCTGGTGCGCGCGCACGGGCATGCGCGCTACGACGGCACCATCCTGCATTTCCGCGCGGCGCTGGACCATGCCGGGCAGGATCTGCACCCCCGGCTCTGGCAGCCCTATGCCGCCGCCGTGGCGGTGGAGGATATCCCGAGCCTCCATGCGAACATGACGGGGCCGGAGGCGACGGCGCGGATCGCGCCCATCCTCTCCGCCCATCTCCTTGCCCGAGACCAGGAAGACCGAAGCTGATGCGCCCGACAGGATTGAATGGAAAGCTGGCCCTGGTGACGGGTGCCGCCGGCGGCATCGGCCAGGCCATGCTGCGGGCCTTGCATGAGGAAGGCGCGCGCATCGTCGCGACGGACCTCGACCCCGGTGCCATCCCCGCCCTGCCCGGCCTGCGCGCCGAGCGGCTGGATGTCGCGGACAGCGCCGCCGTGGATGCGCTGGTGGCGCGGGTTGAGGCGGAGGAAGGGCCGATCGACTACGGCGTCTCCCTGGCCGGCATCCTCTCGACCGATCTGGTGACGGAGACCAGCGACGCCACCTGGCGGCGCGTCTTCGCCGTCAACACGGATGGCGTCTTCCATCTGGGCCGCGCGCTGGCGCGGGTGATGCAGCCGCGCGGGCGGGGCGCCATCGTCGTGGTCAGCTCCAATGCCGCGGGCGTGCCGCGCCACGCCATGGCGGCCTATGCGGCCTCCAAGGCGGCGACCACCATGTTCACGCGCTGCCTGGGGCTGGAGCTCGCGCCCTCCGGCATCCGCTGCAACATCATCGCCCCTGGCTCCACCCTCACGCCCATGCAGACGGGGATGTGGGCGGATGAGCAGGGCGCGGCGCGGGTGATCGAAGGCTCGCCGGCCACCTACAAGGCCGGCATCCCGCTGAGGAAGCTGGCGACGCCGGAGGATATCGCGGATGCGGCGGTCTTCCTGCTCTCCGACCGCGCGGGGCATATCACCATGGCCGACCTCTATATCGACGGCGGGGCGACGCTGCGTGGCTGAGGCGCCGCCGCCCGTCACCCTGCCGGGGACGGAGACCCATCTGCTGCATGGGCCCGGCGGCGAATACCACCTCTTCCTCTCGGTGCCGCAGGGGGAAGCGCCGCCCGGCGGCTTCCCGGTGCTGACGGTGCTGGACGGCAATGCCTATTTCCCGATGGTCCTGTCCATCCAGCGCAACGGGGCGCAGCGGCACGCCGCGACCGGCATCGGCCCGGCCGTGGTGGCGGGAATCGCCTATCCCGGCGCGCCCCTGCTCGACCGGGCGCGGCGGACGCTGGATTTCACCGCCGGCCCGCCGGCCGAGGGCACCCCGCACCCCACCGGTGGCCGCGACGCCTTCCTGCGCCTGCTGCTGGAGCAGGTGCGGCCGCTGATCGCCAGCCGCTGCGCCATCAACCCGGCCCGGCAGATGCTGATCGGCCATTCCCTGGGCGGCTTCTTCACGCTGGATGTCCTGGCCTGGGACGCCTCCGCCTTCAGCGACTACCTCGCGATCAGCCCCTCCGTCTGGTGGGACGAGGCGCGGCTGCGCGCCGGCCCCGCGCATGCGGGGAAGCGGCTGGCGGTCTGCGTCGGCGAATGGGAGCAGGCCCTTTCCCCGCGCGAACTCATGGACCCCCGGGCCCGCGACGCGGCCGAGCGCCGGGCCCGGCGCTCGATGGTGGACAAGGCGCATGGGATGACCACGCATTTCGCCGCGGCGGGCATCCAGAGCCGCTTCTGGTGCTTCCCGGAGGAGAACCACGCCTCCGTGGTGCCCATCGGCATCAGCCGCGGCCTGCGCTTCCTGCTGCGGGAGTAACGGCGGACCTTCAAGGTCTTTACTCACAAATTTGCGAGCATCCCTTCCCGGGGGCTGTCGTGGTCCGGACACGACAGCCATAGTGACGCTGAAGACAACCAAGAAAAATTAAGAATCAACCGGGGAGAAGTTCAGGATGAGCGTCAGCGCCGAGGCGATCGCGCGCCGTGAGGCTATCGACCAGGAAGATCCGTACCGCCTCACCAAGGAAGGGATCATGGAGCCCCCGGTGGGCTGGAGGCATTCCCTCAAGCATCTCGGGCCGGGGCTGATCCTCAGTGCCTCCATCGTCGGGTCGGGCGAGCTGATCGTCACGACCACTCTGGGCGCGACAGTCGGCTTCGCGCTGCTGTGGATGGTCATCTTCAGCACCTTCGTGAAGGTGGCCGTGCAGATCGAGCTGGCACGGTGGTGCATCTCCACCGGCCAGCCGGCACTCACCGGCTACAACAAAGTAGGGCCGCATATCGGGCGGCTGAGTTGGATCAACCTGCTCTGGGCCTTGATGGCACTTTCCAAGGTGCTGCAGATGGGCGGCGTGGTGGGCGGCACGGCGCTGGCGCTCAGCATCATGTTCCCGCTGGGCGATAATCCGGTCGCCGGCATCTCGCTGATGATCTGGACGGTCATCGTCACGCTGGGCAGCATTGCGCTGCTCTACAGCAACAAATACAGCCGCATCGAGCGTGGCGCCGGCATCCTGGTGGTGATCTTCTCCTTCATCACCATCGGCATCGCACTCGGCCTGCCCTTCACGCCCTATGCCTATTCACTGGACGACCTGGCGGGCGGCCTCTCCCTCGCCATTCCGGCGGGGGCCATCGGCGTCGCCATCGCCATGTTCGGCATCACCGGCGTGGGCGCGGACGAGCTGACCTTCTACACCTACTGGTGCATCGAGAAGGGCTATGCCCGCTATGTCGGCCCGAACGATGGCAGCGAGGCCTGGCAGCGCCGCGCCAAGGGCTGGATCAGCGTCATGTACAAGGACGCCTTCCTCTCCTGGATCATCTACACCTTCGGCACCATCGCCTTCTTCGTCATGGGCGCCGCCGTGCTGCACCCGCAGGGCGTGGTGCCGCAGGGCAATGAGATGATCACCTCGCTGTCGCGCATGTACACCGACACGCTGGGCGAATGGGCGGGCACCATGTTCCTGGTGGGCGCCGTGGTGGTGCTGGGCTCCACCCTCTGGGCGGCGGTGCCGAGCTGGTCGCGCATGTATGTCAACCTGCTGGCCGAGATGGGCGTGCTGAACTGGCAGGATCCCGTCGCGCGGCTGCGCTGGATCCGCATCTTCACCATCGGCCTGCCGCTGATCTGGGGCACCGCCTATCTCTTCATCCGCTCCCCCGTGCTGATGGTGCAGATCGGCGGCATCGCCACCGGCATCTTCCTGCTCGCCGTGGTGGTGGCGGTCTGGCACCTGCGGCGGCGGGAGACCGATCCGCGCCTCTATGGCGGCGGCGTCTTCAACGCGCTGCTGGTGGTCAGCAGCATCGCCATCGTGCTGCTCGGCGTCTATACCGGCCTGAGTGCGCTGAAGCTGGTGTGACGGCGGCCGGATTCCCGCGCGGCCGGTGATCCCGGCCCCGCGGAACCCGGCGGCGCGAAGTCAGGGAGACAGCCACGATGGCCAAGGCTTACTGGGTCACCACCTATCGCTCCATCCGCGACCCCGATGCGCTCGCGCGCTACGCCGAGCTTGGCGGCCCCGCGATCAGCGCGGCGGGCGGGCGTGTGCTGGCGCGCGGAATGCCGGTCCATGTCTATGAGGCCGGCCTTCAGCAGCGCACCGTCCTGGTCGAGTTCGACAGTGTCGAGCAGGCCATGGCGGCCCATGACAGCCCGGCCTATCAGGCGGCGCTGGCCGCCCTGGGCGATGGAGCCGAGCGCGACATCCGGATCATCGAAGGCGCCTGAGCGCCACGGCCGCGCCCCTGGCGCGGAGCTCCCGGGCCAGTGGCGAGGCTCACAGCGCGCCGGCCGGAAGATCGATCCAGTGGGCGCCCTCCATGGGGATGGAGAGGAACCGCTCGTTCAGCGCCGCCATGGTGGCCGCGGGGTCGAGGTCGCCGCAGCGGTCGGGATGGAACCAGCGGGCCAGCGCCTGCAACATGATCAGATGGGCGGGCGTGTCGTTGAAACCATGCCAGATGGCATGGGCGCGCCCCTCCCGCACCGCCGGCAGCACATCCAGCCTGCTGCGGCGGATCACCTCAACCAGCTCCCGCGCCGCCGTCTGCGGCACCCCCGCCGGACCCAGCGTGATGCCGCCGCGCCCGGCGTAAGGCCCGCCGGTCGCCACATAGACGCGCGGGTCGCGGTCGATGATATATTCCAGCGACAGTTCGCCCACCGCGCCCGGCAGGATATCGGCGCCGATATTATGCCCGCCAGCGAAGCGGATCATGGAATCGAAGGCGCTCTTGCCGGGGGAGGAGCAGCAGGGCGTGCCGCCGGCATGGGCATGCACGAGGACCGGCGGCCGCGCCTCGCCCAGCCCCTCCAGCCGCGAGGCGATGGCCGCGAGCTGGCTGGCATAGAAGGCGTCGAAAGCCGCCGCGCGCTCCTCCAGCCCCAGCACCTGGCCGAGCACCCTGATGCTCTGGCGCGTGTTCTTCATGGGGTCGTTGAAGAAGTCGATGACGATGTTCGGGATGCCGACGGCGGCGAGCTGGTCGGGCAGGGTCTCGCCCACCAGGCGCAGCGCGCCGAGGCTGAAGACCACGAGGTCCGGCTGCAAGGTGACGATGGCCTCGAAGGAGATGCCATCGGCCCGGCCACGGCTGATGACCGGCACCTTGTCGGCCTGCGGGAAGCGCGCGCGGACCGCCGCGTAGTCGGGCGGGTTCATGCGCCGGAGGTCATCGCCCCAGCCGACCACCAGGGAGACGGGGTCGGGATGCAGCAGGGACATCGCGAGCACATGGCGGGCCTGGGTCAGCAGCACGCGCCGCGCCGGCCCGGGCAGCGTGACGCTGCGGCCGAGCACGTCGGTCACCTGGATAGGGGCCTGCGCCCTGACCAGCCCCGGCGCCCCCAGCAACGCGACAGGGAGAGCACCGAGCAGGCTGCGGCGCTTCATGTGGAACCTCGGTGAAATGGCCCCCTCTTCCTGCCATAAATGAGAATGACTCGCAATGCATGCGGCAGGCTTCCCTGCCGGCGGAAGAACCGCCGCCCCGGAAGCGCGTTGGAGCATTGCGGGCCCGGCCAGGCCAACCTCCTGCCGCCGGGCCTGAGGAGGAATGGCGATGTATCTGTTGATCAGAAAGGCGAAGCTGGCGGGTTCGCGGGAAGAGGCCGCTCGGCGGGCCAGGGACCATCTCCTGCCGCTGGCCCAGGGCCGGGCCGGCCTCAGGGGCGAGATGGCCTACGAGACCCCGGCGATGGAGGGAGGGGAGACCATTTTCCTGGCGACGTCCTGACGGGGCAGGACTAAGGTCCGTGAAAACGGGAGGCCGGATATGCCTGGTTCAGTCAAGGAAATGATGGCGGCAGCCAATGCCACGGTGCCCCGGATCACGCCGCAGGAGGCCGCCGGCCTGATCGAGCGCGGTGAGGCGCTGGTGGTCGATGTGCGGGACACGGCGGAGATCCAGAGCTCCGGCAAGGTGGCCGGCGCGGTACATGTGCCCCGGGGCATGCTGGAATTCCGGGCCGACCCGGATTCCCCCTCCCACGACCCGGCCTTCGACCGCAGCAAGCCGGTGATCCTCTACTGCGCCTCCGGCGGGCGCTCGGCGCTGAGCGGCAAGACCTTGCAGGAGCTTGGCTATACCGACGTCCGCAACCTCGGCGCCTTCAAGGACTGGGTCGAGGCGGGCGGCAAGATCGACAGGGGCTGAGCCTCGGCGCCAGGGGCGCGGCGCCGCCGGCGCCACGCCCCTCCAGACCCTATTCCGCCGGTGCCGGCCTCGCTTCCGCCTGATTCCGCTCGGAGGCGCGCCGGGTGCGGAACAGGCGCAGCACCACCACGAAGAAGAGCGGCACGAAGAACACCGCCAGCAGCGTGCCGGTCACCACGCCGCCGACCACGCCCGTGCCGATGGCGGTGCGGCCACCCGCGCCGGCGCCGGTGGCAATGGCCAGCGGCACCACGCCCAGCACGAAGGCCAGCGAGGTCATCAGGATCGGCCGCAGCCGCTCCTTCGCCGCATGCAGCGCGGAGTCGATCAGGCTCTCGCCCGCCTCGAAATGCACCTTGGCGAATTCCACGATCAGGATCGCATTCTTGGCCGAGAGGCCGATGGTGGTGAGCAGCCCGACCTGGAAATATACGTCGTTCGACATGCCCCGCAGCAGCGTCGCCGCCACGGCGCCCAGCACGCCGAGCGGCACCACCAGCATCACCGAGGCCGGGATCGCCCAGCTTTCATAGAGCGCGGCCAGGCAGAGGAAGACCACGATCATCGAAATGCCGTAGAGCGCGAAGGCCTGGGAGCCCGCCGCCCGCTCCTCGTAGGACAGGCCGGTCCAGGAGATGCCGATGCCCTGCGGAAGCCCGGCCGCGAGGCGCTCCATCTCCGCCATGGCGTCGCCGGTGGTATGGCCCGGGGCGGCATTGCCCTGGATCTCGATGGAGCCGATGCCGTTGAACCGCGCGAGGCGCGGCGCCCCCATCTCCCACTGCGCCGAGGAGAAGGCGGAGAAAGGCACCATCGCCCCCTGGCTGTTGCGGACATACCAGCGCGAGAGGTCGTCCGGCTGCATGCGTGCGGATGCATCGCCCTGCATGTAGATCCGCTTCACCCGGCCGCGGTCCACGAAGTCCCCGGCATAGGAGGTGCCGAAGGCGGCGGAGAGGGTGCTGTTCACCTGGGAGATCGTCAGGCCCAGGGCGCTGGCGCGCTCCCAGTCGATCTCCAGCCGGTACTGCGGCTCCGCGTTCTGCTCGTTGGCGCGGACGTTGCTGACGACCTGGCTCTGCGCCGCGCTTTGCAGCAGCTGGTCGCGCGCGGCCACCAGGGCGTCGCGGCCCAGCGCGGCATTGTCCAGCAGCTGCATGTTGAAGCCGCTGGCATTGCCCAGCTCCGTCACCGCGGGGGGCGCGAAGCCGAAGATCATGGCATCGGGGTAGCGGGCGAAGCGCGCCATGACACGGCCCGCCAGCGCCTGCACGGATTGCGACGCCTCCTTCCGGACCGACCAGTCCTTCAGCCGGATGAAGGTCATGGCGGCATTCTGCCCGCGGCCGCTGAAGTTGAAGCCGGTGATGCCCATGACGGACTCCACCACATCCTTCTCCTCCGTCAGGAGGTAGTCGATCAGGTCGTCCAGCGCGCGCTGCGTCCGCTCCACCGTGGCGCCGGGCGCGGCCACGACCTGGGCATACATCACGCCCTGGTCCTCGTCCGGCAGGAAGGAGGTGGGAAGCCGGGCATAGAGCACGCCCATGGCGACGGCCAGCGCCGCATAGATCACCAGGAAGCGGGCCGGGCGGCGGGCGATCACGCCCACACCCTTCACATAGCCGCGGCTGGTGCGGTCGAAGTTGCGGTTGAACCAGCCGAAGAAGCCGCGCCTCTCCCCGTGCTTCGGGCGGCGCAGGATGGTGGCGCAGAGCGCGGGGGTGAAGACCAGCGCCACCAGCACCGAGAGCGTCATGGCCGTGATGATGGTCAGCGAGAACTGCCGGTAGATGACGCCGGCCGAGCCGCCGAAGAAGAACATCGGCAGGAAGACGGCCGAGAGCACCAGGCCGATGCCCACCAGCGCGCCGGAGATCTGGTCCATCGAGACCCGCGTGGCCTCGAGCGGGGAGAGCCCGTCCTGCTCCATCACGCGCTCGACATTCTCGACCACCACGATGGCGTCATCCACCAGCAGGCCGATGGCCAGCACCATGCCGAACATGGTGAGGGTATTGATCGAATAGCCGGCGATGGAGAGCACCGCGAAGGTGCCGAGCAGCACGACCGGGATGGCGAGCGTCGGGATCAGCGTCGCCCGGAAGTTCTGCAGGAAGATGAACATGACGATGAAGACGAGGATCATCGCCTCGACCAGTGCCTTGATCACCTCCTGGATCGAGATCTTCACGAAGGGCGTGGTGTCGAGCGGATAGGCGATCTCGACATTGGGCGGCAGGGTCGGGCGCAGGGATTCGATGGTCTCGCGCACCGCCTCGGCCGTCGCCACGGCATTGGCGCCGGGCGCGAGCTGCACCGCGATGCCGGCCGTCGGCCGCCCGTTATGCACGCTGCTGAAGGCGTAGTTCTCGGCCCCCAGCTCCACCCGCGCCACGTCGCGCAGCCGCACCTGCGCGCCATCCTCCTTCACCTTCAGCAGGATGGCGCCGAATTCCTCGGCGCTCTTGAGGAAGGAGGGGCCGATCAGCGTGGCATTGAGCTGCTGCCCCGGCAGCGAGGGCCGCGCGCCCAGCTCACCCGAGGCCACCTGCACGTTCTGGGAGGAGAGCGCGGCAGAGATATCGGCCGGCATCAGCCCGAAGGCGACCAGCTTGTCCGGGTCCAGCCAGATGCGCATCGCGTATTGCGCGCCGAAGAGGTTGAAGTCGCCGACGCCGGAGGTGCGCGAGAGCGGGTCCTGCACGTTGGAGGCGATGAAGTCCGCCAGGTCGTTGCTGGTCAGCTTGCCATCGGTGGAGACGAAGGCGATGGCCATCATGTAGGAGGTGGCCGACTTCACCACGCGCACGCCCTGCTGCTGCACCGTCTGCGGCAGGCGGGAGAGCGCGGGCGAGATCTTGTTCTGCACCTGCACCTGCGCGATGTCGGGGTCCGTGCCCTGCGCGAAGGTGAGGGTGATCTGCGAGGAGCCGTCGCGGTTGCTCTGCGAGGTGAAGTAGAGCAGCCCGTCCAGCCCGTTCAGCTGCTGCTCGATGATCTGCACCACGGTGTTCTGCACCGTCTGGGCCGAGGCGCCCGGATAGCTCGCGCGGATCGAGATGGTCGGCGGGGCGATGGTCGGATACTGCGAGACCGGCAGGCTGCGGAGGGCGATCAGGCCGATCAGCATGATGCCGATGGCGATGACCCAGGCGAAGACGGGACGGTCGATGAAGAAACGCGCCATGTCCGCTCAGCCCCGCGCCTGCGCGGCCGCCAGGGCGGGCCTGCCCTGCTCCAGCTCCTGCAGGGTGATCTCGCGCACCTCGGGCTTCACCCCGTCCCGCACGCGCTGCATGCCCTGGACGACCACGCGCTCCCCGGCCGAGAGGCCGGAGGTGACGAGCCACTGGTTGCCGATCGCCTGCCGCGTCTCGATCACCCGCTGGCGCACCGCGCCCTGCTCATCGACCACCAGCGTGGTCGCCTCGCCGCGCGCGTTGCGCGTGACGGCCTGCTGCGGCACCAGAAGCGCGTTCTGCGCCACGCCGGCTTCCAGCCGCGCGCGCACGAACATGCCGGGCATCAGCATGCCATCGGGGTTGGGGAAGACGGCCCGCATGGTGACGGAGCCGGTGTCGCGGTCCACCGTCGCCTCGGCGAATTGCAGGCGTCCCGGGAGCGGGTATTCGGTGCCATCGCCCAGCGCCAGGCGGACCTCGACCGTGTCGTCCTCGCCGCGCCGCATCAGCCCCTCCTGCATCTCCCGCCGCAGCCGCAGCAGCGCCTCGGCCGGCTGGGTGACATCCACCAGGATGGGGTCCAGCTGCGTGACGGTCAGCAGCTCCGCCGCCTGGTTCGCCGTGACCAGCGCGCCGACCGTGAGGTTGGAGCGGCCGGTGCGGCCGGAGATGGGCGAGGTGATGCGCGTGCGCTCCAGGTCGATGCGGGCGGACTGGACGGCCGCCTTGGCGCCGGCGACCTCGGCCTCGGCCTGCGCCTGGGTCGCGATCGCCTTGTCATAGGCCATGCGGCTGACCGCGTTCTGCCCGACCAGCGGGCGGTAGCGGCTGGTGGTGGCGCGGGCGTCCTGAAGGGTGGCCTCGGCGCGGGCCTGGTTCGCCTCGGCGCTGGCCAGGGCCGCGCGGTAGGGGGCGGGATCGATCTGGAAGAGCGGCTGGGCGGCCTCCACCGCAGCGCCCTCACGGAACAGCTTCTCCTGCAACAGGCCGCTCACCTGCGGGCGGATCTCGGCCACCTGATAGGGGGCGGTACGGCCGGGCAGGACTGTCCGGATGGCCACGCTTTCCGGCTGCAGCCGGATGACCGAGACGGGCGGCGGCGGCGCGGCCGGCCGGGCGGCCTGCACCTCGTCCTTGCAGGCGGCGAGCAGCGGAAGGGCCAGCAGCAGCACCGGCAAGGCGAGCCACGAGCGCGGACGGGCAGAAGGGGGCTTCGGCTTGGGCATCTTGACAGTCCTGCAGGGGAATGCGGGTTGGAAACCGGAGGGGCTTCCCGTTATCATGGAAACTGGACAGTTTCCGCTGGGCCGTCAAGGTGATATTGCATTGCAACAAAATGATGAAATGCAACAGGATGTCACATTGGAGCGGCAGCCCTGTGCGGAGGCCGCCGCCCGTGCGCGCATCTTCTCAGCGGCGGAAGCCGCCTTCGGCGCCGATGGCTTTCATGTCGCCACCATGGACGACATCGCCCGCCGGGCCGGCTGCTCCAAGAAGACCATATACAAGTTCTTCAGTTCGAAAGAGGATCTTTTCTTCGGCCTGCTCGAACGGAGCAAGGAGGTCGTCCGCCGGGTCCGGATCGACCGGTCCAAGGAGCCCGAGGCGGCCCTGGTCGAGTTCCTGGAGGAGATCGGCCGCATCATCCTGAGCAGCGGCTCGATCTCCCGACGGCGGATGATCATGGCCGAATACACCCATAGCCCGGCCCTTCTGGCGGCGGCCGAGCGGCGCGGCGAGGGCACGGCGCGTCTGGCGCTGGAGGCCTATCTGAGCGAGCTGGAGCGAACTGGCCGCCATGAGATCGGCGAGCCGGGGGAAGCGGCGCAGATGCTGATGGGCATGGCGCTGGGCGCCTTCCACCATCAGCTGCTGCTGGGTGTCACATCGGCCTTGCCGCCGGAGGTGGTGCGGAACCGCATCGCCAAGGCCGTCCGCATCTACCTGCTCGGCACGGCGCGGGGCTGAGGCGCCGGGATCCCTCCCCGGCGCCGCGTCCCATATTCCGCGGTCAGATCGGGCAGACGCCGCTGGCGCATTGCAGATGCGCCCAGTCCACCGCCTCCTGCATGGTGCCGTCGTGGATGCCCTCGACGATGGCGGCGAATTTGCCGGCGGAGACCTCCTCCTCCGGCAGGTATTCGTAGCCCAGCTCGGAATCCGGCCGGCTCGGCAGCACGGAGCAGCAGCGCACCTGCGGCTGCTCCTCCCGCATGATGGCGCGGAAGGCGTCCAGGTCCACGCTGTCGGTATAGACCTTGAGCGTATAGCTGACCTGGTTGCCCTGGCTCTCGCCGATCCAGTGCCGTTCCAGCAGGCGCAGCCAGGCATATTGCTCGGCCGGCGTGGCCTCCGGCGCCGTCACCAGCTTCGGGCCGAGGCCCAGGCGCAGCGCCAGGGGCACGGTGGGGAAGCCGACGATGCTCATGCCCGGGAAGCTCCGCAGCGTGCGGACGGGATAGCCACGCGCCTCGTATTCCGCCAGCAGCGGGTCGGAATCCGCCAGCCACCGGCCGGTCTGCTCGTCTTTGGTGCCCTTGAACTGCACCCAGCGCAGATACTGCCGCCGCGCGGGCAGATGCGCGCCTTCCGTCAGGCCGAAGAGCTTGCTGGTGGTGCCGGCGGGCTTCACCGTCGTCACCGTCACCGGGCGCGCCATGCCGAGGCTGGCGGAATAGGCATCCGCCTCATCCTTCGCCGCGGTCGAGAGCCGCTCCAGCGCCGCCCAGAACTCCGCCGACTTCTCCTGGTCCAGCAGGTCGTGGAAGCCCAGGCCGAAGCGCATCCAGGCCCATTCATGCAGCCCGGTCGGGCCGATACCGATGCGATTGGTGCGGGCGACCTCCTCGCCATAGAGCGCGTCCATCCGGTTCGCGCGGATCAGGAAGCGCACGCCCAGGCGCACGCTGTCCTCCACCCGCGCGTCCCACAGCGCCGCCACCTCATCGGCCACGGCGCCGGGGGTGACGCTCTCCAGCTCCACCGGGCAGGCCAGCAGCGGCGCGAAATCCGCGATCACGCAATAGCCGCCCGTCACGTGCAGCGTGATCTCGCCGCAGGGATTGGTCGTCACCGGGAAGCGCGCGGCGGAGGCTCGGCGCGAGGCCTCGGCCAGCAGCCCCGCCGCATGATCCACCTGATAGCGCGCGCTGCGGAAGTCGCGGCCGTCGTCATGCACGGCCTTCTGCCAGGCGGTGCCGGTACGGTGGTCCTCCAGCCGGTCACCGTTGATGAAGCCGGGCTCGCCATTGATATAGGCGCAGCGCGTCACCTCGGCGAAGACCGCCTTCGCATGAGCCGTCAGCGCCTCGGCGTCGGATTCCGGCGCGCGCACCCGCGTCCAGAACTCGGCATCCACCATGACGGAATTGTTCGCCGTCCAGAGCCCGCCCTCGGACTTGGCGCGGATGAAGCGCATCACGCCCGGGTCGCGCCAGGACTTGGTGGCCATGCGCGCCGCGCGGCGCGCCCCGCCCACCTGCACCTCGACGGAGAGGTAATGGTCCACCAGCAGCGCCTGTTCCCAGGGCTGCATCGCCTCGCCCGCCATGTCGCGCTCCCGCGCCGGGCGCAGCACGTGGCGGCGGATGTTCAGCAGGCCGCGCAGCAGCGAGACCGGGCCGGAGGAAGGCCGCCCCTGCATGCCCTTGATCGGGCTGCCGGAGGGACGGACAGCCGAGAGGTCGAGCACCAGCACCGCCCCGCGCTCCCGCGCGAAGGCCATGGATTCCAGCCGCTCCACCGCCTTGGCCCAGCCTTCCCGGCTGTCATCCACGCGATGCATCACGGCCCCGGCCGGCGCGGCGGCGAGGTCCGCCAGCAGCTCCGTCGCCAGGAAGTCGCGCACCCCGGCCTCGGCCGCCGCGTCGAAGCCCGCCTCGTCGGTGCCCCAGGGCAGGATGCCCATCTCGATCCCGAAGCGGCGCAGCCCGTCCCGGCCGCGCGGGTAGTCGGCATGCGCGGGGTCGAGATGGAGCATCAGCTCCGGCGCCTGCCCCCAGTCCACCAGGCACAGCTCGTCGTCATAGGCCCGGCCGACGCCGGAGCCGTTCAGCAGCAGGTAGAACTCGGCGAAGGAGGCGATGGCCGTCGCGCAATTGGTGAAGACCTCCATGTTCCGCCGCGCCTGCCCGGCATCGCCGTGCTGCAAATGGCGGCCGGAGGTCAGCAGGGCGCCGGTCGCGATGGCGTTGCGGAGCTGCGCCTGCTCCCGCGCGTCGCGCACCGGGGCCAGGCTCATATTGCCCGCCGCAACCCGGTCGGCCACGCGGCCGAAATCATCCTGGTCCTCCGGCCGGAAGACGGTCCGGCGCCCGACGGCGATACCCATGCCGGCATCCAGCGCCCGCCCCTGCTCAGGCGCGCTGCCGAAGCTCGCTCCGGGCGCGGATTGCGGCCCGGACTGCGCCGTGAGGGAATCGGGGAAGGGCGTAAAGCCGTCCATGCAGCAAGCTCCAGTCAGAAATCGGTAGTCGTGGAAACGGCCGGGCACACCGGGAACGCCCCTGTCGAGGTGCCCTGGGGCACTCCATGAACATACCATATCTGGTGGAGGTTTACCCTGTAACCCGCGAAATATAGTGTCCTGCCGGTGGAAACAGACATGCCTCAGCTCGCTGAGCCGCCGAATTCAGGCGCTTGGAACGCGGAGTTCGGACGTCAGATTCAACTGCCATAAACGCAGTCGTGACGGCCGGCGCGCCGCCGACTCCAGGCACCGGCGGCGGCGTGCCGATTCCGCGACCGGCGGGCGAATCCATGGCCCCGCCGCGCCAGGGACGCGCGGCGGATTCGCCTGCCCCGGGGCGTGGCCGGGCCGCGTTACGGGAGAATGGCGTCGCCGCCCAGGGGGCGATTCAGGCGTCCGGACCGGGACCGCCGGCCGGCCGCAGCGCCGCCTGATCCTTGCGGGCCGGCGCGCCGAAGCGCGCTTCCTCGGCCTTGAAGAAATACTGGCTGGCCACCAGCCATCCCTTCAGCGGGCGCAGGGGCGGGATACAGGTCAGCAGCATGAAGGGCAGCGAGGTGACGAGGTGGACCCAGTAGGGCGACTCGAACCTCGCCTCGATCCAGAGCGCGAGGATGACGCTGGGGACGCAGGCGAAGCAGATGACGAAGAAGGCCGGGCCATCCGCCGGGTCCGCATAGGAGTAATCCAGCCCGCAGACCTCGCAATGGGTCCGCAGCTTCAGGAAGCCGCTGAACAGGTGCCCCTCGCCACAGCGCGGGCAGCGGCCGCGTATCCCGGTCCGGAGGGGCGGGAGGGGGGGCCATTCCTGTTCGGACGACATCGCGTGCTCCTCGCGGAGGGACGGGCGGCCTTGCCCGGCGCCCTCGGTGCATCGGCGGGATGTATGCGTTCAGCCTGACGGCTGCGTCAATATGATTGCAGGCAATCTTCCGCCCTGGTCATACAATCAGCGACGACATGGCCGGAGGCTCGGCCAGCAGATCCGCCAGCTCACCCAGCCCCGCGCGCAACGCGCCATGCCCGTCCGGCGCGCCGAGCGCGAGGCGCAGGGCCTCAGGCGGCGCCGAGACCGCGAAGGTCTCGCTGCCGACCGCGCCGATCCCGGCGGGGCCGAGGCGCGCCATCAGTTCCCCGCGGGTCCATTCCTCCGGCAGCCGCAGCCAGAGATGGAAGGCGGAGGGATCGGCCGCCACCAGCCCGGCCGGCAGGAGTTCCATCGCGATGGCATGGCGCGCGGCGGTTTCCGCGCGGATGCCCGCCAGGATGGCGGCGGCCGTGCCATTGCCGATCCAGCGCGTGGCAAGGGCGGCGGTCAGGGGCGGCGCCATGCCCATCGTGGCGCGCATGGCCCCCATCAGGCGCGGCACCTGCCGGGCCTCCGGCACCGCCAGATAGGCGATGCGGAGCGAGGGCGAGACGCATTTGGCCAGCCCGGCGATGTGGTGGACGATCTCGGGCCCCAGCGCGGCCAGGGGTGGCGGCGCCTGGAGCGGCAGGGCGCCATAGGCGTCGTCCTCGATGATCGGCACGCCGTGCCGCCGGGCGATGGCGACCAGCGCCTCCCGCCGCTCCGGCGGCAGGGTGGCGGTGGTGGGGTTGTGCAGGGTCGGGATGCAGTAGAGCGCCCTGGGCCGCTGGCGCTGGCAGGCTTCCTCGAAAGCGTCGGGCAGCAGGCCGTGGCGGTCCATGGCCAGACCCGCGACCCGCAGCCGCAGATGCGCCGCCAGGCTGCGGAAGCCCGGATAGGTCAGGGCCTCGCAGCACACCAGGTCACCGGGCTCGCAGAGCAGGCTGAGCAGCGCCAGCAGCGCCCCCTGCGCGCCGGTGCAGACCAGCACCCGCTCCGGCGGCACCGCCAGCCGGCCGGCCAGCCAGGCCACGCCGGCCTCGCGGTCGATCCCGCTGCCGCCGGCCTGCTGGTAGCGGAGCAGCAGCTCCATATCCATGACGGCGCCGAAGGCGGCGAAGTCGCGGCGGATACGATCCCGCAGCTCCCGGCCTGCCGGCAGGGGCGGCAGGTTCATGCGGAGATCGGCCATCCGCGCCCCGGTGCGCGGCTCCGGCGCCGGCCGGGCGCGGACGAAGGTGCCCTGCCCCACGCGCCCTTCCACCAGGCCGCGGCGGGCGGCCTCGGCATAGGCACGGGTGACGGTGGTGAAATCGATCCCCAGCCGCGCGGCCAGGACGCGCTGCGGCGGCAGGCGGGTTCCGGGGGCGACCCGGCCGGCCCGGAGGTCGCGTTCCAGCGCCTCGGCGATGGCGCGGTAGAGCGGGCCGGTGGCGCGGTCGATCACGGGCACCCAGGCCAGTTCCTGATCGGCGCGCGCCATGCCCTGTCCCCGATCCATGCAATCGGGCCATTCTAGCCCGGTGGATGCATACATTGGAAGGGCCTGCCCCGGCCATGCCGGGAGCCTGTCACCCGATGGCGGGGTGGCGGAAGAAGGCGAGATTCGCGCGGAGGGCGGCACCGGCCGCGCGCAGGACCCGCGCCTCGTCAGGCGCCTGCTCCTCGATACGCCCAGCCGCCATGTCCAGCGCGGCGGGCACCCTCTCGGGGCGGCTGGAAATCTCCTCGACGCGGCGGAGGGCCGTGTCGATCGCGCGGCCCAGCCCGGGCGAGAGCGGCGCGCGGGCGCGTATCTCCTGCATCCGCAACACCGCCGATCCCACGGCCAGCACCGCCAGCGCGCCGTCGTCGGGCGCGAAGCTCCGCACCCCGGATTTCTCCGACCAGCGCACCAGCCGCAGCAGGCGGTGGTTCAGCCGCGCCCGCCAGACGGCCTTCCGCCGGGCGGCATCCGGGCTGGCCGCCATGCTCTGCAACTCACCGATCATGGCCTTCATCAGCATGGCCATGCGCCGGCCCGCATCGGCGGGCAGGATGACGCGGAAGGCGACCAGCGCGATCAGCGGCCCGGCCAGGACGGCGAGCACCAGCGAGACGGATTGGGGGAAGGTGCCGCCCAGCGGATAGCTGGGCTGCGAGAGCAGCAGCAGGGCCATGAAGTAGTCCGTCGCGCCGAACATCATCCGCCGGTGGGCCAGCGGCAGCACGCCCAGCAGCAGGAAGGGCATCAGCATGAGCACCAGCTCCAGCCCGGAGCCGGCCATCGGCCAGACCAGCCAGCGGCAGGCCAGGGCGGCGACGCCGCCGCAGACCTGGCCGACCAGCACCTGGCGCATGATCCAGGCCGGATTTTCCCAGGTCGAGAAGAGAGTCGCCATGACCGAGGTGCCGAGCAGCAGGTATGGCCCCGCCGACCACCCGGTCACGACCCAGATGGCGCCCAGCAGCAGCATGACGCTGGTGGCGCGGATGCTGGCATGGGTCGCGCCCACCCAGTCCCGGTGCAGGGCGGGCGGATGGCGGAGATCCGCCGGGCCGGCCTCCCGGCCCGCCATGCCGAAGCGTTCCCGCAGCGCGAATTCGATACGGAGGATGGCCTCGCGCAACGCGGGCTGGCCGGCGGCCAGCGCCTCCGCCCGCTCCAGCGCGGCGATCACCTCGGTCGCGGGGGCCGAGGCCTCCAGCTTGCTGGCCGCGGCCTCGAGTGCGCCGGCCACCTCGGGCGAGGGCGGGATATCCCCCGCGCCGCGGAGCCAGAGCAGCGC
Source organism: Roseomonas marmotae (assembly GCF_017654485.1). NCBI lineage: Bacteria > Pseudomonadati > Pseudomonadota > Alphaproteobacteria > Acetobacterales > Roseomonadaceae > Roseomonas > Roseomonas marmotae. Next base: position 243,544 of record NZ_CP061094.1, on the reverse strand, counting down.
CGAGACCTGCGCCGAGATCAGCGCACGCAGCGTCCGCGCCGATTTCCGCAGGCGGAGGGAACCCGCGCCATGCGGGTCCAGCGCCTCGTCGATCAGCGCCATCTCGCGCAGCAGCGCGTGCTGTTCCTCCCGCAGCCTGTCGCCGTCGCCGCGCATCCGGCCGGCGAGGTGGCGGAGCATGGTGGCGGTCAGCCGCCGCGCCTGGTCGGGAACCGGGTCCTTCTGCCGTGGCGTGAAAAGCAGGCCGACCAGCAGCGCGACGAGGACGCCGGTCATGACCGTCAGCAGGCGGTCCGCGCCGAGCGCCCAGAGCTGGCCGGGATGGGCCGTGTCGAGCATCGCGACCATGGTGGCGGAATAGCCGGCGAGCAGGGTGCCGTAGGCGACCAGGCCCCGCAGCACATTGCCGAGCCAGGCGCAGGCCCCGAGCCAGACGGAGAGGCCGGCGACCAGCCAGACCGGCTCGCCCCCCGAGAGGAACACGATCAGCACGCCCACGGCCGTGCCGAGGAGCGTGCCCGCCGCGCGGAAGAAGCTCTTCTCGACCAGCATGTTGCGCGCGGGCTGGGAGGCCGCGAAGACCGTCATGGCCGACCACTGCGGATGCTCCAGCCCGATCATCCAGGCGAGGAGCAGGGCCAGACAGGCGGCCAGCACCACGCGCAGGCAGAAGCCCAGGCGCTGCCGGTCGATGGCGTGCCAGGACAGCCAGTGCGCCGGGTTCATGGCGCCCCCTGGATCATCCGCAGCCTGGTCGCGACGCGGCCGAGGGCGGCGGTCAGCAGGTCCATCTCCGCATCGCTCAGATCAGCCAGCATCTCCGCCTCCGCGCCCCGCAGGACACGGCGGATGTCCCGCACGGCCCCCCGCCCCGCATCGGTCAGGAAGATCAGCCGCGCCCTGCGGTCGGCCGCATCCACCCGCCGCTCGATGAAGCCCTTATGGGCCAGGATATCCAGCAGCCGCACCAGGCTGGAACCGTCGGTGCCGAGCAGGGCGGCCAGTTCCTTCTGGGTGATGCCGTCCCCCAGTTCCTGAAGATGGACCAGCGGGGCCCAGGTGGCGTCGCTCAGCCCCGCCGCCTCCAGGCAGTGCTCCAGCCTGCGCCGCCATTGCCGCGCGAGCACGGAGAACTGGAAGCCGAAGCTTTCCCGGGAGGGGCAGGGAGGACGGGCGGTCATGGGTGCCCCCTGCGCCGGATTAAATTGCATTGCAATTCAAATTTTTTATGCCGGAGAAGATCGCGGGCGGCCGGCCCTTTCCGAAACCCTCTAGACTGAATCCCGCCGCGGAACCGGAATCGGAGGGAAGGACCGGGATGAAAGTACTCCTGACGCATACGCCGCACATGCGCGAGCGGTATTACGGTCCCCGCGCCCTGGCCGCGCTCCAGGCGATGGCCGAGGTGATCCTGCACGAGCAAGAGGAGGCGCTGGCGCCCGAGGGGCTCGTCGCGGCGGCGCGGGATGCGGATGTCATCATCGCCGACCGCCTGACCACAGGCCCGGCGGAGATCTTCACCCGCCTCCCCCGCCTCAGCGCATTCCTCCGCTGCGCCGTTGATATCCGCAACATCGACACGGCGGCGGCAGGCCGCGCCGGCGTGCTGGTGACACATGCGGCACCGGGCTTCGTGGCCTCGGTCACGGAGCTGGCCCTCGGCTTCCTGGTCGATCTCTCGCGCGGCATCTCCCGCGCCACCCGGGACTACTGGGACGGGCGAGTGCCGGAGGCGCGGATGGGGCGGCAGCTCTCCGGCAGCAGCATCGGCATCATCGGCTATGGCGCGATCGGCCGGAACCTCGCCGCCGTCGCCGCCGGGCTGGGCATGGAGGTGCTGGTCAGCGACCCCCATGTCGCCGCCGATGCGCCGCATATCCGGCAGGTCGGCTTCGGGACGCTGATGGCCAGCGCCGATTACGTCGTCTGCCTCGCCGTCGCGACCGAGGCCACCGAGAAGCTGATCGATGCCGCCGCGCTGGCGCGGATGAAGCCGGATGCGTTCTTCATCAACCTCTCCCGCGGCAATCTGGTGGACGAGGCCGCCCTGGCGCGGGCGCTGACGGAAGGGCGGATCGCCGGTGCCGCCATGGATGTCGGGTGCGCCGCGGACCAGATGCCCTCGCCCGGTCTGGCGCGCCTGCCGAATGTCATCGCCACGCCGCATATCGGCGGCCTGACGCCGCCGGCCGTCGAGGCCCAGGCCTTCGACACCGTCGGGCAGCTGCGCGCCATCCTGGCGGGCGAGGTCCCGCCCGGCGCCGTCAACGCGGAAAGCTGGTCGCGCCGCCCTACCCCGCCCGCGCTTCCGTCACGATGAGGTCCATGGCGACGTCATGCGGCTGCGGGTGGATGGTGGCGATCCGCACCAGTTCGAAGCCGATGCCGATCGTCCGGGGCCTGTCCGGCATTGAAGCCAGGGTGCGGTCGTAATAGCCGCCGCCATAACCCAGGCGGAAGCGCCGCGCGTCGAAGCCAACCAGCGGCACCAGCAGCAGGTCGGGCGTCACCGGCTCACCCTCCGCCGGGACCGGGATGTTCCAGACGCCATGCGTCATCGGCGCGCCGGGCCACCACGCCCGGAAGATCATGGGACGGGCCTTCCCGACCACCACCGGCAGCGCCAGCCGCCCGCCGCCGGCATGCAGCGCCCGCGCCAGGGGACGCGGGTCGTATTCGCCCTTGAAGGGCCAGTAGAAGCCGACCAGCCGGCCGGGGCTGGATGCCAGGATCTGGTGCAGGGCGCCCGTGATCGCCTCGCTCCCCGCGGCCCGCGTCGCGGCCGGCAGGGCCAGCCGCCGCTCGATCAGCGCGGTCCGCTTGGCCTTGCGCCAGAGCCGGACCTCCTCCCATTCCCGCGCGGGGTCGGCCTGGGCCGCGGGCGCCTCGCGAGGCGCCAGGAAGGATGGGTCCAGCTCATGCAGCATGCAGGCCGGCGAGCTGTATTCCGCGCTCCCGGCCGCCTCCTCCGGGGGCGCGTTGCCCTGCTCCGATCCTGTCCCGCCGGCCTTGCCCGCCATCGCGCCGCCTCCTGCTGCCCGGAGTTCCTGCCTCATCTTAAGGCCATCGGCCTGCCTCCGGTGCCGGAGACTGGCTGCCCCCGCCGGATCGTGGCGTCGCATTCCGCTTGCCGGAATGCCGCCACGGCATCGCTGCGCCCGGCGTACCGGCGGCGTAGGAAGGGCGGAACCCGGCCGTCACCGGGAGGGAGAGGTCCGAGATGCCGATAACCCGTCGCCAGGCGCTGGCCGCCAGCGGTCTTGCGCTGGCCGCCCGGCCCGCCGCGGCCGAATCCTTTCCCAGCCGCGCCATCCGCGTGATCGTGCCCTATGCCGCCGGGGGCACGGACCAGTATATCCGTTCCCTCCAGCAGAGCTTCGCCCAGGCGCTCGGCCAGCCGGTCCTGATCGATTCCGTGGTCGGCGGCGGCGGCGGGATCGGCGCCAACCGCGTCCGCACCAGCGCCCCGGACGGCTATACCCTGCTCTTCGCCGGCACCGCCGCGCTGACCATCGTGCCGCGTGTGCAGAACCTCAGCTATACGACGGCGGATTTCGCGCCGGTCTGCAACCTCGTCTCCATCCCGATCATGCTGGCGGCGAAGCGCGGCTCGCGCTTCGGCAGCATGGCCGAGATGCTGGCCGAGGCGCGCGCGAAGCCGGAGAGCATCACCTTCGGCACCCCGGGCATCGGCAGCTCGCCGCACCTGGCGGGCGAGGCGACGGCGCGGGCGGCGGGGGTGAAGCTGCTGCATGTGCCCTATCCCGGCATCGCCCCGGCCATGACGGCGCTGCTGGCCGGCGATATCGACCTGGTCTTCGGCGCGCCCGGCATCATCATGCCCGCTGTCGAGGCGCATGGCATCCTGCCGCTGGCCCAGACGGGCGGAAGGCGCATCGCCTCCCTGCCCGACCTCGTCACGCTGCGCGAGGTGGGCCTGGACGTGGATCTCGCGACGCGCTTCGGCTTCCTCGCGCCGCGCGAGACCCCGGTGCCGATCCTGGAGCACCTGGGCAGCGTCTTCCTGCGCGCCGCCGCCTCCCCCGAATACGCCGAGGCCATGCAACGCTCCTACAACGAGGTCCTGCTGATGGACCGCGCGCAATTCGCCCAGGCCCTGGCCGAGGAGGACCAGTTGCAGGCGCGGCTGATCCAGGAACTCGGCATCCGGTCGCAGTAACGAGGGAGGACCGTCCATGCCCATCATCTCGGCCGAGCTGCGCCCCTGCACCCAGCGGCAGGCGGATGCGAACTGGAGCTTCGCCCGCGCCACGGTACCGGAACTCCGGGGCTGGGTGCTGGTGCTGACCGACGAGGACGGCGTCACCGGCCTCGGCTATGCCCATGCCATCCCCGCCATCACGACCCATGGCGCGGGGGCGGAGGCGGCGCTGCATTTCCTGCGCCCGCTGCTGCTGGGGCGGGACCCGGCGGATCTCGCCGCCATCCTCGATCTGGTCGAGACGGCCCTGGCGGGCAACCGCTCCGTCAAGGCGGCGATCGACATGGCGCTGCACGACCTGCTGGCGCGCCGGTCGGGCCTGCCGCTCTCGGCGCTGATGGGCGGGCGGTTCCGCGACCGCATCCCGCAGTCCCGCATCCTGCCGATCAAGCAGCCGGCGGAGATGGCCGCGGCGGCGGCGGGGCTGGTGGCGAAAGGCTACCGGACGCTGAAGCTGAAACTCTCCGGCGAGGCGGAACTGGATGCGCGCCGCGTGGCGGAAGTGCGCGCGGCCGCCGGCGAGCGGACGACGCTGACCCTGGACCCGAACCAGTCCTACAGCGCCAAGGGCTTCATCGCGGCCTGGCGGCAGCTGGAGCGGCATGACATCGCCCTGGTCGAGCAGCCCGTGCCGGCGGCGGACTGGGCGGGGCTCGCGCTCGTCACGCGCAGCCTGCCCGTGCCGATCGAGGCCGATGAGACGGTGGAGAGCGTGGCCGATGCCCTGCGGGTGGTGGAGGGCCGCGTCGCGGATGTCGTCAACCTCAAGCTGACCAAGCTCGGCGGCGTGCGGAACTTCGTCACGGCGGCACGGCTGCTGGAGGCCGGGCAGATCACCGCGCGCATGGGCGCGGCCTTCGGTCCCGCCCTGTTGCAGGCGGCCTCCGCCCATGCCGCCGCCTCGCTGCGCCAGCTTCCCTTCGCCTGCGAGCTGTCGGAACACGACCACATCCTCGACGACCCCTTCACGCCGCTGCCGATCCAGGATGGCGTGATCGAGGTGCCGCCGGGGCCAGGCTGCGGCGTGGCCTACGCCTGAGGCCGGGGCCGCGCGGCAGCCGGAAGGCCGGGGTTTCCCCTCCCCGGCCTAACGCCCGCCCAGCGCATCGAAGAGCACGGCGCTGTCCTCCAGCCGGTCCAGCCGCAGGATCTGCTCGGCCGCGCGCTCCGCGACATCCGGCCGCAGGACGTCCCGCACATTGGCCTGGAACTTCGCCACCACATCCTCGCGCGTCAGCGGGTTGCGGCGGGTGCCGCGCATGTCGTCGATGCGGTGCTCCACCTTGCGCCCGTCGCGCAGGCGCAGCCGCACCGTGCCGCCGGAACGCAGCGCATCCGTCGCCGGATCGTCCCGATACTCCACCTTGTCGGCGATGGCGTTGATCACGGGGTCGCGCAGGCTCTCCTCAGCATAGGCGTCCTTGTCCATGCGGCCGCGCACCAGTGCCTCGGCCACCGTGTGCTGCAGGCTGATCCGCCCGTGCCAGGTGGTGGAGGGGCGGCGCTTGTCCTCCACCGGCTCGCACATGGTGGCGAAGGATCGCCTGCCGATCAGGCAGGTCACGCCCTCGATCTGCTCCGGCCGGATGTCGTGACGCGCCCGCAGGGCCAGCGCGGCCTCGATATGCGGCATCATGGTGAAGGCGCAGGGATAGAGCTTGGAGGCGACGTTCAACACCTCCCAGGTCTCGCCCAGGCCGTCGAGCAGCGCGCCGAAGCGCAGGTCGTCGCGGCCCTGGACATGGCTGCGGAACCAGCCGAAGCGGCCCTCGAAGACCGGCGCGGGACCGGAGATCCCCTGCTCCGCCAGGGCCACGGCGCGCAGAGCGCCGGTCGCGGCGAAGCCGACATGCATCATCTTGGTGGAACTGCCATCCTCGAAGGAGGCATTGAGCCCGGCGGAGAGGCTGCCCGCCGCGCCGATGGCATCCGCGATCACCGGCGCCGCCAGCCCGCGCAGCCTGCCCAGCGCATAGGCCCCGCCGAAGACGCCGAAGACGGCCGTGGGATGGAAGCCCAGCGTATGCAGCCGCACCGGCGTGATCTGGCCGAGACGGCAGGTCAGCTCGCTGCCCGCCAGCGCCGCTTCCAGCAGCAGGCGGCCCGGCAGGCGCCGGCGCTGCGCTTCCGGGAAGGCCACGGCGACCACGGGCGCGTTCGGGTGGATGAAGCTCTCGATATGCGTGTCGTCATATTCCAGCACGGCCGACATCACGCCGTTCACGAAGCTGGCCGCCATGGGCGAGACCGGCGTGGCATCGCCCAGGATGGCCGCGCCGCCGCCGGGGTCCGCCGCCACGGCCGCGCGCGTCGCGGCGGCCACCAGCGGCAGCGGCTTCGCCGCCAGCATGACGCCGATGAGGTCGAGGATGCGGAGGCGCATGCTCTCCACCACCTCCGGCGGCACGACGTCCAGCGTCAGGCCGGCGGCCCAGCGGGCGGCCGCCGCGTTGAGGCCATCGGACCTCATTCCGCGCGGATTCCGGTGCCGCGGATGATCTCCCCGAACTGGCGGTAATCCTCCGCGAGGTCGGTGTTGAACTGCGCGGGGCCACGGAAGCTGGGCACGGCGTTGAGGCGTTCGAGGCCCGCGAGGAAGGTGGGGTCCTTCTGCATCGCCTCGATATGCCCGGCGAGGGTGTCGATGAGTTCCGCCGGCATACCCGGCGGACCCAGCACCGCCTGCCAGCCGGAGGTGCGGACCTTGGGATATCCCTGTTCCGCGAGCGTCGGAAGCTCGGGCAGTTGCGGCAGCCGGCGGTCGGCGACGGAAGCGAGGGCGCGCAGCTTGCCCTGCAGCACGTATTGGATGACCGCCGTGTCGATCATGAAGTCGATATCGCCGGAGAGCAGCGCCTGCACGCCGGGCGCCGAACCCCGGAAGGGCACATGCACCGCCTGGACCCCGGCCTCCCGCAGGAACATCTCCGTCATCACATGCAGGCTCGACCCGATGCCGGCGGAACCGAAATTGAGCTTGCCCGGGTTCTGCTTCCCAAAGGCCACCAGCTCGGCCAGGGTGGTGGCCGGCAGGTTGTTGCGGACGGCCAGCACGCGCTGGGATTCGCTGACATTGGCGATGGGGCTGAAGCCCTTCAGCGGATCGAAGCCGACATCGGTGAGATGCGGCTGGATGGCGAAGATGGCATTTCCCGCCAGCAGCAGCGTATAGCCGTCCGGCGCCGCGCGGCTGACCGCGCGGGCGGCGATGACCCCCCCCGCGCCGGCCTGATTCTCCACCACCACCGTGCCGCCGATGCGGGCACCAAGCCCCTCCGCGACCAGCCGTCCCACCAGGTCGCCCGTGCCGCCGGGCGGATAGGCGACGATCAGGCGCAAGGGCCTGTCGGGCCAGGCGGCCCGCGCCGGCCCCGCCAAGCCGAGCGGCAGCAGTCCGGCGGCAAACAGCACCTGCCTGCGGCTGGGAGGACGGGACCCGACCATCGTCATTCTTCCCTATCGATCCTGGATCAGCCCTGATTGGCGCCGATGCCCGCGAGCTGCGCGGCATTGGTGCCGACCATCTTGCGGATATCATCCTCGCTATAGCCGAGCGAGAGGCAGAGGCCGATGATCTGCCGGAAGCCCTCGACCGGCAATGGCGCGTTGGTCTGGCCGAGATCGGAGCCGAAGAAGGTGCGATCCACCCCGGCCGCCTCGATCAGCGCCTTCAGGAAGTCCTCGTCATAGACCTTCATGCGGTTGGGGATGAACATGCAGATCGAATGCTCGATCCATGCGCCCATGCTCACCAGCTCCTTCACGTCGGACAGCGTGGCGCCGACGGTGTAGCTGGGGTGGTTGACCAGCAGGCGGGTGACGCCGCGCTTCTTCGCCTCGTCGAAGAGCGGCCAGACCTCGCTGATATGCAGGTGGCCGCAGGAGAGGACGGCATCATGCTCGGCGATGATGTCCAGCACCTGCTTCACATTGTCCAGCAGCTCGCCCCGCGCATCCACCGCCGAGAGCCCGACCTGCTTGAGCATCTTGCTCTTGGTCGGCAACAGCGACTTGCGGTGCCCCTCGCGGATATGATTGGCGGCGGAGACGGTGGGCATCCACACCACCTTCGCACCGCATTTCAGCGCCGGCTCCACGGCGAAGGGATTGATGCCGCCGACGGCGTTGTTCAGCACGATGCTGCCGACGGGCTCCGCCCTGGTGGCCTTGCCGGATTCCTTCAGCACATCCACGAAGGGACCGGTGGGATAGTAGTGGTCCTTGAACAGCACGGCGCGCATCCCGGCCTCGGCCGCCTGTTCCAGCGCCTGCTCATGGTTCACCGCGCGGGCCATGACGGAAGGGCCGCTGTGGCAATGCAGGTCGATCGCACCCTGCATCAGCGACTGCACGAGGGCCGGATCGGCTTCGGTGGTCATTCGGATATGTCCTGTCAGGCTTGGGAAGGAAGGCCACGCAGCTCCGCCAGCGCCTTGGACGCGGCCTGCTTCATGAACCCCTGGTCGGATGAATAGACGAAGGCGCTGGCGCCTATGCCGTGCAGCCAGCTCGCTTCCTGCATGCCGCCGACGAAGACCATGACCGGCTTGCCCGCGCGCTTCGCGGCGGCGGCGATGCGGTCCACGGCCTCGCGGATCGGCGGGGCGTCGTTGGTCGGCGCGCCCATCGCGGCGGTCAGGTCGCCACGGCCGATGAAGAGCGCGTCGATCCCGTCGGTGGCCGCGATGGCATCGATCTCGTCCAGCGCCTCCGGGTCCTCGATCTGCGCGACTACGGTGGTCGCGGCATCGGCGCTGTCCACGTAGTCCCACATCCTGCCGCCGCCATAGCCGGCGGCGCGGACAGAGCCGGAATAGCCGCGCCGTCCACCACGGTAGCGGCAGGCGGCGGCGACCTGGGCGGCCAGCGCGGCGCTGGCGACATGCGGCACCAGCACGCCCGTCGCCCCGCAATCGAGGACGGAGAGCAGGTGATGCGGCGCCGGGCTCGGCACCCGCACCAGCCCGGCGGCGCCGGTGGCCCTGGCCGCGAAGAGCGCCGCATCGGTCGCCTGCCGGTCGAAGGGCGAATGCTCCTCGTCGATCACGACGAAATCGAAGCCCATCGCGCCGAGGATCTCGGTGCTGTGCAGCGTCGGCGTCTTGATGAAGCTGCCGACCAGCACGTCGCGGCGGGCGAGGCGGGCGCGGAAACTGCCGTCAGGTGGCGAGGGTGGCATCACATGGCTCCCTGGAGCGAATGGTGGTTCATCGGGCCTCAACCCAGGTCCAGTGCCTGGAGCCATTGCGCCGTCGCCTTGTCCTCGGCTTCCAGGAAGGCCTGGAACCGGGCGCGGTCCAGCGGCTCCACCTCGTTGAAGCCACGGTGCATGGCCTCGACATAGGCGGGGCCGGCGGCGCCGGTCAGCACGAGCCGGGCGAGGCGGTCGAGAATCGCGGCATCGGTGTGCCGGGGCGCGAAGAAGCCGAAGCGCGTGACCAGCTCGACCGGCAGCCCTGCCTCGCGCAGCGTCGGCAGCTCCGGCAGCGGTGCGATACGGGCGGCGCCGGTCTGCGCCAGCGGGCGCACCCCGCGCTCCATCAGCGGCATGATATTGCCGGGGGCGCCCATCACCAGGTCGATATCCCCCGCCAGCAGCGCGACGGCGGCCGTGGCGATGCCGGAATAGGGCACATGCAGCATCCGGATGCCGGCGGCCTTGGCCATGGCCTCGGCGATCAGATGCGGCGTGCTGCCGGTGCCGGGCGTGCCATAGGTCAGCCCCTCCGGCCTCGCCTTGGCGGCCTTCAGGAAGCTGGCCATATCCGTGAAGGCGGCATCCCGCCGCGCCGCCAGCACGTAGGGGATGGCGATGAGATTGGCGATCGGCGCGAAATCCGCGATGGAATAGCCCAGCTTCTGCAACCTCGGTACCGCGGTCAGCGCGCCCGTGCCGGCGAAGAGCAGCGTATGGCCGTCGGGCGGCGCGGTGCGGACGCGGTTGGCGCCCAGCGCCCCGCCCCCGCCGGGCGCGGATTCGATGACGATGGCCTGCCCCAGGGCCTGCGTCATGCCGTCCTGCAAGGGCCGGATGAACTGGTCGGCGCCGCCGGCGGCATAGGGCACGATCACGCGGATCGGGCGGTCGGGCCAGGACTGCGCCCGCGCCGCGCGCACCATCATGACGGACCCGCCGGCCATCAAGGCGCCACGCCGGGAGATGAGCATGGTCGTATTCCCCGTGGTTCTTTTCAGGCCGTGAAGCCGAAGAGCCGTGACGGATTGGTCCAGAGGATCTTCTCCCGCCCCGCCGCATCCGGGACGACGCGGTGCAGCGCGGCCAGCAGCGCGCCGTAATCCGTGCGTTCCTTCGCCCGCAGGAAGGGCCAGTCGGAACCCCAGATGCAGCGGTCCAGCGTGAAGGCCTCGATCAGCGCCGCGACATAGGGGTCGGTATCGGTATAAGGCGATCCCGTTCTGGTGAGGCGGAAGGCGCCGGAGAGCTTGATCACCGCATCGCTGTTCCGGCCGAAATCCAGCAGGGCCTGGAAGCCGGCCTGCCCCGGGCCTTCCGCGAGGTCCGGCCTGCCGCAATGGTCGATGACCACCGGCAGGCGGGCGGCGCGCAGCACCGGCAGGGCCGCGATGATGGAATCCCCGTGGTGGTAGTGGACCTGCACGATCCAGCCGGCCTCGCGCGCCTGGGCCAGGGCGCGTTCCCCGGCGGGCCCCAGCAGCGGCGGGCTGGTCGGGAAGTCCAGGTTGAAGCGGATGCCGGTGATGCCGCCTTCCACCATCCGGCGGATCTCCGCCTCCGGCGTGCCATCCGGCAGCAGCGCCACGCCCTTCAGCCTGCCCCCGCTGGCGGCGATGGCCTCCAGCATATAGGTGTTGTTGGCGCCATAGCCGCCGAGCGGATTGATCAGCACGCCATGGGTGAAGCCGTGGCAGGAGAGCAGATGCAGGAACTGCGGCGCGGTGCCGAGTTCATTCGGCAGGATGTCGAAGCCCCGGTCCCCGCCCCAACCCTGGCGCGAGAGATCGAAGGCATGGGCGTGGCTGTCAACGGCCGGCATGGCGGTCAGTCCTCAAAGCCATAGAGAGCAGCGGGATTTTCTACCAGCAGGCGCTGCCGGTCCTCCGCGCGCGGGGCGATCAGCGGCACCAGGTCCAGCAGCTCCGTCTCCTCCACCGGCACCGCCAGATTGGGATGCGGGAAGTCGGTGCCCCAGAGCACGCGGTCCGGCGCCGCCCGCAGCAGCGCATGGGCGAAGGGCAGCGCCGCGGTGAAGGGGGCGGGCACCATGCGCTCGGCGCCGCTCAGCTTCACCCAGATCCGCTCATCCTCCCGCAGCAGCGCCAGCAGGGCGCGGAAGGATGCGCCCTCCACCCCCTGCGCCGGATCGACACGGCCCATATGGTCGATCACCACTGGCATCCGCAGCGCGCGGATGGTCTCCTCCATCTCCCGCACGCCATCGCCCTGCAGGTGCAGCACGACATGCCAGCCCATGCCGCGCACGCGGCCGGCGGCGCGATGCACCACGTCCAGGCCGGGGCCGCCGCCCAGGCTCTTGATGAAGTTGAAGCGGATGCCACGCACGCCGGCCTCGTGCATCGCCATCAGCTCGGCATCCGGCGTCTCGTCGTCGATCATGGCGACACCGCGATAGCGCGCGGGATCGGAACGCAGCGCGTCCATCATGGCGCGGTTGTCGGTGCCGTGGCAGCTCGCCTGCACGAGCACCGCGCGCTCCAGCCCCAGGCGGTCGTGCAGCGCGGCGAGGACTTCCTTGGGCTTGTCTTCCGGCGTGTAGCGGCGGCTCGCGGCATAAGGGAAACGCTCGCCTGGCCCGAAGACATGGCAGTGCGCGTCGCAGGCATGGCGTGGCGGAACGAAGCCCGTCAGATGCGGCGCGGCCTGATGCTGATCGGGCATCGCATTCCCTTCCCTCTGGTGCCGTTGACGGTAAGGGAGGGGCGGCCGGCGCCGGAGGGATAAATGCGGCCATTCCGCATCGCGGAACGCCGGGGGGGGCACGCGAAGCGCCGTCAGTTGCCGGCGCGATCCCGCTGCAACCGCTCCATGGAGACGGTGATTTCCTGGCTTGCCTTGTTCAGCGCGGGCACCAGCTCGCCCACCAGCACGGCGTGGCTGACGGCCGAGCGGAAATAGCTGAGGCCGATGGTGCCGGCCACCGTCTCGCCCAGGCGGATCGGCACCGCGACGGTATTGGAGGAACGCGGCTCCACATTCGGGTCGCGCTCCGCATAGCCCTGGCGCCGGACGGTGGTGATCATCGCCTGCACCACGCGGGTGAGGTTGGGAGGGTTATCCTCCGGGTCGCTGGAGGCGGCGAGCATCCGCATCAGGATGCGCCGCTCGGAATCCGGGCAGAAGGCGAGGTAGGCGCGGCCCACCGCGCGCGTCACCATGCTGAAGCTGACGCCCACCGTGGCATGGAAGGGCGAGACGGCGCTGTCCGCCACGGTGCTGACGCTGACGGCGACGCGCCCGTGCACGGGCACCGTGATCGCCGCCGGCCAGCGCAGGCGGCGCGTCAGGTCCACCGCCCAGGGGCGCCCCGCCTCCGCCACCAGCGGCCCGCCGTGGAAGCCGGCGCTGAGCGAGAGCACATCCGAGGTGACCTGGTATCCGAGGCCCCGCTCCGCCTTCGTCACCAGCCCCGCCGCCGCCAGCGTGCCCAGAAGCCGCATGATGGTCGGCTTCGGCAGGGCGGTGGTGCGGTGCAGTTGATCGACCGTGGTGTTCTGCTGCCTGTTCAATTCCTTCAGGATCGACAGGGCGCGCAGCACGGACTGGACAGGCGGGTCGCTCAGGAGGGCGGTTCCGGCACGGTTTCCGCGAGGTCGGAAACGGTCAGCACCAGTTTGCCGATCTGCTCATTGGCGTCAAGCACGGCATGGGCGGCCGCGGCCTCCGCCAGCGGATGCACGCCGCAGATATGCGTGCGGATGCGCCCCGCCTCCAGCAGCGGCCAGACCTGCTCCACCAGTTCCCGCGCGATGCGGCCCTTATAGGCCACGGGGCGCGCGCGCAGCGTCGATCCCGTCAGGGTCAGCCGGCGGATATAGATCTCGCGCGTGCTGATCTCGGCCTTCGGCGCGCGGTGGCTGGCAATCAGCACCAGCCGCCCATCCGGCGCCAGCAGCCCCAGTTCCAGCGGCGTGTAGTCGCCCCCCTGCCCGTCCAGGATGACATCCACGCCGCGCCCGTCCGTCAGCGCGCGTACCTGCTCCGGCCAGTCGGCGTCGCGGTAGTCGACCACGGCATCCGCGCCCATCTCCAGGCAGACCGCCCGCTTGGCGGCGGAGCTGCTGGTGGCCAGCACCGTCGCGTCCCGCAGGTGCCTGCCGATCTGCATGGCGGCGAGGCCGACGCCGCTGGTGCCCCCCTGCACCAGCAGCGTCTCCCCCTCCGCCAGCCGCCCCAGCCAGATGACGTTGTTCCAGGCGGTGAAGAAGACTTCCGGCAGGGTCGCGGCCTGGGCGAAGGTGAAGCCGCGCGGGACGGGCATGCATTGCGGCGCCGGCACCAGGCAGAACTCGGCATAGCCCCCGCCCGCGACCAGCGCGCAGACGGCGTCGCCGACACGCGGCCAGGCGACATCCGGCCCCACGGCGCTGACCACCCCCGCCACGTCCAGCCCTGGGATATCCGTCACGCCGGCCGGGGGCGGATAGAGGCCCTTGCGCTGCTGCACATCCGGCCGGTTGACCCCGGCCGCGGCAACCCGCACCAGCACCTCCCCCGGCCCGCAGTCCGGCACCGGCCGCTGCGCGAGATGCAGCACCTCCGGTCCACCCTGGCCGCGGATCTCCACCACTGTCATCTGCATCCCGGCTCTGCTCCCGCCAACGGCCATCCGCCGCCCTCCTAGCACCCTGGCGGGGGGCGGGTCGCGCGGGGCGGGCGTGCGTTCCGCATAGCGGAATGGGGCCAGAATTGCCGCGCCGCCGGCAGGGCCGCCGCTAACATCGGGGAGACGGCCTTCCGGGAGGCCACCAGGGTCCTTTCCACGGCCGCATCCGCCGTGGGCCAGGGCGCCGCGCCGGCCGGCCTGACGCGCGGGACAGGATGCAGATGAAGGAGACCTCCGCCGATGTATGACAAGTCGGACCCGCGCGCCGCGCTCGCGCCCTCCCGCACCGGCCATGCCGTGCCGGCGGGCGGCTACTCGCCATCCAGCTACGTGAAGTTCTACGAGACGCCGCCGCAGGAGGATGGCCCGGAGGGCAGCACCTGGCACGCGCGGGGCCAGAACTTCGTCGTCGCCTACACCATGGCCAGCGACGGCGCCCGCTTCACGCGCCAGGGCCAGCCCGATGAGTATGTGCTGCTGCTGCCGGATGCCGCCACCTCCGCCATCGTCACCGCCGGCGGGGAGCGGCAGGACTGCGCGGGCCATGCGGTGGTCTTCATCCCGCCCGGCGACAGCAGCATCGAGATCCGCGGCGCGGGCCGCATCGTTCGCCTCTTCACGACACGGGCCGAGGATCTCGTCGCCCGCTGCCCGAACAACGCCGCCTATGCGACGCCGAACCCGCTGATCCCGCCGCTGGAGGCATGGCCGGCGCCGAAGGATGGCTACCGCATCCGGCGCTACGGGCTGGACGTGGCGGTGGAGCCAGGGCGGTTCGGCCGCATCTTCCGTGGCTCCACCTTCATGGTGAACTACCTCGACCCCCGGCACGGCCCGCGCGACACCACGAAGCTTTCCCCGCATCACCACGAGGATTTCGAGCAGTGCTCGCTGGCCCTGGACGGCGACTTCATCCACGACCTGCGCTGGCCCTGGACGCCGAACATGAACCATTGGCGGGAGGACGAGCATGAATTCTGCGGCTCGCCTTCCGTGGCCGTGATCCCGCCGCCCGCCATCCACACCACCCGCGCCCAGGCCGCCGGGCTGAACCAGCTCGTCGACATCTTCTGCCCGCCGCGCCTGGATTTCTCGAAGAAGCCGGGCTGGGTGCTGAACGCCGACGACTACCCCATGCCCGACGGGGCCTGAACGATCCGGGCGGCGCGTGCCGCCGCCCTGCCGCCGGAACGGCGCTGCATTCCGCCCTGCGGAACGCGGCGCCGAAATGCTGGATGGCGCCCGCGCCGCCGTTAGGCTGGACCGTCACGGCACGGGAACAATGTGCCGCGGAGGGAAGTCATGCCGCTCGGCCGCGTATCAGCCATCCATCGCCCCCCTGTCCTGACGCGCCGCCACGCCCTGGCGGCGGCGGGTCTCGGCCTCCTCGCGGCGCCCGCCGCCGCGCAGCAGGGCTGGCCGGGCCAGAACGCGCGCATCATCGTTCCCTTCGCGCCCGGCGGCACCGCCGATATCCCGGCGCGCATCATCGCGGACCACCTGACGCGCCACCTCGGCAGGTCCTTCGTGGTGGAGAACCGCTCGGGCGCCGGCGGCGCCCTCGGCATCCGCACCGTCGCGCAGGCCACGGACGGGCATACGCTGCTGCACAGCACCTCGGCCGTGGCCATCCTTCCCGCGCTGCAGCGCGACCCCGGCTTCGACCCGCTGACGGACCTCACGCCCATCACCATGACCGCAGCCGCGCCCATCCTGCTGCTGGTCCGTGCCGACAGTCCCTTCCGTGACCTGCGGAGTTTCCTGGTCCGCGCGCGCGCCCAGCCGGGCCGGGTCAGCTTCGGCTCCTCCGGCGTCGGCACCACCGTCCACCTGGCGGGCGAGCTGCTGCGCGCGCGCGCGGGGCTGGACCTGCTGCATGTGCCCTATCGCGGCTCCGCCCCCTCGGCCACGGCGCTGCTGAGCGGAGAGACGGATTCCGCCTTCCTCAGCCCGGTCGAGGCCATCCCGCATCTGCGGGCAGGCCGGATGCGCGTGCTGGCGAATGCCGGGCGCCAGCGGGCCACGCTCGCGCCCGATGCCGCCGCCATGGTGGAGGAGGTGCCGGATTACGACGGCATCCAGCTCTGGTTCGGCCTGTTCGGCCCGCGCGACCTGCCGGTCGGGGTCGTCGCCAGCCTGATGCGGGAGCTGGCGCCGCTGCGCCGGGATTCCGTGCTGGCGGAGCGCATGACGGAACTGGGCGCGGAGACGCTGCTGGACGGGCCGGAGGCGCTGGCGAGCCGGATGCGCGCCGAGGTGCCGCTGTGGAAAAGCATCGTGGAGCAGGCAGGAATTCCTCGCGAATGACCGTTTCGACCCAGGCCGCCGACACGCCGCTCGTGGACGCGCATTTCCATCTCTACACCCGCGACATGCCCCTCACCCCCTGGGCCTGGCACCACCCGCCGGAGGATGCCACGGCCGAGCAGTTCATCGCCCTGATGGACCAGCATGGCATCGGCTACGGCGTCATCGCGGCCGCCAGCCTCCATGGCCAGTACAACGACTATGTCATCCGCTCCATGCGCCGGAATCCACGGCTGCGCGGCACCGCCTTCGTGCTGCCGGAGACGGATATGTACACGCTGGAGCGCATGAAGGCCGATGGCATCGTCGGCATCCGCCTGTTCTTCCGCCGGGTGCCGAACCCGCCGGACCTCCGCTCACCCGAATACAGGCTGTTGCTGCGGCGGGTGCGTGACCTGGACTGGCATGTCCACACGCTCGCCAGCGGCGCGGCGCTGCCGGAGGTGATCAACGCGATGGAGGATGCCGGCGTGAAGCTGGTGATCGACCATTTCGGCAAGCCCGACGAGCGCCTCGGCATCGACTGCCCCGGCTTCAAGGCGCTGCTGGCGGCGGTGGAACGCGGGCGCACCTGGGTGAAGCTGTCCGGCGGCTTCCGCATGCCCTCGCCGGAGGCGGCGCGGAATTACGCGCGGGCGCTGCTGCGCGTCTCCGGCGGGGAGCGGCTGGTCTGGGGCAGCGACTGGCCCTTCGCCGCCTTCGAGAACCAGGTGAGCTACGCCCAGACGATCGCCGACCTGCATGACTGGGTGCCCGATGCGGCGACGCGCCGGCTGATCACCGGCGACACGCCGATGCGGCTGTATTTCGGCGCCTGACCAAGAAGAACCAGAAGGAAACGGATCATGTCCAGCATCACACGGCGCGGCCTGGGCGGCCTCGCCATCGGCGCGGGCCTCGCGGCGGCGGCGCGCCCTGCCCGCGCGGAAACCTGGCCCAGCCGCCCGGCGACCGTCATCGTCCCCTGGCCGGCGGGCGGCTCCACCGACGTGCTGGCGCGCGGGCTCTCGCGCTATCTCGGGGATCGCCTCGGCCATCCCGCGGTCGTGGACAACCGCTCCGGCGCCAATGGCAATATCGGCGCGGCGATGGTCGCGCGCGCGGCGCCGGATGGCTACACGCTGATGGTGACGACCAATGCGCCGATCACCAACAACACGCTGCTCTACCGCTCGATGCCCTTCGATCCCAATACGGATCTGACGCCGGTCGCCCTGCTCGCGGAACTGCCGATCGTCATCGCGGCGCGGAAGGACATGCCCTACAGCACGGTGCAGGAGCTGATCGCCTATGCCAAAAAGAATCCGGGCAAGGTGAATTGCGGAACGCCGCCGCTGGGCGCCGTCGCGCATCTGGCGGTGGAGCTGCTGATGTACCGCACGGGCATCCAGCTCAATGTCATCCCCTATCGCGGCTCGGCGCCGCTGACCAACGACCTGCTGGCCGGCTCGGTCGACATGGCGCTCGACCTCGTCACCACCTATCTGCCGCATATCGAGACCGGCGCGCTGAAGGCCCTCGGCGTCACGGCGACCCAGGCGATCCCGCAGCTGCCGGACACGCCGCCGGTGCAGGCGCAGGGCGTGGCGGATTACCAGGCCACCGGCTGGATCTCCCTGCTCGGCCCCGCGAAGATGCCGGCGGAGATCGTCAGCCGCCTGAACGCCGAGAGCAATGCCTATCTGGCGCTGGAGGAGACGAAGGCATTGCTGCCGAATCTCGGCCTCACGCCGCTCGGTGGCACGGCGGCCGACCTGACGCGCCGCATGACGGCGGAGGTCGAGCTATGGCGGCCGGTCATCAAGGCCGCCAATATCTCGGTCGAGTGAGCTGATGCCGGAGACAAGGCCAGCCATGCTCCGCCGCCCCGGCGTGACGAATGGCGCGATCGGCAGCGTGCCCTATCTGCGCGAACGTATCCTCGCCGAGTATCCGCAGGCGAAGTTCAACGAGGACATCCGCCACAGGATGACCGAGGAGGAGATCATCGCCTTCCTGGCGGATTGCGACGGCGCCATCATGGGCGGCGACGTGGTCAATGACCGCGTCCTGCGCGCCCTGCCGCATATCCGCGACATCGGCATCTTCGGCGTCGGGCTGAACACGGTGGATCTCGCGGCCTGCCAGCGCCACGGCGTGCGGCTGGGCTTCACGCCGGGCGTCAACCGCCTCGCGGTCGCGGAACTCGCGCTGTGCTTCATGATCGCCGGGCTGCGCTGGGTCGCGCCGCTCAGCCTGGCCATGCGGAATGGCGAGAGGCCGCGCACCCGCGTCGGCCGGAGCCTGACGGGCCGCGTCGTCGGCCTGCATGGCTGCGGACATATCGGCAAGGAGGTGGTGCGCCTGCTCCAGCCCTTCGGCTGCACCATCATCACCCATGACATCCGAGACTATCCTGATTTCTACAGGGAACATGACATCACGCCGGTTTCCTTCGCCGAATTGCTGGAGCGGTCGGAGGTGCTGTCGCTGCACATCCCCCGCTCCCCTGCGACGGAGGATCTCTATGACGCCGCGACGCTGGCGCGGCTGCGGCCGGACTGCGTGCTGGTCAATACCTGCCGTGGCGGCATCGTGAACGAGGAGGCGCTGCTGGAGCGGCTGGAGAGCGGGAAGCTGGTGGCGGCCTGCCTCGATGTCTTCGCGCATGAACCGCCCGACAACGACCGGCTGCTGCGCCATCCCAACCTGCTCTCCACCCCCCATGCCGGCGCCAGCACGCGGGAGGCCCGCATCGCCATGGTGGATGCGGCATTGCGGGGGCTGCGGGAAGGCGAGCTGGTCGATCCCGCGAAATTCACGGACTATCTTGAGGCAACAGGGACAGCATGATGGCCATTGACGAACTCCGCATCCGGCAGGAGCTGGAGGCGCTGAACATCGCCTTCTGGCATGACGTCGATACGGACTGGGGGCGCCACGCCCATGAATACTTCACCGAGGATGGCGTTTATACCACCAGCCACAAGTCGCGGCGGGGCCGGGAGGAGATCCGCGGCTTCTATGCGGAACGCGAGTCGCGCGGCCCGCGCGTGGCCCGGCACCTGATCCATAACTTCCATGTCACCGTCAGGGATGCCGATCACGCGACGGCGGAATGGACCATGTGCCTCTACGCGGATGACGGCGTCCCGCCGCTGATGTCGGAGCCGCCGATCCTGATCGGCGCCGTCAGGGATGAATGCGTGCGGGGGGCGGATGGGCGCTGGCGCTACGCCTCCCGCACCACCTCCCCGCTGTTCAAGGGTTCGCGGCCCACCTCGGGCTGAGGCTATGGGCCGCCCCCGCTCAGAGGTGGCGGCCCCCATCCACCAGCAGCGTGCAGCCGGTTGAGAGGCGGAGATGCGTGACCGCCGCGACGACCGCGAGCGCCACGTCATCCGCCTGACAGACGGTTTTCAGCGGCGAGAGGGATGCCTGCTTCAGCAAGGCTTCCCGGCTGCGGCCAGGGACGAATTGGGTATCCACCCCGGCCGGCGAGATGCCGATGACCCGGATCTCCGGCCCCAGCACCCGCGCGAGCGACATCGCCATGGTGTCGAGCGCCGCCTTGGAGGCGCAATAGGCGATGCTGCTGCCAAGCCCGTTCACGGCGGCAAGGGAGGAGATATTCACCACCACCGCGTCCCCGCTCCGCTTGAGCAGCGGCGCGAAGGCGCGGATGGTGGAGAAAGGGCCGCGCACATTGGTGATGAGGATGCGGTCGAAGCTTTCGTCGTCCATGGCGTCGAGATCCGCATGCGGCACGGCGCGCGTGGTTCCTGCGGAATTGACGAGGATATCGGCACGGCCAAGCCTCGCTTCCACCTCCGCGGCACCGGCGCGGATGGCGGCGCTGTCGGTCATGGGGAGGTGGAGCGGGAAATGACCGCTGCCGGGCAGTTCCGCCGCCAGTGCCTCCGCGCGGTCACGGCCACTGTTGTAGCCGATGACGATCGTGGCACCCAGTTCCGCCAGGCGCCGGGCGGAAGCCGCGCCGACACCGCTGCTGCCGCCCGTGACGACGGCGACGCGGCCATCGAGTCCATAGGGCCCGAGGCCCCCTTCCCTGAGATCGCTCATTCCCGTTTCCCCTTTCTTCTTGCTGCGTGATGCGGAACTCTTCCAGGCTCACCAGCAGCGGAATCACCACGCGGTGATAGCGGATCACGCGCCGCGTGACACTGCCGAACCTTCCATTGAACAGAGAGTGCGGACCATGCCCACCATCATCTCCTGCGCCGTCACCGGCAATATCACCACGCGCGCGCATCATCCGGAGCTTCCCTGCACGCCAGAGGAGATTTCCAGAGCCTGTCTCGATGCGGCGAAGGCCGGCGCGGCCATCGTCCATATCCATGTCCGCTACCCCGATGGCCGGCCTTCCATGGAGCTGGAGCATTATCGTGAAACCGTGGAGCGCATCCGCGACAGCAATGCGGAGGTGATCATCAACCTGACCACCGGCCCCGGCCAGCGCTTCGTCCCCAGCCCCGAGGACCCCAAACTCGCCGCGCCCGGAACCACGCTGATGCCGCCGGCGCAGCGGGTGGAGCATGTCGTGGCGCTGCGCCCGGATATGTGCAGCCTCGATTTCAACACGATGTATTCCGGCTCCTCCGTCGTCATCAACACGCCGGACAACCTCCGCGTCATGGCGAAGCTGATTCGCGAGGCCGGGACGCTGCCGGAGCTGGAATGCTTCGACAGCGGCGACATCCACCTGGCCAGGGACCTGCTGGCCGATGGCACGCTGGGACCGGACCCCTTCTTCCAGCTTGTGCTGGGCGTGAAATACGGCGCCTCCGCCAGCCCGGCGACGATGTCCTATCTCGCCTCCCTCCTGCCGCCGGGGGCGAAGTGGAGCGGCTTCGGCGTGGGGCGGTGGGAATATCCGATGCTGGCCCAGGCCTGGCTGCTGGGCGGGCATGTTCGGGTGGGGCTGGAGGACAATGTCTATATCAGGAAGGGCGTGCTCGCCCCCGACAACGCCGCCCTGGTCGCCAAGGCGGCGGCCATCATCGATTCCCTGGGCGGGCAGGTGGCGACGGCGGCCGAGGCGCGGCGCATCCTCGGCCTGCGGCCCTCGGCGTGACGGCGCGCGCCGCCGTCAGGGCCTCCAGGCGCCGGGCGGGACATTCCCTGGGGAGACATAGGCGTAGTCCAGCGCGTCCAGCTGCGCCCAGAGCACCCCGCATTTGAAGCGGAGCGCCTCCAGCACCGCCTCCTGCTGCTCGGCGGTGCGGGCGTGCTCCTTCACGTAGTCCAGCGCGAAGGCGACATCCTTCGGGGCCTGGGTCAGGCGCGGCGTGAAATAGGCGAGGGTCTCCGGCGTGACGAAGTCGTAATGCCGCAACATGCCGGAGACCCTCTCGCTGATGATGTTGGGCGAGAACATCTCGGTCAGGGAGGAGGCGATGGCCTCCAGGATCGGGCGGTCGCGGACGAAGTTGACATAGGCATCCACCGCATGGCGCGTGCCCGGCAGGATGCCGGCGGTGGAGATCACGTAGTCCCGGTCCAGCCCCAGGCCATCAGTCAGCTTCAGCCAGCGCGCGATGCCGCCGTTCTGCTCCGCGCCTTCGGGCTGGATGTCGCCGTCATGGTCCTCGATCCGGCTGCGCCACAACCGGCGCAGGGCCGGGTCCGGCAGGCGCGCGACCAGATAGGCGTCCTTGGCGGGAATGCGGCTCTGGTAATAGTAGCGGTTCAGCGCCCAGGCCTGCACCTGCTGCCGCGTCAGGCGGCCGTCATGCAGCGCGCGGTGGAAGGGGTGCAGGTTGTGGTAACGCTCCGCGCCGATCTGCCGCAGGGCGGCTTCCAGCGCGTCGGGGGAGAGAAGCGCCGCGCTCACAGCCGCACCTCCATGCCGTCGAAGGCGACCTGCCATCCGGCGGCCTCGGCCTCGGCGCGCTCGGGCGAGCCGTCCAGCAGCACGGGGTTCGAATTGTTCATGTGGATCAGGATCTTCCGTTCTACGTCCAGCCCGGCGAAGGCGGCCATCGTGCCGCCGGCGCCGCTGACGGACATGTGGCCCATGCGCTGGCCGGTCTTGGGGCCGAGACCCGCCAGGATCATCTCGTCATCCCGCCACAGGGTGCCGTCGAAAAAGACCAGCTCGGCACCGCGCAGCAGTTCCTCCAGCGCCGGCGTCATGGCGGCGCAGCCGGGGATGTAGAAGATCCGCCGTCCCCCTGCTTCCAGCGCCACCCCCACGGTGCCGCCATCCTCTTCCTCCAGCGCCAGGGCGCCGCCGGCGGCGGGCTCCAGGTAGAGCGGCACCTTGCCGGGCACGGGGAAGAGCATGGCCGTCAGGCCCGTCGGCCCGCCCCCGGCGTCCAGCAGGGGAAACCACTGGCGCAGCGGCACGCGCTGGCGCGGCACCACATCGCGGGACAGGGCCTCGAAGATCGGATTGGCATCCAGCAGGTCATGCACCGCATCGCTGGCCACCAGCCGCAGGGCCTGCCGCTCCCGCAGGGTCAGGAGGCCCGCCACGGTATCGACCTCGCCGCCCGTCAGCAGCACGCCGGCGATCGGCGTGGAGCGGAGGCCTTCCCGTGGATGCAGGCAGGGCGTGGCGTTGATCTGCTGGCGCAGGTCCGGCGAGGCGTTCAGCAGATACCAGGACGCGCCATCGGCACTGACCGCCAGCGAGGCCTGGCTGCGCGCCGCCGCCGCCGGATCCCCGGCCCGCGCGCGCCGGCATGCCGCCGTGTTGGAATTCCATTGCGGGAAACCGCCGCCCGCCGCAGCGCCAAGGACCACCGCATGAATCATGGCAAACACGTCATTCAGACGGAAGCTCCGCTCGCCAGAGGCAGGCGAGGCTATCAACGGCGGAGTGGCGCCGCAAAGGCGGAAATGGATTCCCGCCGGGGAAATCGCCGGCATGCCGCTGGTGAAGAAGCGCCCTTCCAGATCGCTCGCGGGACGCGCTAGTCTCGGCATCAAGAAGAGATCCAAAGGGAGGATGCTTGCGTGCTGGCCCGAAGGACTTTGCTCGCGCTGGCCGGCCTCGCCAGCGCGGCGCCGCATCCCGGCCGCGCCGAGAGCGCCGGCGCCCTGCGGGTAGGCACTCTCCGCTTCGGCACCCTGGCCTGGGAACTGGATACCATCGCGCGGCATGGGCTGGCGGCGGCGGAGGGTATCAGCATCCAGCAGGTCCCCCTCGCCTCGAATGAGGCCGGCCGCGTGGCGCTGCTGGCGGGTTCGGCCGATGTCATCGTCAGCGACTGGCTCTGGGTCGCGCGCCAGCGCGCCGAGAATCAGCCGCTGCAATTCACGCCCTTCTCCAGCAGCATCGGCTCCGTCATGGTGCCGGCCGGCTCCTCCATCACCGATATCGCCGGCCTGCGCGGCCGCCGCGTCGGCGTATCCGGGGGGCCGCTCGACAAGGCCTGGCTGCTGCTCGTCGCCCGCGCCCGCCGCGACGGGATCGACCTGCCGGCGGAAGTCGAGCCGG
Source organism: Roseomonas marmotae (assembly GCF_017654485.1). Lineage (NCBI taxonomy): Bacteria > Pseudomonadati > Pseudomonadota > Alphaproteobacteria > Acetobacterales > Roseomonadaceae > Roseomonas > Roseomonas marmotae. The sequence goes on along the minus strand of NZ_CP061094.1, from coordinate 219,747 downwards.
TCTATGGCGCGCCGCCGCTGCTGGCGGAACAGCTGCTGCGCGGGCGGCTGGATGCGGCGCTGGTCTTCTGGAACTTCGCCGCGCGGCTGGAAGCCGGGGGCGCCCGCACATTGCTGGCGATCGAGCAGGTCGAACAGGAACTCGGCGCCGCCGGGCCGGTGGCCATGCTGGGATATGTCTTCGATGAACGCTGGGCCGCGGCCAACCGCCCCGCGCTGGATGGCCTGCTGCGTGCCTCGGCCCGGGCCAAGGCCATCATGCGCGACGACGATGCCGAGTGGCAGGCGCTGCGGCCCCAGATGCAGGCGGATTCCGAAGCGATGTTCCTGCGGCTGCGCGACCACTTCCGCGCCGGCATCCCGCAGCGGCCTGTCGCGGCGGAGGAGGAGGATGCCAGGCGCCTCTACGCCATCGTGGCGGAACTGGGCGGCCCGCGCCTGGTCGGCCAGGCCATGACACTGCCGGAGGGCAGCTTCTACCGCCCCGCCGGCGCGCCGCCATGACGCAGGGCGCGACGGGGGTCCAGCCCCTCCCGGCCATCCGGACATCGGCGCCGGACCACGGGGCGCTGCTGATCCGCCTGGGCTCCGCCGCCTGTTTCCTGCTGCTGTGGTGGGTGATTGCCGCATGGGCGGCGGACCGCGCCCTGCCGGACCCCCTGACCGTGCTGCGCGCCGCGGCGGCGGCCATGGCGGATGGCAGCCTGCCGCAGGCGCTCGGGGCCACGCTGGCGCGCGTCATGGCGGCCTTCCTGCTGGCCATGGTGGCGGGCAGCGCGATCGGCATCCTCATGGGGCGCTCGCGCCTCGCGGATGCCGCCGGGGATTTCTGGCTCGTGCTGCTCCTCAATCTTCCGGCGCTGGTCGTGATCCTGCTGGCCTATATCTGGTTCGGCCAAACCGAGGCGGCCACCGTGATCGCCGTCGCCCTGGTCAAGCTGCCGGCCGTGGCCGTGACGCTGCGGGAAGGCGCGCGGGCGATGGAGCCGGGGCTGGATGAGATGGCGCAGGCCTACCGCTTCGGCCTGATGGCCCGCTGGCGGGATGTCATGCTGCCGCAGCTCCATCCCTATCTGGCGGCGGCGGCGCGGGCGGGACTGGCCACGGCCTGGAAGATCGTGCTGGTCGCCGAGCTGCTGGGCCGCCCCAGCGGGGTCGGCTTCGAGATGAACCTGCGCTTCCAGGTCTTCGACGTGGCCGGGCTGCTGGCCTATGCCCTCGCTTTCGCGGCGGTCATGCTGGCTATCGAGGCCGGCGTGATGCGCCCGGCGGAACGGCGAGCACGGGCCTGGCGTGGCCTTGCCTGACTTGCAGCCCGCCCCGCTGACCCTGGATATCCGCAGCAAGCGGTATCGCCGCGCCGGGCATCCGGACACGGAGGCGCTGCGCGACCTGCGCCTCGAATTCCCCGCTGGCAGCGTCACCGCCGTGCTGGGCCCTTCCGGCTGCGGCAAGACCACGGCGCTGCGGATCCTTCTTGGCCTCGACACCGCTTTCGAGGGGGAGGTACGGCAGCGGCCGCAACGCCTGGGCGTGGTGTTCCAGGAGCCGCGCCTCCTGCCCTGGCGCAGCATCGAAGCCAATCTGCGGCTCGCGGCCGAGGCGGCGGGGCGGCCGTCCGCACAGGTGGCGCCCCTGCTGGAGCGCGTCGGGCTGGGTGGCTGGGGCAGCCGCTTCCCCGGCGAGCTGTCGCTCGGCATGGCGCGGCGCGCGGCCCTGGCGCGGGCCCTGGTGGTGGACCCCGAATTGCTGGTGCTGGACGAGCCCCTGGTTTCCCTGGACGAGGCCACGGCGGTGCGGCTGCGGGCGCTGCTGGGCGAGGTGATCGCGGAGCGCGGCATCACCACGGTTCTGGTGACTCATCAACTGGAGGATGCGCTGGCGCTGGCCGATCGAATCGCCGTGCTCGGACGCCCGCCCCATTCCCTGCGCGGAGTGCTGGAGAACCGGAAAGACCATGCCGGCGGCCTGGACATGCTGCGCGCCGAGCTGTCGCGGCGCTTTCCGGAGCCTGTCGGCCAGAACACGGATGTTTGTGCTTGAGCGTGGGCATGAGACAGCACCATGCTGGACATGCAACAAAAACACCCGCGCCGGGAGGAAGCACAGCAATGACGACACGCCTGAACCGCAGATCACTGGTGGCTGCGGGCCTTGCCATGGCCTGCGCGGGAACATTGGGAAGCCAGCCTGCACTGGCGCGTGGCGACCTGGCCACCCGGCCGCAGCGGCTGGAGCCACTGGTGATGGGCTCGGGTGAGGATGACTTCACTCTCTCTCAGCGCGAATACCGGCTGGAAACGGGCCGCTACTACCGCTGGCGCATCGCCGCCGCGGGCCGGCGCGAATACAACTTCGTGGCACCGGAATTCTGGCGCAATGTCTGGATCCGCCAGGTCGTGGTCGGCAAGACGGAGATCAAGACCAGCGTGCTGGAGGAGCTGGATTTCGACGATGTGGGAGAGGTCGAGGTCTACTTCGTGCCCGTGCGGACAGGGAACTTCACCTTCCGCGTGCGGGGGCTGGAGGAGCGTGGCATGACCGGCACGCTGATCGTCGAGTAGATCCATGCAGCTTTGAAGACGTGGCTTTGAAGACGGGCGGCCATGCGGGCCGCCCGTCCGGCCCTGTCGTGGATCAGGGCGGCGGTACGTCGGCCGCCTTGACGCCATGCGCCGCGATGGCGTCCATCAACGGCGGCGAGAGGCAGTCATAAGGCTCCAGCCCCAGTTCCTTGAGGCGGGCACGCAGCGCCCCCATGCGTTCGGGTTTGTAGCCGGACTCGATGACCGAGGAGACGAAGGCCGCGAATTCCGGCGGCGCCCAGCCGGATTCCTCGAAAAGTTCGGGATGGATGAAATCGAGCCCGTAGAACGGGTGGTTCTTGTTCTCGATCCTGCCATACATATGGACGCCGCAGGCGGTGCAGGCATAACGCTGGATCGCGGCTGTGTTGTCGACGATCGCCAGCTTGTCGCCATTCTCGATGACCTCGAGTTTGTCGCGCGGCACCACCGCGACAACGGAGAAAACCGCCCCCGCCGGCTTCCAGCATTTCGTGCAACCGCAGGCATGGTCATGCGCCACCTGGCAGGAGACCCTGACCTTGACCGGTCGCTCCCTGCAGTGACAGACCAGCGTCCCGCCGGCAAACTGCGGCGAAGCCGGCTTGAGCCCCTGGTCTATCAAGGGGTGGATCTTGATTGTCTCGGACATTCTTTTCTCCCTGCCGGTTTCCCGGCCTGTTTCTGAGTCTCGCTCAGCAACGGGCACGCCTGACGATTCGTTTTGGAATTGTCTCGTAAGCATGGGACAAATGCCGGGAGGCGGTAAAGCGTAATCCGTGTCGGTTCGCGGCGTGCCGGCGGCCGGAGACTTCCCCCGGGGCCGAGCGCTTTTGCCGCAGTGCAATAGGTTACATGAAAGTTTTCTAACCTTCATCTTCCGTATGCATTATCAGCATGACGCGATCCATCGCCCCTTCGTGACGTTAACCTTGGCCTTTCCACTGTCCGGCATTCTATCTTGAAGCTGACAGAGAGGGCGTCAGGACGCTCTCCAATAAACAGGAGGATGCACATGAAGACCACAGCGACGGGCCTTGCCCTGCTTGTCTCGCTCCTCGCCCTGCCAGCGGTCTGCCTGGCGCAGGCGCCCCAGGGCTCCCCCGGCAGGACGGATGGCAATCTGCAATCCGGCAGCACGATGAACGATGCCCAGAAGCAATCCTCCGGGACGGCGAATACGGGCACCGCGGCGCAGCCGGCGCCCCCGACCCACAGCCCCCGCCCCCCTGGCGCGAGCGAGACGCCGGCCACCAGAAGGCCGGAGGGCAACCTGGGCTCCGGCGCGGCGATGAGTGGCGCGCAACGGAATTCGGCCGGCGAGGCGGCGACAGGCGGGGCCCCGCCGCCGCAATTGCCATCCACCACCGCTCAGCCCCCTTCCTCGGGAACGGGCAGTCCGGCACGATGAGCGACCATGCGGCATGGCCCTGGTGGGGCCATGCCGCGAGGCCCCGGGCCCTGTCCCGGGCAAAGGATACAGTCCGCGGGATTCCGGCGGGCTCCGGTTGACGGTCAAGAACGGGTAGAGGGAGGAAGCGCAGCAATGAAGACACGCGCCGCGGTTGCCTGGGAGGCGGGCCAGCCGCTTTCGATCGAGGAAGTGGACCTGGAAGGGCCGCGGGAGGGCGAGGTGCTGGTGGAGGTGAAGGCCACCGGGCTGTGCCACACCGACAAGTATACGCTCTCGGGTGCCGATCCGGAGGGGATCTTCCCGGCCATCCTCGGGCATGAGGGCGCGGGCGTGGTGGTCGATGTCGGCCCGGGCGTGAAGAGCCTGCGCAAGGGCGACCATGTCATTCCGCTCTACACGCCGGAATGCCGGGAATGCGACTACTGCCTGAGCCGCAAGACCAACCTGTGCCAGAAGATCCGCGTCACGCAGGGGCGCGGGCAGATGCCGGACGGCACCAGCCGCTTCTCCTGCAACGGCAAGCCGCTGCACCACTACATGGGCACCAGCACCTTCTCGAACTACACGGTGCTGCCGGAGATCGCGGTGGCCAAGATCCGCGAGGACGCGCCCTTCGACAAAGTCTGCTACATCGGCTGCGGCGTCACCACCGGCATCGGCGCGGTGATCTTCACGGCCAAGGTGGAGGCTGGCGCCAATGTGGTGGTGTTCGGCCTGGGCGGCATCGGCCTGAACGTCATCCAGGGTGCCAGGATGGTGGGCGCCAACATGATCGTCGGCGTCGACATCAACCCCGGGCGCGAGGCGATGGCGCGCAGGTTCGGCATGACCCACTTCGTCAACCCGAAGGAGATCCAGGGCGACCTGGTCGGCCATCTGGTGGAGCTGACCGGAGGCGGCGCGGATTATTCCTTCGAATGCGTCGGCAATACCACGCTGATGCGCCAGGCGCTGGAATGCTGCCACAAGGGCTGGGGCGTCTCGACCATCATCGGCGTGGCCGAGGCGGGCAAGGAGATCAGCACGCGGCCCTTCCAGCTGGTGACGGGGCGGCGCTGGATCGGCTCGGCCTTCGGCGGCGCGCGCGGCCGCACCGACGTGCCGAAGATCGTCGACTGGTATATGGACGGCAAGATCAACATCGACGACCTGATCACCCACACCATGCCGCTCGAGCAGATCAACGAGGGCTTCGACCTCATGACCCGCGGCGAGAGCATCCGCGGCGTCGTCATCTACTAAGACTGGGACTGACGGAGCGTCTGAGATGGGAGAGGCCGTGACAGGATCTTTGCGGCGGCCGGAGCACCCTGGCTCCGGCCGGCGGCAGGCGCGTGCCCTGCCGAAGGGGCGGCAGGCGGGGCTGGAGGCACGGGAGGCGGTCGAGGCGCTGCTGGGCGACAGCCCGCGTCACCGCGACCTGCTGATCGAGTATCTGCACCGCATCCAGGACCGGCATGGACAGATTCCGGCCGATCTGCTGGCGGCGCTGGCCGAGGCGCTGCAACTCTCCTACGCGGAGGTCTATGAGGTCGCCACCTTCTACGCGCATTTCGACGTGGTGAAGGAAGGCATGCCGCCCTTGCCGCCGCTGACGGTCCGTGTCTGCGACAGCCTCACCTGCGCCATGCATGGTGCCGCCGCGCTGCATGAGGCGCTGGACGGCAGGGTCGGACCGGGGGCGCGGGTGGTGCGCGCGCCCTGCCTCGGCCTCTGCGACCAGGCGCCGGTGGTGGAGGTCGGCCACCACTTCCTGCATCACGCCCGGCCGGAAGCGGTGCTTGAGGCAATCCACCAGGGCGATATCCACCCACACATGGCCGATTACGTCGATCTGGACCGCTATCGCGCCGCCGGCGGCTACCGGCTGCTCGAGCGCCTGCGCGCGGGCGGGCTGGAGGCCGAGGCGGTGATCGCGGCGCTGGAACATGGCGGGCTGCGCGGCCTCGGCGGCGCTGGCTTCCCGACCGGGCGCAAGTGGCGCGCGGTGCGCGAGCAACCCGGGCCACGCCTGATGGCGGTGAATGGCGACGAGGGGGAGCCCGGAACCTTCAAGGACCGCCACTACCTCAACACCGATCCGCATCGCTTCCTGGAAGGCACGCTGATCGCCGCGCATGTGGTGGAGGCGGATGAGGTCTTCATCTATCTGCGCGACGAATACCCGCTGGCGCGCGAGATCCTGGCGCGTGAGATCGCGAAGCTGCCGCCGGGCGGCCCGGCGCTGCACATGCGGCGCGGTGCCGGCGCCTATATCTGCGGCGAGGAATCGGCGCTGCTGGAAAGCCTGGAAGGAAAGCGCGGCCTGCCCCGGCACAAGCCGCCCTTCCCCTTCCAGCGCGGTCTCTTCGGCCGCCCCACGCTGATCAACAATGTCGAGACGCTCTACTGGGTGCGCGACATCCTGGAGCGCGGGCCGGACTGGTGGGCCGGACAGGGACGGCACGGCGGCAAGGGGCTGCGCTCCTTCTCCGTCTCCGGCCGCGTGCGCGAACCGGGCGTGAAGCTGGCGCCCGCCGGCATCACGCTGAGCGAACTCGTGGAGGAATATTGCGGCGGGATGGCGGAAGGGCATGAACTCCTGGCCTTCCTGCCGGGCGGCGCCTCCGGTGGCATTCTGCCGGCCTCGCTGGCCGACCTGCCGCTGGATTTCGGCACGTTGGAGCCGCATGGCTGCTTCATCGGCTCGGCCGCGGTGATCGTGCTGTCGCAGGCCGATGACCTGCGGGCGGCCGCGCTGAACGTGATGCGCTTCTTCGAGGATGAAAGCTGCGGCCAGTGCACGCCCTGCCGCATCGGCACGCAGAAGGCGCGAATGTTGATGGAGCGGGAGGAATGGGACACCGCGCTGCTGCAGGAATTGTCGGAGGTGATGCGCGAGGCCTCGATCTGCGGCCTTGGCCAGGCGGCGAGTAACCCGCTGCTCAGCCTGCTGCGGCATTTCCCGGAGATCGCCGGCAAGGAGGGGCATCCCGCATGAGCGAGGCCATTGCCTTCGAACTGGACGGAACGATGGTCGAGGCCATGCCGGGCGAGACGCTCTGGGAAGCGGCGCGGCGCCTCGGCACCGAGATCCCGCATCTCTGCCACAGGCCCGAGCCGGGCTACCGGCCCGACGGCAATTGCCGCGCCTGCATGGTGGAGATCGAGGGGGAGCGTGTCCTCGCCCCTTCCTGCATGCGCAAGCCGACGCCGGGGATGAAGGTGCGCAGCGCCAGCGAACGCGCCGGGCGTGCCCGCCGGATGGTGATGGAACTGCTGCTGGCGGACCAGCCGGCGCGTTCGGCCTCGCCGGACCCGAGTTCCCGCCTCTGGGATTGGGCGGACCGCATGGAGGTGGTGGAGAGCCGCTTCCCGGCCGTGCCGCGCTGGGCGCCCGATGCCAGCCATCCGGCGATGCGCGTCAATCTCGACGCCTGCATCCAGTGCAACCTCTGCGTCCGCGCCTGCCGCGAGGTGCAGGCCAATGACGTCATCGGCATGGCGGAACGCAATGCCGCCGCCAAGGTGGTCTTCGATTTCGACGACCCGATGGGCGCCTCCACCTGCGTCGCCTGTGGCGAATGCGTGCAGGCCTGCCCGACCGGCGCGCTGATGCCCGCCGCCTATCTGGATGAGCAGCAGGTTCGCAAGGTCTGGCCTGACCGCAGCGTGGATTCGCTCTGTCCCTATTGCGGCGTCGGCTGCCAGGTCACCTATCAGGTGAAGGACGACCGCATCGTCTATGCCGAGGGCCGCGACGGGCCGGCCAACCACAACCGGCTCTGCGTCAAGGGGCGCTTCGGCTTCGACTACGCGCAGCACCCGCACCGGCTGACGAAGCCGCTGATCCGCCGTGCGGAGGTGCCAAAGCACGCTGAAGACCAGGTGGACCCCGCCAATCCCTGGACCCATTTCCGCGAGGCGAGCTGGGAAGAAGCACTGGAGTTGGCCGCAGGCGGTCTGGCCCGGCTGCGGGATACGCATGGGCCGAAGTCCCTGGCCGGATTCGGCTCGGCCAAGGGATCGAACGAGGAAGCCTATCTCTTCCAGAAGCTGGTCCGCACGGGCTTCGGCAGCAACAATGTCGATCACTGCACGCGGCTTTGCCACGCTTCCTCCGTCGCCGCGCTGATGGAAGGGCTGAACTCGGCCGCGGTGACGGCGCCCTTCGCCGCCGCGCTGGAGGCCGAGGTGATCGTGGTGATCGGCGCCAACCCCACGGTGAACCACCCGGTCGCGGCCACCTTCATCAAGAATGCGGTGAAGCAGCGGGGCGCCAGGCTGGTGGTGATCGATCCGCGCCGCCAGCAGCTCTCCCGCCACGCGGCCCATCATCTGGCCTTCCGTCCGGGCAGCGACGTCGCGCTGCTGAACGCGCTGCTGCACACAATCATCGAGGAGGAATTGTACGACCGCCAGTATGTCGATGCCCATACCGAGGGCTTCGCCGAATTGCGCGAGCGCATCCGGGATTTCCCGCCGGAGCGGATGGAGGCGGTCTGCGGCGTCCCCGCCGCCACGCTGCGCGAGGTGGCGCGGCTCTATGCCCGCGCGCGCACCGCGATCATCTTCTGGGGCATGGGCATCAGCCAGCATGTGCATGGCACCGACAATTCCCGCTGCCTGATCGCGCTGGCTCTGATCACCGGGCAGATCGGCCGGCCCGGCACCGGGCTGCACCCGCTGCGCGGGCAGAACAACGTGCAGGGCGCATCCGATGCCGGGCTGATCCCGATGGTGCTGCCGGATTACCAGCCGGTGGCGAAGCCGGAGATCCGCACCGCCTTCGAGCGTTTCTGGGGCGCGACACTGGACCCGGAGCCGGGGCTGACGGTGGTGGAGATCATGAACGCCATCCATGCCGGCACCATCCGCGGCATGTATATCGAGGGCGAGAACCCCGCGATGTCCGACCCGGACCTGCGACATGCGCGCGAGGCCCTGGCGAAGCTCGACCATCTCGTGGTGCAGGACCTCTTCCTGACCGAGACCGCCTTCCATGCCGATGTGGTGCTGCCCGCCTCGGCCTTCGCCGAGAAGTCCGGCAGCTTCACCAATACCGACCGCCGCGTGCAGCTTGCCCGCCCGGTGGTGCCGCTGCCGGGGCAGGCGCGGCAGGACTGGTGGATCATCCAGGAGATGGCCCGCCGCCTGGGCCTCGACTGGGATTATGCGGGGCCGGCAGCGGTCTTCGCGGAGATGGCGCAGATCATGCCATCCTTCGCCAATATCACCTGGGAACGGCTGGAGCGCGAAGGCGCGGTGACCTATCCCGTTGATTCGCCCGACAAGCCCGGCAATGAGATCCTCTTCGCCAGGGGCTTCCCGACCGACAGCGGGCGCGCCCGCCTGGTCCCCGCGCATATCGTGCCGCCCGACGAAGTGCCGGATGCCGAATACCCCATGGTTCTTTCCACCGGGCGGGTGCTGGAGCACTGGCACACCGGCTCCATGACCCGCCGCTCCGATGTGCTGGACCTGCTGGAGCCTGAGGCCGTGGCGCTGCTCTCGCCCACCGACCTGCGCCGGCTGGATCTCGGCGCCGGCGAGCGCGTGCGGCTGGAGACGCGGCGCGGCGCGGTGGAACTGAAGATCCGCGCGGACCGCGACGTTCCCGCGGGCATGGTGTTCCTGCCCTTCTGCTATGCCGAGGCGGCGGCCAACCTGCTGACCAACCCGGCGCTCGACCCCTTCGGCAAGATCCCGGAATTCAAGTTCTGCGCGGTGCGGGTCGGCCGGCCGGTCCCCGCCGAGGCCGCGTCATGACGGCCCTGGAACCGCAGAGCCGGCTGCGCCTCGGACGTGGGTCGAGGCTGCGGCACGATACCGCCCGCGATCGCTGGGTGGTCCTGGCGCCGGAGCGGATGTTCGTCCCGGACCAGACGGCGCTCGAGGTGCTGCGCCTGCTCGACGGCACCCGCAGCGTGACGCAGATCGCCGAGGAGCTTGCCGCCCGCTACGCCGCGCCGCAGGCGGTCATCGAGGCCGATATCCTGCCCCTGCTGCAGGAGCTTTCGGACAAGGGGGTTGTCGTCCTGGCATGACGCCGCGCCCGGCGAACAGGATGCGGCACGATAAGTTCAAGCCTGCCACTGCAACGGCAGGACAAAAGAGAGGAGAATGACGGGATGCGGAGTGTGCTGGGCTTCACTGGGCCGATGATGCTGACATTCGTCTTGCTGGCTGCCGCTTCGGCCTCCGCGCAGGAGGCACAGGCCGGCGACGCGGAGGCAGGAAAGACCGTTTTCACCCGCCAGTGCGGCGCCTGCCATTCAGCGCAGGCCGGACAGAACAAGGTCGGCCCCAGCCTGGCGGGAGTATTCGGCAGCCATGCGGCGCAAGTGCCGAAGTTCAACTACTCCCCCGCCATGAAGGAGTCCGACAAGACCTGGGACGCCGCCACGCTGGACAGCTATCTGACGGACCCGCGCGGCTATATCCCGGGCGCACGCATGATCTATGCCGGGCTTAAGGATGCCAAGCAGAGGAGTGACGTGATCGCCTATCTCGGCACCTTGAAGTAGGAAGGCCTCTCCCTTCCGCCCGGCCCGGTCAGGTGATCCGGCCTGACCGGGCCCTGTCCGCTAGAAGCAGCGGAGTGTCGCTTCCGCCTGGGCCTGCCGCAATGCCTCCACGGCGCGGCGGACCTCCGGCGGATCGCGGAAGATGGCGCCCCGCTCGCCCATCGGGACCGCCTGCATGCGAAGCGCCGTCTCGGCCTGCTCATAATGGGAGAAGGGGAGCTGCTCGGCGATGGCATCGATCGCGCACGCGCATTTCTCCAGCGCAAGCCGCGTATTGCCGTTCGAGGCCATGCAGCCCAGCACGTAATCGGCGCGCACGGCGGTCGGGTAGTCGTTGGCCAGGGCCGCCGCCGGAAGCAGCAGGAGGGCGGCGAGGATGACGCGGGCCGCCCTCATGGCGCGCGAGCGCCGCTGAAGGTGATGCTTTCCGTGATGGCCGGTCCATCGGGCCCGTCCGGGACCGCGCTCCGTATTTCCACGATGCCGCCCGGAACGGCCTCGGACAGGATGAAGACATAGCGCAGCGACTGGAACCGGCCCGCGCGCTTCTCGTTCTGGAACGGCGTCACCTCCACCGTCGTGGCCTCGACCGGCGCAGGCTGCCCGGCAGCGGCCACCGGGCCCTGCCGCAGCGTGGCCCCGTCCAGCAGCGCGGCGCGGAAGCGCCCGCGGAACCAGTTCCGCGATCCTCCCGTCGCGGCCGACAATTCACGGGTGTCCCGGTCGAGGGCGAAGATCAGCAGGGGATTTCCCAGGAAGCCCATGGCGGGAGGATAGGCGATGTGCCGCTCTCCCGTCAGGAAATCCGCGTAGACATCGTGGCGGCCATCATCGCGGATACGGCGGATATCCAGCGAGATCTGGTCCGTGACCGCCGGGTGCCCGGCCTCCTCACGGCGGAAGGTGTAGTCGAGCCTGAGCGGGTCCGTGATGCGGGCCAGATGCGGCGTCTCGAACAAGGCGATCTGGGCCGGGCTCAGCGGCGGCGGCGCCTCCGCCGCATGCGCCAGCGGCGGCCCCAGCAGCATCCCCAGCAGCATGACCGCCCGGCGGCTGATCTGCACCATGATGTGTTCCTCCCGTTGCGGTGCCGAGACTCCGCATCTTCCTGCTCAGCCTTATTGTTATAAGGATCTTCGGACCGGCATGCACAATCCGGCATTGCGGGATGCCACCCCGCCCGGCCCCGGATCCAGGCCACTCATTCCTCCGTGAAGGCGCGCGACGATGATCGAACTGGTACTGACAGTCTGCCTGCTGTCCTCCCCGAACTCCTGCCGGGAGGAATGGCCGGAATTCGCCGGCCCGTCCCTGCTGGCCTGCATGACGCAGGCACAGTTCCAGGTCGCGAAATGGGCCGAGCAGCACCCCGCCTACCGCGTCGCGAAATGGCGCTGCCAGCCGGCGGAGGCACGGCAGACGCCCATCTGATCTGACGGACATCGCTGCTTCCACGAGGGAATAACGCGAGGCGAAATCCGGATGCAGATCAAGCAACGGTCAGAACAGCCCAGCACACGAATTTATAGTTGCTGCTACGGGGAAAACCGCAATAGCATTCTACCGGGCGAACAATCCGGCTCAACGCGCGGGTGACCATGCCATCTGCCGCGGAGCACTGATCGCCCAATCCTGAGAAGAAGAGCCGGACGGCACTTGTTGGTGGCCGGCAAGAACGGAAGGGCGGTCATGTTCAGGATAATCGCTGTCTCAACAGCGTTGCTTGGGCTTTGCATCGGCGGTGCCAGCGCCAATGAGGAGCTGCTCAGGCTACAGCGTGATCCCAACCAGTGGGTCATGCCAACCGGCAATTACGCCAACCACCGCTATAGCGAACTCAACCAGATCAACCGCGACAACGTGGGAAAGCTGCAGGCCACCTGGAGCTTCTCCACCGGTGTCCTGCGCGGGCATGAGGGCGGGCCCCTGGTGCTGGGCGACGTGATGTATATCAACACGCCCTTCCCCAACCGCGTCATCGCCCTCGACCTGAAGGAGCCGGGCCGCGTCATCTGGCGCTACGAGCCCACGCAGGACCCCAGCGTCATCGCTGTCATGTGCTGCGACACCGTCAACCGCGGCGTCGCCTATGGTGACGGCAAGATCCTGCTGGCGCAGGCCGATGCGAAGCTGGTGGCGCTGGACGCCAAGACCGGCAACGTGGTCTGGAGCGTCGTCAACGGCGATCCCGGCAAGGGCGAGAGCATGACCGCCGCGCCGATGGTCTTCGGCGACAAGGTGCTCGTCGGCATCAGCGGCGGCGAGTTCGGCGTGCGCGGCCATATCACGGCCTATAACCTCAAAGACGGCTCGATGGCCTGGCGCGGCTACTCGGTGGGCCCTGATAACGAGCTGCTGGTCGACCCTCAGAAAACCACGCATCTGGGAAAGCCGATCGGCGCGAACAGCTCGCTCCAAAGCTGGGAAGGCGACCAGTGGAAGATCGGCGGCGGCACGACCTGGGGCTGGTATTCCTATGACCCCGAGCTGAACCTCGTCTATTACGGCACCGGCAATCCCGGCACCTGGAACCCGGTGCAGCGCCCCGGCGACAACCGGTGGTCGATGACCATCTTCGCCCGCGATGCCGATACCGGCATGGCGCGCTGGGTCTATCAGATGACGCCGCATGACGAATGGGACTATGACGGCGTCAACGAGATGATCCTCGCCGACATCCCGGTGCGCGGCCAGCCCGTGAAGGCGCTGGTGCATTTCGACCGCAACGGCTTCGCCTATACCCTGAACCGGGAAACCGGTGAGCTGCTGGTGGCCGAGAAGTTCGACCCGGCGGTGAACTGGGCCACCAAGGTCGATATGGCGACCGGCCGTCCGCAGGTCGTGCGTGAATACTCCACCCGCCAGGGCGGCGAGGACGAGAACACGCAGAACATCTGCCCGGCAGCATTGGGCACGAAGGACCAGCAGCCGGCCGCCTTCTCGCCACGCACGAACATCTTCTACGTGCCGACCAACCATGTCTGCATGGATTACGAGCCGTTCCGCGTGTCCTACACCGCCGGCCAGCCCTATGTCGGCGCCACCGTGTCCATGTTCCCGCCGAAGGGCGCGGACCACATGGGCAACTTCATCGCCTGGGACGCCGGCACCGGAAAGATCGTCTGGTCCAAGCCGGAACGCTTCTCCGTCTGGTCGGGCGCATTGGCTACCGCGGGGGACATTGTCTTCTACGGCACGCTGGAAGGCCACCTGAAGGCTGTCGACAGCCGCGACGGGAAGGAGCTGTTCAGCTACCGCACCCCCTCCGGCATCATCGGCAACGTCAATACCTATACCCATAACGGCAAGCAGTACATCGGCGTGCTCTCCGGCGTCGGTGGCTGGGCTGGCATCGGTATGGCTGCCGGCCTGCAGGGCGACCAGGAAGGCCTGGGTGCCGTCGGCGCCTACAGGTCGCTGTCCAACTACACCCAGCTCGGCGGCGTGCTGACCGTCTTCGCGCTGCCAGACTGACAACAGGCCGCCAAGCGCCTGACAGTGACACGGGCCGGCTCCAGCAGGGCCGGCCCGTTGCGTTCCGGAACCGGATGGAGACGCCACGTATGAGGTTTTTACGAGTGCTCGCCGCAGCGGTTTGCTGCGTTGCCGGCCTTCCCGCCGCCGCACAGCAACCCGCCGCGGCGCCTGAGGAGGCGCCCTACAAGATCGAGGACGGTCGCGTGGACCGGGCCACCTATAACGGCTACCGCCGCTACGGAAATTCCTGCGAGCGCTGCCACGGCCAGGATGGCGCCGGCAGCAGCTTCGCCCCCAACCTGCTCGAATCGCTGAAGCACCTGACGCATGAGCAGTTCAGCGAAGTGGTGATCAACGGCAGGCAGAACGTGACCACGTCACAGCAGAATGTCATGCCGCCCTTCGGTCAGGTCGAGGATGTGGTCCTCTATATAGAAGATATCTACGGCTACCTGAAAGCGCGCTCCGACGGCGCGCTGGGCCGGGGCCGGCCGCAGCGGATGGCCAATTGAGGATGCGGGCCGGCATCTGGCTCATCCTGTTCGCTCTGGCGGCGGCGCTTCCGCCGATGGCGGCCCGCGCCCAGACCGGCGAGCTTGTACCGCAGGAGGAGTTGCGCGTCTGCGCCGACCCCGCGAACCTGCCCTTCTCCAATGACAGGGGCGAGGGATTCGAGAACCGCATCGCGCAGATCCTGGGCGATGCGCTGGGCCTGCCCGTGCGCAGCATCTTCTTTCCGCAGGTGCAGGGCTTCGTCCGCAATACCCTCGGCCTGCGCCGCTGCGACCTCGTGATGGGCACCGTCGCCAGCGATGAGGTGATGCAGAATACCAATCCTTATTACCACACCACCTATGTCGCCGTGTTCCGCAACGACCGCCCTCCCCCGCCGGAGGATTTCGCGGACCCGGCGCAGCGCGCATTGCGCTTCGGGGTCGTCGCGCGCACGCCGCCGGTCGATCTCCTGCTGCGGTCCGGATTGCTGGACCGCACCCGTTCCTATGCCCTGATGGTCGATACCAGGGCTGAGGCGCCGGCAACGCAGATGCTGCGCGACCTGGCCGCGGGCGAGCTTGACGTGGCACTGATCTGGGGGCCGATCGCCGGCTATCAGATCCATGTGCAGCATCTGCCCCTGACAATGCGGGCCCTGCCCAGCGCGCCCGGCGCGTCGCGCATGGATTACCGCATCACCATGGGGGTGCGCGGCAACGAGCCGCAGTGGCGGCGCCGCATCAATGCCGCCATTCGCGACCGCCAGGGCGAGATCACGGCGGTGCTGCGGGAATTCGGCGTGCCGCTGCTCGACGCCAGTGGGCGCATCAGCACCGTCACGCCGTGAGATACGCGGCCCTCGCGGCGCTGCTGCTCACCCTGGCGCTTCCGGTGGGGGCCGCGGAGGTGGCGGTGCCCGATGGCTACCGCATGGATGACTACCGGGCGCCCACCCCGCCTTCGGCGCCCGGCGCCATCACGCTGGACACCATGGCGGCGGCGGCGCTCTGGCGCAGCGGCCGGGCAAGGTGGTTCGACGTGCTGCCAGCCGCGCGCCGCCCGGCGGGCCTGCCCGCCGAAACCCTCTGGCGGCCGCCGCCGAGGCTCGGGATACCCGGCAGCATCTGGTTGCCGGAGGTTGGCCGGGGCCGGATCTCGTCGGCGCAGGAGGCCTGGCTGCGCGACAATGTCGTGGCGGCCACCGGGGGCGACCAGGACAGCCCCATCGTCTTCTACTGCCTCGCGGAATGCTGGATGAGCTGGAACGCCGCCCGGCGCGTGGCGGCATGGGGCTGGCGCGCCGTGTACTGGTACGCCGAGGGGACCGATGGCTGGGAGGCCGCCGGCCTGCCCACGGAGGCGCTGCACCCGGCACCCGGCGCGCCCTGAGCGGGGGCGGCCGTCTGCTCAGGGCGGCGGCGGCAAGGCCCCCTCCAGCGCCCGCGCATAGGCGCCGAAGCGCGCCTCCAGCCGCACGGGAACCTCGCAGATGTAGCGCAAGGTGCGTTCGGTATCCTGGAAGGTCTTGGTGGCGAAGAAAACGCGCTGCTCCAGCTCGGCGTGGCGGGCCTTGGCCTCGCCCGCCGCCGCCTGTCCCGCCCCTTCCTGATCTGAGACGTCGAGCTGCTCCGTCAGGCGCTGCACCATCTCCGCCAGCCCCCGCTGGCGCCGGGCGAAGGCCTTGATGCGTTCGATCACCTGGCTTCGCACCTGGTTGGTCCCGGCCAGGGTCCCCGAGAGGGCCAGCGGCAGCATCTGCCGGCGCGCCCCGGCATCGAGCGGCGCCGCGAAGTCAAGGATCGACCGCACCCCGGCGGCTTCCCCGACCGCCATGGGCGTGATGCGGGCCACCAGATCGGCGACCTCGGGCACCTGCCGCCAGCCGTCGCCCTGCGGCGGCGGCGGCCCGGACCACACGGCGGCCGCGCTCAGCTCCGGCACCAGCCGTTGCACGCAGGGCCAGTCCGGGTCCGTGCCCGGGCCTGCCGCCATCGCGGTGCCGGCGCCGGTGGCCAGGGCCAGCAGGACGGCGCCTGCGGTGAGGAAGCGGGCCATCATGCCGCCGCCGGTGCGCCGCGGCGCGCGATGGCGCCATGCGCCGGGTCGTAAGCCATGACCGCGAGAGCCCCGAATACCAGAAGCGCCGCACCCACCACCGCCGCCGAGACGGGGTCGAAGCGGCCATAGAGGGCGAAGCGGATCAGCTCCACCGCATGGGTGAAGGGATTGGCCTCGCAGATATACCACAGAGTCAGGTTAGCCTCCTTCACGCGCCACAATGGATAAAGCGCCGATGAGGCGAAGAACATCGGGAAGATCACGAAGTTCATCACGCCCGCGAAATTCTCCAGCTGCCGGATGCGCGCGGAGAGCAGCAGCCCCAGCGCGCCCAGCATCATGCCCGCCGCGACCAGCGCCGGCAGCACCAGCAGATAGCCGAGCGGCGGCGGCCGGACCTCCCAGAACCAGGCGATGGCGAGAAACACATAGACCTGCAGCACGCCGACCAGGACCGCGGCCAGCAGCCTACAGCCGAGCAGCCACCAGCGCGGCAGCGGACTGGTCAGCAACATCCGCATGCTGCCCATCTCGCGGTCATAGACCATGGAGAGGCTGCTCTGCATCGACTGGAACAGCAGGATCATCGCGCAGAGTCCGGGCACCACATATTCCTCGTACATGACGTAGGTGTCGTAGGGAGGAACGATCGAGACGCCGAGGACGAAGCGGAAGCCCGAGGCGAAGATCACCAGCCAGACCAGCGGGCGCACCAGGGCCGAGAGGAAGCGCCCGCGCTGGTTGACGAAGCGCAATGCCTCCCGCCGCACGATGCCGTCGAGGCAGCGCAGGTAGCGGAGCAGAACCTGGCCGGTCATGGCGCCATCTCCCCATTCTCGTCCGTCAGGCGCGCGAAAGCCTCGCGCAGCGTGCCGGCACCACCGGCCGCGAGGATCTCGGGCACCGTCCCGCAGGCGCGCACGCGGCCGTCATGCAGCACGACCACGCGGGACGCCGCATCCACCTCATCGATCAGATGGGTCGCCCAGAGCACGGCCAGCCCATCCTCCTGGCACAATGTCCTGACATGGCCGAGCACGAAGGCGCGGCTGGCGGCATCCAGGCCCACCGTCGGCTCGTCCAGCAGCAGCAGGCGCGGCCGGGGCAGCAATGCGCGGGCGATCTCGACCCGGCGGCGCTGCCCGCCCGACAGGCTCCGCACCACGTCATCCGCCCGCTCTTCGAGTCCGACCCGTGCGAGTTCCACGCGCGCCCGTGCCCGCGCCTCCGCCCGCCCGATGCCGTGCAGCGCGGCGCTGTAGGCGAGGTTCTGGCGCAGGCTGAGATCGGGGTCGAGCGTCGGCTGCTGGAACACCACGCCAAGCTGGGAGAGCGCCAGGCCAGGCTGGCGCCGGAGCTCTGCGCCGAAGATGCGGATGGCTCCCTGGCGCGCGTCGAAGAGGCGGGTGATCAGCGCGAAGAGCGTGCTCTTGCCCGCACCATTCGGCCCAAGCAGCACGGTGAACTCGCCGGGCATGACGCGCAGCGAGACCTCATGCAGCACGCGCCGCTTGCCATAGGCATGCGACAGGCCGGCGACCTCCAGCGCCGGCATCGCCATCTCGCCGCCCGAGCCGGGCGCAGGTTGCGGCGGCCCGGGAGGCGTGGCGACGGTCATGGCCGCGCCACGATACCCCAGGGCGAGCGGCCGACCGGCACGGAACGCACCACCCGGTTGGCGGCGACATCGATGATCGAGATATCGTTGCTGACGCCGTTGGTGGTGTAGGCCCGCTTGCCGTCCGGCGACAGCGCCAGGTTCCAGACCCGCTGGCCGACGAGCAGGTAGCGCTGCACCTCCAGGCTCTTCGCATCCACCATGGCGACGCGGTTGGCGGGGCCGAGCGCGACATAGAGCGTCTTGCCATCGGCCGAGAAGACCATGCCGACCGGCTGCACCGCCTCACGCGGCACGCCCGGCACGCTGAACTCGACCGTGCCGGCCACCGCATGATCCGCCGCATTGACGATGGTGAGGGTGCCGCCGATCTCGGCCGAGACCCAGAAGCGCTTCCCATCCGCCTCCCAGACCGCGGCGCGGGGGCGCGAGCCGACCACCACATTGGCGATGATCTCGCCGCTGTTGGTGTCGATGACATGGGCCATATTGGTGGTCTCGGAGGTATTGACCAGGAAGCGGCCGTCCGGGCTCAGCCCCATCCCCTCCGGCTCGACCCCCACCGGGATCTCGGTCAGCACCGCGCGCTGCTCGACATCGACGACGGTGACGAGGTTATCATCCTCATTGGCGACATAGAGGCGGCGGCCATCCGGGTGCACCGCCAGCAACTCGGGGTCGGAGCCGCTCGGCAGGTGCTGCACCACGCGCCAGGTTTCGAGGTCGATGACGTCGATCCGGTCGCTGTCGCCGACGCAGACATAGAGCACCCGCCCATCGGGCGAGAGCGCGATGCCACGGGGCCGCTCCCCCACCGGCACGGTGCGCGTCACTTCCAGCGTGGCGCCATCGATCACCGTGATGCTGTTATCCTTCTCGTTGGAGACGAGGATGGTCTCGGCGCGAAGGGGCGCGGCGAGCATCAGCGACACCGTCAGGATGGCACCGCACCAGGGGGTCAGGGAAATCGGCATTGTGTCTCCGGCTTGTCTGTTCCGAGGGTATCGAGTTCCGAAAACTGGTGCTGGAACCCCGGCTGTGGCGAAACGGATACCAGCGCGCGCTCATCCGCCAGCAGCACCGGCTGACGCAGTTGCCCGTCCCAGTCGCGGAAGGAGAGCGGAACGCCCTTGAAGCCCGCCAGATCGAAGCCGGGCGCGCGGATCCGTGCCACGACCGTCTCGGGATCGGTGGAGCGGCTTCGCGTGGCCCCCTCCCCGATGGCCCGCATCGCGAGCCAGGCGGAATGGTCGACCGGCAGCATCCAGCGCTCCGCGCGGGCGCGGAAGCGGCGCTGCAACTGGGTCGCGCCCCATTGCTCGTGGGGCCGTGCCCAGTTCGTCGGCGTCAGCCCCTGCGTGCCGGCCACCGGGCGCGGCTCGGTGGTGCGGAAGACGATCTCATCGCCCCAGTCGCCGGCCTCATCCGCCACCACCACCACGTCATGCGCGGCGGCGCCCTGCGTGAAGCGGGCCACCTCGGCCGCGGCGCCGTAATGGCCGGTATCCACGCGCCGGGCGCCGGGATCGTAAGTCCAGGGCTTGTCGGCGACGATTCGCAGCTGGAACTTGCGCGCGGAACGGCGGACGGCCTCGGCATAGAGCTTGTCGCCCTCGGCCGGCCCGACGATCAGGAAGATGTTGCGCCAGCGGCGCGCCGACAGGAATTGCGCCAGCGAATCCGCGAGCATCGCACGGGACGGCAGCAGGTGCAGCAGGTTGCGCCGGCAGCTCTCGTTGCGCAGGGCATCATCCGGTGCCCGCGTATTGAACAGGGTCATGCCGCGTGCTTCCGGCATGTCGGCCGCTTCCAGCAGCTGCGCCGCCGGAAGATCGACGACGACGAGCCTGACGCCGGCGGCGGCCAGTTCCCGCAGCGCCGGGCCGACGGCCTCGGCATCGCTGACGCGCTTCTCCTGCAATTCGAAGCGCTGACCGGTGAAGCGGCCGGTGGTGGCGTTGTCGGCGATGCCGAGGCGCGCGCCCTGCACCCCTTCGTCGTTCGGCGGCGGGTCCAGGAAGCTGTTGGGCATCTGACGCGCCATGGACAGGCTCAGATAGCCGATCTGCAGCGTTGTCTCCGCGCCTGCCGCCGGCTGGGCGACAAGCAATGGCACAAGCACCGCCGCAAGGGCGCGAACTGCCGTCAAGCCAGATCCTCCCGGTTCCGGCCGGCCGTCGCATCACGACGCGGCCGGCTTCTTTCGATTGATCTTGCACTCCTCTTTCCAGGTCATCAATCATTCCGTTGTACGGAGGACCCAAGATGTGGCGACGGATCACGCTTCTGCTGCTGCTCGCCGGGCTCGCACCGGCGCATCCGGCGCGGGCGGCCGATCCGCCTGCGGTCATTGTCTATGATCTTGAGCTTTACGACACCTCCGGCATTCCGGCACTGCCGGAACAGGATGCGCGGCTGCACTGGCTGGCGGCGGAAATGCGCGAAAGCCTCGCCGCATCCGGCCGCTACAGGGTGATTCCGGCGCCGCCACTGCCGGATGGCCCATGCAATGGATGCGAGTTGACTGCGGCGCAGCAGCAGGGTGCCGACCTCGTCATGACCGGCCTGGTGCACAAGGTCAGCAACCTGATCCTCAAGATGACGCTGACACTGCGCGAGGTGCCCTCCGGCACGGTGCGCGGCAGCTGGACCGCCGACTTCCGCAACAACACCGATGAAAGCTGGCAGAGGGCGATGCGCTGGCTGCTGCGGAACAGGATACTGGTCGCGACGGACAGGGAGGGCGCGCCGAGGTAGCGTGGCGCGCCGATACCCTCAGCCCGAGGGCAGCACCTTCCAGCGGCCGGTGAAGCGGCGGTCGCGATTATCCTCCGCCTCCAGCAGCAATTCGCCGTTCGGCTCGCCGGCGAGCATGAAGCCGAATGTCGGATTCTCCGAGATGGAGATGTCGCTCTCGACATCCAGGACGACGGCGCCGCCGTAGCTGACGCGCAGATGCCGCACGAACTCGGCCGGGATCGAAAGCCGGCTGACCTGATCGATCTGCAGGCCCGAGGTATTGGGATGGCTCAGCGCCACCTCCACCGGCACGGCGTGCTGCGGCGCCGGCGGCCCTTCCGGCAGGCTGAAGCGGGCGCGCCCCATCCGCTCCCGCGCGGCGCGCAGGTCGCTGCTCATGGGGGCGGAGCAGCCGCCAGCCGCCTTGATGAAGCGCTGCGCCAGAAGCAGGCGGCCATCCGTGGTTTCCGCCACGGCGCGCAGGAAAGTGTAGGCATCGACGCGGATCCGGGTGGAGACCAGACGCAGCCCGCCGGCTTGGCTGGCGCGGAACACCGCCGCCAGCGGCGAGGGATTCTCGTCGATGATCAGGCTGACGCTGCTCACCAGCGGCGCCAGGGATGGCGACATGGCGATGGAGACCGGCACCGCGCCGGCATCGAGGGCGCGGTAAGGCGCGGTCAGCGTGATGGCTTCGCCGGCTTCCTCCACCGGGCGGTCGCCGAAGAGCAGGCCGCGCAGATCCTTCCAGCGTTCGGCACGGCGGGGTTCGTCCTGGGCCCGGGCCGGCCATGCGCCCGCCAGGGCGGCGGCGGCGGCGAAGCCCAGGATGGGGCGGCGGGACAGCGACGGCATCGGCTTCACTCCCATTCCAGTTGACGATAGGCGGCGGTGACATTGCGGCCGTGATACCGGTCGGCCAGCTGCCAGTGCCGCGCGGCTTCCACGGCGACACGCTCCGGTGCCTCGGCCAGCCCGGTGCCGGCGGCGATGGCGCCGCGCACGCCGTCGCGCAGCGCGGTCAGATAGCCATGAAGCGGGGCGGCGGCCTGTGGCCATGGCACCGCCGGGGGGCCATGGCCCGGCACGGCAAGCGGCGCTGCCTCCTCTCGCAGCGCGTCAAGGACACG
The DNA here is from genome assembly GCF_017654485.1 of Roseomonas marmotae. Classification (NCBI taxonomy): domain Bacteria; kingdom Pseudomonadati; phylum Pseudomonadota; class Alphaproteobacteria; order Acetobacterales; family Roseomonadaceae; genus Roseomonas; species Roseomonas marmotae. The sequence continues at coordinate 197,747 of NZ_CP061094.1, read as the reverse complement.
CAGCCATCCCAGGAGATCCCCGTCGAGCGCGGGAATGCGGTCGACGAAGAGGAGGTCGGAGAGCCACAGCGTGCCGGTGGCGTCATCGCGGAGGCTGAGGTCATGGTCGGTATGGGCGGGCGGATGCGCGCACAGCTCCAGCCGGCGCCCACCGAGATCGAGTTCCACGTGATCCTCGACCAGCCGCGTCGGCACCAGGACGCCGCTGCCGGCCGCGCCGCTGCCCATCTCGCGCTCCAGCATCGCCGTGTAATAGGCGCCGCGCTGCGACAGGGATTCGGGAAGGCGTGCATGGCCGATCACTTCCGGCGCGAGGTCGGCGAAAGCCTCGGCGCCCATGATGTGGTCGGGATGCACATGCGTCAGCACGAGGTGGCGTACCGGCGGCGCGCCACGCGCCTCGATGGCCTGGCGCAGCAACTGCCCATGCGCGAGGCTGCCGCCCGGATCGATCACGGCTGTCGCCTTCGCCCCGCAGATAAAGCCGGTATTGGCGATGGTATTTAGGTTGCCGGGACTGGCTTCCTCCATCCGGCCCGGCATCACCCAGAGGCCTGGCGCCACCTCCACGCAGTCATCCGGGCCTGGTGCCGGTCCCGCGGCCGCCGGGCGGATGGGCAAGGCCTGGGCGGCAAGACCGAGCAGCATGGTCCGCCGGTCCCACCGCATCGGGCTAGCTGGCGGGCGCCGGCTGCCGGCGCATCTCGCGATACCGGAAGGCGTCGTCACTGGCCGCGGCTTCCTCCAGCGCGGCCTCCATCATCGCGTGATGGGGCGAGAGCGCGCAGGCCGGGTCCGTGGCCGCCGCATCGCCCGTCAGCGCGAAAGCCTGGCAGCGGCAGCCCCCCCAGTCCTGCTCCCGCCGCTCGCAGCCACGGCAGGGCTCGGGCATCCAGGCGGTGCCACGGAAGCGGTTGAAGGCCTCGGAATCCTGCCAGATGGCCCGCAGCGGGGTGCTCCGCACATTGGGGAACTCGAAGCCCGGAAGGCCGGCGGCGGCGTGGCAGGGCAATACATTCCCCGAAGGCGTCACCACCAGAACGGAACTGCCCCAGCCGCCCATGCAGGCCTTCGGGCGCCGCGCGTGATAGTCGGGGGCGACATCGTCGATCTGCATCCGCCCCCGCAGCGCCGGGCGCGCGGCCGCGATGATGGCATTGGCGGTGTCGAGCTGAGCCCGGCTGGGCAGCAGCGCCGCGCGGTTCTCATAGGCCCAGCCATGATACTGCACATGCGCCAGTTCCAGCCGCCCCGCGCCGAGCTCCAGCGCGAGATCGATGATCGCCGGCATGGCATCCAGGTTCTGGCGGTGCAGCACCGCATTCACCGTCAGGGGCAGGCCGGCCTGCCGCACCAATGCCGCGAAGGCGAGCTTGCGGGCATGGCCGCCGGGCATCCCGCCGATGCGGTCGGCCGTGGCGGCATCGGCGGCCTGCACCGAGAGCTGCACGTGATCCAGCCCGGCTTCCGCGAGCGCGCCCAGGCGCCGGGCATCGAGCGACACGCCTGACGTGATGAGGTTGGTATAGAGGCCGGCGCTGGCGGCATGGGCGACAATGGCCTCAAGGTCACGCCGGGTGGCCGGTTCGCCCCCTGACAGATGCAGTTGCAGGACGCCGAGCGCGGCGGCCTCCTCGAAGACACGGGCCCATTCGGCCGTGGACAGTTCCTGCGCGGCCTGTTCGAGTTCGAGGGGGTTGGAGCAATAGGGACAGCGCAAGGGGCAGCGATGCGTAAGCTCCGCCAGAAGTCCGAGCGGAGGACTGGGCGCCGAGGTCATCGCCGTTCACCTTCACCCCTGGAGCAGATATGCCGCGGCCTGACCCGTGCTGCCGGCGTGGCCGCTGAAGCAGCACGGGTCCGCATGGTGGCGGGAGGTCCTAAACCTCGGCGCCCTCGTAGCAGTTGATCTCCATGCCAAGGCAAACTTCGACGACACGAGGCTTTTTCCAGGCCATTTTCACGTCCTCCTTGATTGCCAAGCTCGTTCTCCTGGCATGATGAATTTCGGCCTGGGCCTGCTGGAAGTCAACGCCCTCCTGCGGCCCGGCGGCCGATCCCTTCAGGGGACCCTGCCTTCTCCCGGCCGGGGCGGAGCGATCCTGTTACTGAGTCGGCTGTAAGCCCCTGAGAAAGGCGTAACTTCGGCAATGTTCCGCATGATTCCAGGCAGCGGGCGCAGCTTTGGCAGGGCGGTCACAACGACGTTATGGCGGGTGGCGGCCGGCGAGGACTATGGCGTCCAGCCTTTCCTGGCTGACATGAGCATCCCTTCCCGGCCACCGGGATCTTCCCAGTTTTGGCCTTCATCCGTGTAACAGGGGCGGCAGATGATGAAGATCACGCGCCGGCAGCTTCCAGCGGCCTTTTCCGGCATGGCCGGCGGCGCGGGCCTGGCATCGGGCAGGGAGGCTCTGGCGCAGCCGCTGCCCGGCCTCGTCCGCATCGACCCCGCCCCGCTCTTCCCGATCTCGCCTTACCTCCACATGCAGTTCATGGAGCCACTGGGCGTGACCGACGGCTCCGTCGCGGCAAGCTGGGATGACGATGCCGATGACTGGCGCCGCGACTTCATCGAGACCGTGCGGGACCTGGCGCCGGGCGCGATCCGCTGGGGCGGCCTGCTGAGCCGCTATTACCGCTGGCGGGAGGCGGTCGGTCCGGTCGCGGCCCGGCGGCCGATGCGGAATTATCAATGGGGCGGCTGGGAAACCAACCGCGTGGGCACCGCCGAATTCGTCGATCTCTGCCGGCGCGTGAATGCCGCACCCATCCTGAGCGTCAACTTCCTGAGCGACGGGCATCAGCGCTACGCGCGGATGCGGGAAGGCGACCGCACCGGCGATGCGCGCGAGGCGGCGGACTGGGTCTCCTACTGCAATGACCCCGACGACCCGGCGCGCCGCCGTGACGGCGCCGCGGCGCCCTTTGACGTCAGGCTGTGGCAGATCGGCAACGAGACCTCCTATGGCGACGCGGGCTTCACGAAGAGCCAGGCCATCGCGCATACCATTTCCTTCGCGCGGGAGATGCGGGCCCGCGATCCATCCATCCGGTTGATCGGCTGGGGCGATCGCGGCCGCAGCGACGACCCCTCGCTCTGGGCGGGGGACATGCTGCGCCAGGCGGGCGAGCACCTCGATTACATCGCCATCCACATGATGCAGCAGCTCCCGCCCCGGCGGGACACGATCCTGCGCGGCCGGGCCTATCAGGATGATCCGGCGCGGGCCTGGGCGGAACTGATCGAGATGTCCGGGGGAATCGAGGCGCGGCTCGCGGAACTCGAGGATGTCATCGCCGCGCAGGGCACGCGGACCGGCATCGCCGTGACGGAGGGACATCTGAGCCTCACCCCGCACAACGCCAATCCGATCCTCGGGGAATGGCTCACGGGTGCCTATCATGCCCGTGCGCTGAACACCTATCAGCGGCACGGCGCCCGGGTGAAGATCGCCACGGCCGCCGATTTCAACGGCACCCGCTGGACCGTGGCCGCCGTGCGGCTGCAGGTGCCGCGCGGCGTGAGCTACCTGACGCCCGCCGGCTCCGTCATGCGCCTGTTTGGCCGGCACAACGGGGATCAGGCGGTCGCGGCCAGCGGAGGGCCGGCGGATCTCGACATGGTGGCCAGCCGGACCGGGAACAGGATCTTCCTGCACGTCGCCAATCTCAGCTTCGACACGGCTGCGGAAGCGGCTTTCACAGTCGATGGCGGCATCATCAGCGGCGGCCGTGTCCTGGAGATCGCGCCGGAGAACCCGCGGCAGGCCGTGACGCAGGACCAGCCGGATGTGTTCACCCCGCGGGAGAGACCGCTGGGACCGGGGCGCACGATCAGGTGGCGCTTCCCGCCCACGGCGGTCAGCGTCGTCGAGCTGGACTTCAGGCCGGTCTGAAAGGCGCCGCCCACCGCGCGGCCTTCATGGACGGCGCAGCCCGTCCACCAGGACATCCACCAGGCGCAGGACACCCACCTGCCAGTCCGGCCGGTCCTGGGCGTAGCAGATGCCGATCAGGGCGCGGATCACCTCCTCCGGGCCGATATCCGCGCGGATCTCGCCGGCCTCGGCCGCGCGCCGGAGCAGCTCGCCCACCGCTCTCGTGAGCCGGTCGAAGGAACAGGCCATGAGGTCGGGGGGGCCTTTCGTGGCCAGCGCGAGCGCCGCCACCATGCCCTTCTTCGTGGCGACGAATTCCACATTCGCCCGCAGCCATTGCCGCAGCGCCTCGGTCGGGTTGCCGGCTTCCTTCAGCGCCCCGGCCAGTTCGACCAGCTGCTCGACCTCGCGCCGGTACACCGCCTCGAACAATGCCTCCCGGGTCGGGAAGTGCCGGTACAGCGTGCCGATGCCGACTCCGGCCTTCCGCGCCACGGCCTCAAGGCTCGCATCCGCGCCACCCTGGCTGAAGACCGCCTTGGCGGCCTCCAGCACCTTCCCCCGGTTCCGCAGCGCATCCGCCCGCGGCTTCCGCGCCATCCTGGCCTGCTGACCGGTCATTGCAACCAGGCCTTCATTTTTCTCTTGTAAACGGAGGCCCCCTCCATATTCTTTCCTCTACGGCATCGGCGCGGCACAGATCCGCCTCGGTGTACGCTGTCTCAACGCAGTGACGTCAACCCTGTCCCATGACGACCCGGAGACGGCATCACCGGCCGTCACCGGCACCCGCCGCCCTGCGGGACAGATCTTCCCTGAAACAGCTCTCATCGGAGGTCCGCATGAGTCTGTCCATCACCCTCACTGTCAACGGCGTGCCGAGGAGGATCGAGCTGGATGATCCGAGGGTCACGCTGCTCGACCTGCTGCGCGAACGCCTGGATCTGCCGGGCACCAAGAAGGGCTGCGACCGCGGCCAGTGCGGCGCCTGCACGGTCATGCTCGACGGGCGGCGCGTCAATTCCTGCCTGGCCCTGGCGGTCAGCTATGACGGCGCCGAGCTGCTGACGATCGAGGGCCTGGCGCAGGACGGCACCCTGCATCCCCTGCAGGCCGCCTTCGTGGAGCATGACGCCTTCCAGTGCGGCTTCTGCACGCCCGGCCAGATCATGAGCGCGCTGGGCCTGATCACCGAGGGTCAGGCCGGCGACGAGCCGGAGCGGGTGCGGGAGGGCATGAGCGGCAATCTCTGCCGCTGCGGCGCCTACAAGGGCATCACCGAGGCCGTGCTGGAAGCCCAGCGAGGCATGGGCCGGTCCGGCCTGGAGGAAGCGCCATGAACCGCTTCGACTATGTGCGGCCATCGACGGTCGCGGAAGCCGTCGCAGCCGCCGCCCTGCCGGGCAGCGCCTATCTGGCCGCCGGCACCAACCTGCTGGACCTGATGAAGGGCGGCATCCTCCGGCCCGCGCGGCTGGTCGATGTCAGCCGCCTGCCCGGCCTCGACCGGATCGAGGCGATGCCGGATGGCGGACTCCGCATCGGCGCGCGCGTCCGCAATGCCGACCTCGCGCACGACCCCTCCTTCAGCCGGCGCTTCCCGGCGGTGGCCGAGGCGCTGCTCTCCGGCGCCTCCGCGCAGCTCCGCAACGCCGCGACCGCCGCCGGCAATCTGCTGCAACGCACGCGCTGCGCCTATTTCTACGACCCCGCCAGCGCCTGCAACAAACGCGACCCCGGCGCCGGCTGCGACGCGCGGGAGGGCGAGAACCGCCTGCATGCCGTGCTGGGCTGGAGCGAGCACTGCATCGCCACCCATCCCTCCGATTTCTGCGTCCCTCTCGCCGCCCTCGGCGCCGTCGTGGAGATCGAGGGCCAGGCCGGGCGGAGGGAGGTGGCGCTGGAGGATTTCCACCTGCTGCCCGGAGAGACGCCGGAGCGGGAGAGCATCCTCGCCTCCGGTGAACTGGTCCTCGGCCTCCGCCTTCCAGCCGGGGCGGATGGCTTCGCCGCGCATGCCCGCTACGTCAAGCTGCGCGAGCGCACCTCCTACGCCTTCGCCGTCGTCTCCGCCGCCGCCTGCCTGCGGATGCGGGACGGCGTGATCGAAGAGGCGCGGCTCGCGCTCGGCGGCGTCGCCGCGAAGCCCTGGCGCGCCCATGCCGCCGAGGCCGTGCTGGCCGGTGCCCGGCCCGATGCGGCGGCCTTCCGCCAGGCGGCGGAGGCCGCGCTCGCGGATGCGAGGCCCTCCGGCGACAATGGCTTCAAGATCGAGCTGGCACGCCGCATCGTCGCCCGCGCGCTGGCCCTGGCCGCCGCCGGGACGCAAGAGCGCCTGCCCGCCCTTCCCGCCTCCCCCTTCGCCCCCATTCCCGGAGGCCCGCTCCATGCCTGAGAGCATCCCCCATGCCCGGCAGGGCGCCAGTATCGGTCAGCCCATCACGCGCCGCGACGGCCCGCTGAAGGTCACCGGCCAGGCCCGCTACGCCGCCGACAACAACCCGCCCGGCCTGCTGCATGCCGTGCTGGCCGTCAGCAGCATCGCCCGTGGGCGCGTGGCCGCGCTCGACCTCGCCGCCGCCAGCGCGCATCCCGGCGTGGTCGCGGTGATGACCCCGGACAACCGGCCCGCGCTGGCGCAGGACCCGGACGAGAAGACAAGCCCTTTGGCCTTCCGGCTCGACCTGCTGCAGAACGACCGGGTGCGCTACGCGGGGCAGCCCATCGCCGTCGTGATCGCCGAGACGCTGGAAGCGGCGACCGAGGGCGCCACGCTGCTCGCGCCGCGCTACGAGGCCGAGCCGGTCCGCACCGGGCTGGACGGCGACGGGGCCTTCATCCCGGCCGCTATCGGCCCCGGCATGCCGGCGGAGGCACGGCACGGCGATGTCGAGGCCGGACTGGCCGCGGCCGGCACCAGGATCGAGGCGACCTACGAGACCCCCGCGCAGTATCACAACGCCATGGAGCCGCATGCCACCGTCGCGGCCTGGGATGGTGACCGCCTCTCCCTGGACACGCCCAGCCAGGGCCTCATCTGGGCGCAGGAGCGGATCGCCGGGCTCTTCGGCATCCCGCCCGGGAATATCGAGATCCGCAGCCCCTTCCTCGGCGGCGGCTTCGGCTCCAAGGGCCTGATGTCCGGACCGCAGGTTCTCGGCATCCTGGCGGCCCGCCTGGCCGGCCGCCCCGTGAAGCTGGTCCTGCGCCGCGAGCAGATGTACGGCCCGGTGGGGCACCGGGGGCCGACGCGGCAGACGCTGCGCCTCGGCACCGACCGGCAGGGGGCGCTGACCGCCATCCATCATCATGTCCGCACGGCCAGCAGCCGCTTCGACGACTTCTTCGAGCCCGCCGGCCAGCCCACGCACACCCTCTATGCCAGCCCCGCCATCGCCACGACCACCGAGGCGGTGCGGCTGGATACGGGCACCCCGAACTTCATGCGGGCCCCGGGTGAGGCGAGCGGCAGCATCGCGCTGGAGAGCGCGATCGACGAGATGGCGCAGGCCCTCGGCATGGACCCGCTGGAGTTCCGCCTGAGGAACTACGCGGAGGTGGAGCCGATCTCCGGCAAGCCCTTCTCCTCCAAGGCGCTGCGGGAATGCTATGCCCAGGGCGCGGCGCGCTTCGGCTGGCAGGGCCGTCCCCTCGCGCCGCGGCAGATGCGGGACGAGAACGGGCTGCTGGTGGGCTGGGGCATGGGCACGGCCACCTTCCCCGCCATCATGTTCCAGGGCCAGGCAAGGGTCGTGCTGCGGCGGGACGGCAGCGGCCTGGCGGAGACCGGCGCGCATGACATGGGCCAGGGCGCCTGGACCGCGCTCGCCCAGATCGCGGCGGACAGCCTGGGGCTGGAGATCGGCCAACTGGAGTTCCGCGCCGGCAACTCCAGCCAGCCGGATGCCGGCATCGCCGGCGGATCAGCCCAGACCGCGACGGCCGGCACCGCCCTGCGCGCCGCCGGCGAGGATGCCGTCGCGAAGCTGGCCGCACTGGCGATGGAGGACAGCCGCTCCCCCCTCTTCGGCGCCGGCAATGCCGGTGTCCTGGCGCGCGGCGGCCGGCTGCTGCGGCGCGACGACGAAAGCCGGGGCGAAAGCTATGCCGACATCCTGGCCCGGGCCGGGCTGGAGGAGATCGAGGGGCGCGGCAGCGGCGCCATGGACCCCGCCGTGCAGGAGCACTACGCGACCCATGCCCATGGCGCGGTCTTCGCCGAGGTGAAGGTCGATCCCGACCTCGGCCAGATCCGGGCGACGCGCCTGGTGGGTGCCTTCGCGGCCGGCACCATCATCAACCCGCGCCTGGTCCGCAGCCAGTATTACGGCGGCATGATCTGGGGCATCTCCTTCGCGCTGCACGAGCAGGCCGTGCCGGACCGGCGCTCGGGCCGGGTGATGAACGCCAACCTCGCCGAGTATCATGTGCCCGTGAACGCCGACATCCCTTCCCTCGAAGCCATCCTGGTGGAGGAACACGACCCGCATGTGAATGCGCTGGGTATCAAGGGCGTGGGCGAGATCGGCATCACCGGTTCGGCGGGCGCGGTGGCCAATGCGGTCTGGCACGCGACGGGCATCCGCGCGCGCCGCTTCCCGATCGCCATGGAGGCGCTGATGGGCATGCCATCCTGATTCTCCGGGCGTGGTCCTAGGCGGGATGGATATGCGGGTGGCTGTGCAGATGCCGGTGCGCGTGAATGGCGGCGGGGAAGAGCATGCCATCGCGGATCGCCATCGCCCGCGTCGCCAGCTCCGCGATGAAGCCGTCGTCATGCGACACCAGCAGCATGGCGCCGGGAAAGCCGCGCAGCGCCGCGCGCAGCCGGTGGCCGTTCTCGGTGTCGACGCCGTTGGTGGGCTCGTCGAGGATCAGCACCTCGGGCTTCATCGCCAGCAGGCCGGCGAGGCAGACCAGGCGCTTCTCGCCGCCCGACAACCGGTGGCTGATGCGCGGCGCGAGCGCGCCGATGCCGAGCCGGGCCAGGACATCCGCGGCCCGGCCGAGCGCCTCCGCCTGCGTGCAGCCGAGATTCAGCGGGCCGAAGGCGACATCCTCGATCACGGTCGGGCAGAAGAGCTGGTCGTCGCTGTCCTGGAAGAGGTAGCCGATGCGCGGGCGCAGGGAACGGAAGCCGTGCTCGTCGCGGCATTCCGTCCCGAACAGCCGGACTCGCCCCTCGACGCCGCGCTCCAGGCCCATGAGCGTCCGCAGCAATGTCGTCTTGCCCGCCCCGTTCGGGCCGATGATCGCCAGCCGCTCCCCCGATGAGAGGCTGAGGCTCGCATGGCTGAGCACCCTTGCGCCGTCCCGGCTCACGCTCACATCCTCAAGGGCCAGAAGCTCGCTCATAGCCGGTCCGTCAGGATGACGGCGATGCCGAAGGCGAGGATGAGGGTGAAGCCCATCCAGTCCCCGGCAGCCGGAGGAGGCTGCGCGACACGGGGGAAGCGCCCGTCATAGCCACGGCACAACATCGCCTCCTCGACCCTCTGCGCGCGGGCGAGCGCGCGGACCAGCAGCATGCCGAGCAGGTTGCCGTAGCTGCGCCAGGTATGCCGGTTCCCGCCCGGCCGGAAGCCGCGCATCCGCATCGCGTCATGCAGGCGCTGCGCCTCGCCACGGATCAGGCCGAGGTAGCGCGCGGTCAGCATGAAAAGCCGCACGGCTGGCTCCGGCACATGGAGGCCGCGCAGGGCCGCCCCCAGCCGGACCGGCTCGTCCTCGCGCAGCATCGTCACAATGACCAGCACGGAGGCCGAGACCTTGCAGGCGATGAGCGCCGCCCGCGACACGCCTTCGAGGCTCGCGGCGAAGGGGCCGAGGCTGAAGAGCGGCGGCCCCGCGACGCTGAAGGGAAGCGTCACGAACAGCAGCAGCAGGAAGCCCTCCAGGTGCAGCAGCCGGCGCCAGGAAGGCTGGCCGGACCGGTGCAGCCAGGCGAAGACCATGACGGCCGCGAACGCGCCGGCCGCGACGGGCAGCGACCTGAGCTGCGAGAGGCAGCCGACCACCGCGAAGGCCGCGACGATCCTCAGGCGCAGATCCCGCGGCCATGTCATCTGCGGCGACCACGGGCCCAGATCGCCATGCCCGCGAGGCCGAGGATCAGGAAGACCCCGGAGACCATGTCGGTGAAGCGCAGCCGCGCGTCCAGCTGCTCGATGCGCTCCATCAGCGGGGTCAGCTGGTGCTGGACGGCCTCCTCCACCATCACGGCGACCGGCTGCTGCGTCACGGCGGCGGGCCGCCCGTCCGCGGCAGGATCGGAGGTGCCGCCGGCCGGCGCGGCCCCGCCGAACCGTGCCGCGGGCAGGGAGGCCGAGGCGATATGGCCTTCACGCGTGTCGACCGTGACGGTCACCTCCGATGCCGGCGGCGGCGCCCTGAAGTCGAACCGGCCCTCGGCATCCGTCTCTCCGCTGGCGATCTCGCCACCCGTGGCACCATGCGCGATCCATGGCGTAGCCGCGGCGCGGCCACCGCCGATGAAGAAGGCATAGCCCCTCACCACGCCGCCCTCGACCGTCGCGAAGACCTTGAGCTTGTGCGCCTGAGCCGTCCCCATCCACGCGACGAAGGCCAGGGCCGGGAAGACGAGGCGCCTCACGGGGCGACGGGCCTCATGGCATCCGGCTGGACGCGGGCCAGGAAGGCGACGGCCGCCGCCGTGACGAAAGCCTCGCCGATGGCGAGCGGCAGGTAGGTGGCGGCCACGACGCTGGCGACCGGCGTGTAGTCGCTCGATGACAGCCACAGCGCCAGCGCGACCAGGGCCCCTGTCCCGATCACCGGCAGCATCCCCGTCAGCATTCCGGCCAGGAGGCGCAGCCCGGGGCTCCCGGTCGAGCGGATCAACGGCCCCAGGACCATGCCTGCCAGCAGGCCGGGAAGCGCGATGTTCACGGTATTGACGCCCAGCGTCGTCAGCCCGCCGAACCCGAAGAGCAGCGCCTGGAGCAGCAGCGCGACGAGCACGGCGGGAAAGATGGCCGTGCCCAGCATGATTCCCATCAGGCCCGACAACAGCAGGTGCACGCTGGACGGACCGACGGGGATGGCGATCAGCGACCCGGCGAACAGAGCCGCAGCCAGGATCGCCGCGCGCGGAATCAACCGGTCATCGAGCCGCTTCAGCCCGAGCGCCACCCCGGCGGCCGCGGCCACCCCGCCGCCAATCAGGACCGGCGCGGAAAGGATGCCGTCCGGGATATGTGCCATCGGCCACTACTTCCCGCCCATGTCGGTGGCCTTCACCCAGATCAGCGCGCCATTCTCGACCGGCGCCTGTTTGCCCTCGGGCGAGGTCATCGGCTCGTCACCCTCCAGCAGCGCCGCGAAGCCCCACCATCCCGCGCGCGGCATGGCGTAGGTGAAGGTGCCGTTGGCATCGGCCTTCACGACCTGGGTGACGAAGGCATCATTCGGCGTCTTCACCGTGCCGTCATTGATGAACTCCACCTCGATCTCGGCAGAGGGAACAGGCTTGCCGCCCTTCAGCACGACGCCCGAGAACAGATTGCCCGTCCACAGACCGGTCGGCCGGGTCAACGGACGGATTTCCACCGGCAGTCCGACCAGCGCGTCCCAGCCTTCGCCGGAAGCGTAGCTGTCGACGATCACCTTGGCATAATGGACGATGTATTTTCCCTCCGCCGCTTCCCAGTAGGGCCTTGGCGCCACGTAGAAGATCGCGGCCCCCGGTTCGGGCAGATCATGGGTGAAGCTCCAGGCGCTCTTGCCGCCGGCCACCTTCATGACGAGACGGTCCGTCATGTCGGTCTTCCTGCCGGCCAGCAGGACGCCCGCCTGGGCGGGCCTGGCCATGTCCATCACGGGGCCGCCTTCGACCGGGTGGGTGAACACCATGTCCACGGTCACGGCGCCACCTTCGGGAAGAACATCCGAGGAAGGGATGATCTCCTGGAAATGTGCCTGCGAAGGTGAAGCCAAAATCGGCGATGCCAAGAGCCCAAGCACGAGAGGAGCCGCGCGAAGTTCCAAGGCCATACCAATACCCGTTAAGAATTAGGTGCCGAAAAATCATACTCCCCGCCGTAGAAATCCGACAAGCTGAAATGGATGCTCATCGACGGCTCGTTTCCGCCGCCGGTATGATGGTCCGGTTTCAGGCGTTCCAGCGGAGGACCCGCATGCAGCGGATAACGATATCCATGGACGATGACCTGGCCGGGGAGCTGGACACACATATGCGGTTATCCGGTACCTCCAGCCGCTCCGAGGCGATCCGCGATCTGGTCCGGCGCGGCCTGTCCTCCCGTGCGGCGGGCCCGGCCGGGGCTCACTGCTTCGGTGTCGTGAGCTGCGCCATCGATCAATCGGTCCGCAGCCTCGCCGCGCGTGTGCCGCAAGGGCGGCTGGAGCGCCACGACCAGACGGTTTCGGCGCTCTCTGTTCCGCTGGATCATACGACGTCGATCGACGTCACCGTCATGCGCGGCCATGTCGCCGATATCTCCTCCTATGCCGAAGCACTCTTCCTGGAGCGTGGCGTCATGCACGGCGCCCTGAGCCTCATTCCGGTGGCGGAGAGCGCCGTCCACCACCGCCATGGGCCTGGGGCAGCGCATGAACACACGCATCCACGGATCAAAAGCGGGTTCTAGTGGAGGTGCTTCCCGGCACCGTGAGCAGACTGGCAGGCCGGGCCAGGGGCGCCGCCTGCCTCACCGCAGATAGTGGAGCCACCCGGCCGCGAGAAGCAGGCACAGGAACGCAAGCAGCGCGCCTGCCCTGGTGAATTCTCCGAAGCCGATGATGACCCCGCGCCGACGCCCCTCCTCCGCGACAATGATCCCTGCAAGGCTGCCGAAGAGCAGAGCGTTGGCGGAAAAGCTCGCACCCAACGCAACGGCCGCGCCAAGGAGCTCGGGATTCTCCCCGCCGGAGAGAAAGGGCAGTGCCAGCATCACGGCGGGCGTCGCCCCAACGATGTTGCAGAGCACGGCGATGACGACGAGCACAGCCACGGGGTCGTGCAGATCGAGCCCGGCCGAGGCCACCCAGTTCACCAGCTTCTCCGGCAGGCCGGTGGCGCCCAGCGCGGCGTTGACGATGAAAAGGCCGATCAGCAGCAGCAGCAGGGAACCGTCGACCGCCCCGAGGACCTTGTCCGAATCAACACGGCGGCTGACGAGCAGAAAGCTTGCGGCCAGAAGCGCGATCAGCATGCGCGGCCAGTCCGTGAACACGAAAGCCATGATCACGGCGGCAACGACAATGGCGGCTTTGATGGTCTCGGTCCGGTCCAGCGCGACCGGGACGACGGCGGTATCCACGGCGGCTTTCGGCGGGGCCGCCGGAAGGCTCCACTTGCCGCGATAGATGATGACCAGCACAAGCCAGGCCAGAACAAGGCCAAGGATCGAAGGGGGTGCGGTGAGGGCCGTGAATCCTGTGAAGGAGACTTCCAGAGTCTCGGCCACGATCATGCTCTTGGGACTGCCGATCAGGGTCGCAGCCGATCCGACATTGGCGGCGAAACAGAAGCCCAGCAGGAATGGAATGGGATTGAGGCGCCGCGCCAGGCATATCGCGCACAAGACCCCCGTCATGGCGGCAGAGACCACATCATTGGTGAGCACCGCCGACAAGATGCCGGAAACCGCGATGAAGATGGCGAGCAGTGCCTTCGGCCCCACCTTCACCGCGCCGACCTTCCTTGCCGTCCAGTCGTAGAAGCCGGCGACACCGAATGCGGAGGACACGATCATGAGCCCGAACAGGAGGCCGATGACATTGTAGTCGATCGCCCCCCAGGCGGCCGCTGGCGAAATCCTGCCCAGCGCTATCAGCAGCATCGCGCCGACCAAAGCCGCCCCGGTCCTGTGGAGGCGAAAGCCCGGCAGATGGCCCACGCCCATGGCCACGTAGACCAGGAAGAATATGGCGAGCGTCAGCTCCATTCGCCGACGACCCGCAGACAGGGGCGCGACGGCACAGGAAACCCTGCGCGGGAGCCCATCCACCGCCGGCGCGGGCGGACAGGCGGCGCCGGCGGTGAAGGCAGGTTTGCCACCTTCAACTCACTTCGTCTCGTCGTGATCCATGTTCCAGAGGTTGTAAGCGTGCTCGCCGTAGAGGGGGGCGTCGAGGCCCCGTTCCTGAATCTCCTCGGGCACACGAAGCACATTCATCGCGTCCAGCACCTTCAGGAGGACGTAGGTGATGACGCAGGAGTAGGCCGCGACGATGGCCACAGCGAGGATCTGGATGCCCAGCTGGTGAGCGCCCGCCGACACCTGGTTGATGTGCGAGCTGGCAAGGACGCCGATCAGTATCGCCCCTGTCATGCCACCGACGCCATGCGCCCTCCAGACTTCCAGGGAATCATCAATCCGCAGCGCCCTCTGGACGTATTTGGCGTAGTAGCAGACGGTCGCGCCGACCGCGCCGATGACAAGCGCGGCCATGGGTTCGACATAACCCGAGGCCGGGGTAATGGTGGCGAGGCCGGCCACGGCGCCGACCAGCACACCGGAGAAGGACGGACGGCCGCTCTCCCGCCATTCCCAGAACATCCAGACGAGCATGGCGATGGAGCCCGCCAGCATGGTGTTGGTGAAGGCATAGGCCGCCAGCGCATCGGCGGCGTAAGCACCGCCGGCATTGAAGCCGAACCACCCGAACCACAGCAGGCCCGCGCCCAGAGCGACCAGTGGCAGGCTGGCTGGCGCGGACTCGCTCTCGCCCGGGGCGAGCTTGCGCTTGCCGAGAAAGGCCGCCGTCGTGAGGGCGGAGAAGCCCGCCGTCGTGTGGATCACGATGCCACCGGCAAAATCGACAACGCCGAGACTGGCCAGGAAGCCGCCGCCCCAGATCCAATGTGCGGCCGGCAGGTAGATCAGGATGGTCCAGGCGGCGATGAAGATCAGATATGCGCCGAAGCGAAACCTTCCGACGAATGCGCCCGTCATCAGTGCCGGCGTGATGATGGCGAACATCATCTGATAGGCGAATACCATGATGAAGGGGATGTTCGGCGCGATGGATGGATGCGGGTCGATGCCAACATGGTACATGCCGAAATAGGGCACGATGCTGCCGATGACGCCGCCGATGTCAGGCCCGAAGACCAGGCTGAAGCCGCCGAACACCCAGATCAGCCCGACCACGCCTATACAGACGAAGTTCTGGATCATGATCGACAGCATGTCTCGCTGCTTCACAAGGCCACCGTAGAACAAGGCCAGTGCCGGGGTCATCATGCACACGAGCGCCGTGCACAGGAGGATGAAGGCGGTGTCGCCTGCATTGATAGTTTGCATGGCTTCTCTCTCATCATGCGCCGGTGCCACCGCAACCGGATCCGAGTTGACAGGAACGGCTATCGTTCAGACAAGCCAGGGCTGGCGGACCCGATGCGAGGCACGTCCCGCCAGCCCTGAACGGGGCGGCCGGCGGCCCCGACCCCGTTCCGGAAGCCCTTTATCACGCGGCAGGGCGCGCTGTTCCCCGGACCGTCGCCACATGGGCTGGATGAAGCACCAGGTGGGTAGCAACGGTCTCGTGCGGGTGCGGAGCCAGGTTCTTCTTCGGAGCAATGAACAGGTACATCGTCAGCACATAGGGGGCCGTGAAGGATGGCAGGCCCATGGGCGCCATGATGACATCGAATGCGCCTTGAACGAACACGGTCACCACCGTCGCCAGCAGCGCATAGATGAGAACCTTCGTCGTCGGCTGCAGGAAGATGACACCGACCGCCATCGCGGTCAGGACCGGACTGAAGCCGTAGAGTCCCTGGCTCACCGCCGACGGATTGGCGCCCATGCCGATCGCCACGACCATGGCAATGATCGACCCTGCGGCCGCGGCAAAACCCGCTCGCACCGAGGCTATGAAGACACCGAGAAGGATGATGACGCCGCTGATCCAGCTGCCAAGGAGATAAACCTGGCCGATGTTGCGGAAGAAGATCTCCATGAGCTCGATCGGCGCCGGCATGGAGGAAAGACCCTGCACATAGTCACTGGCGAGCCTCGGCGAGTCTCCGGTGACCCGGAGCCCACCGAAGGAATAGGCGCCTGCCAGCAGCAACCAGCCGGTGAGGACGAAGGGGCCGGTCGAACCGGGGATCTCCCATCTGGACGTCAGTGTCGCGCTGAAGGCGGCGGTGACGACGGTACTGGCCGCCGAGCCCACAACAACAAGAACCCAAAGCTCAGGCGAGGCGGCGATGAAGGTCGGCAATGCAGCGCCGACAAGCACGCCGTTGAAACCGTAGAGGCCGGACCGGATCGCGTCATCGGTACACTCCAAGAGCCTGGCGGTGAGAGTGGCCACCACGACCCCGACAGCCGCGCCGATGGTCGTCGCCCATACGCCTGATGCGTAGGAGGCGTAGGCCATCGCCACGAAGAACAGCACCCCGGTCAGGGCGTTCTCCATGAAGAAGACCTGGCTCGTGCCGCGCAGCGCCTCCACCACAAAATTTGGCTTTTCCTTGGACATGCATGCCTCCACGGTTCAGCGCCACAGGAACTCATCCGGCAAGGTTCTTCCACGCGCTTCCTCACGGACGATGCGCCAGAAACGACGCACTTCCTTCCGCAGGTCATAGGTTTCCATGCCCACTGCCCGCAGCATGAGTCCGGCGTCGTTGGGCAGACGGCAGACACCCGCGATCGCCCGCGGCGCTTCGAACGGGAACTGGGTCTCGAACCGCTCCTTGATGCGGCTGGCGATCGCCGGCGGCGTCAGGCACATGATGTTGGCGAAGGCGTCGTAGCCCCGCATCACGGCCGGATAATCCACCGTCGGATCGTCCTTCTCGATCAGGATCTTCTCGGCAAAGAGCTTACGGCCGTCGGGCCGGCGGACCGTGACCGAGATGGAGAGGAGATCGAGGCCGAAGCGTTCATCCGCGTGATGATGCTTGCGCCCGGCCAGCATCATTTCCCCGTATAGCAGGGTGGCGTCTTCCGCGAGAACGATGTCGGTGCGGTTGATGAAGCGCGAGCCACGATAGGCGATGGTGAAGTCCGGCAGATACTCGAGATAGGCCCCGCTCTCCAGCGTTACGGTCTGATGCTGGGAGGCGTAGTTCGCGTCCATCCGATGGACACGATTGGCGCTTTGCGAGGTGACATGAGCGCAGGCTCCCTCGCCGAGATGGATGTCGATCTTGTAGCGGTCGCCCTGGAGAATGCCGCCGCCGACCGATATGATCGAGCAGATCGGCAGCTCCGGCATCGCCTCATCCCAGTAGAGCGCCTGCTGCACGAGCAGCGGCGTCACGCGATAGAGGTCATGCAGGACAGAACGTCCGTCACGCAGGCAGAAGCCAAGGCGGAGCTCTCCGACCTTTCCGGGCGCTGCGGCGCGCATCTGCGCCGGCTCGGATTTGAAGCCGCGCAATTCGCGCGCGGCGTCGAGGAGATCGAGTTGCTCGTGTAGCGCCATGGTGTCAGGCACCCGCTGCCACGGATGACTTCACCTTCACGTCGAAAAGCGCCATGTCCAATATAAGGCGGATCAGCTCGTCTATACCTTCCCCGGTCTTGCAATTCGTGAAGATGAACGGCTTCGTCCCGCGCATCAGCTTCGAATCCCGCTCCATGACCTCCAGGCTCGCGCCGACATAAGGAGCGAGATCCTTCTTGTTGATAACGAGAATATCGGACTGGCAAACCCCGGCACCGTTCTTGCGCGGGATCTTGTCCCCTGCCGCGACATCGATCACATAGATATAGAAATCCGCCAGAGCAGGGCTAAAGGTCAAGGTGAGGTTATCGCCCCCGGACTCGATCAGAATCAGGTCGCTGTCCGGATACTTGCTCTCGAGTTCCTCGACCGCCGCGATGTTCATTGAGGGGTCCTCACGAACAGCGGTATGCGGGCAGGCACCTGTCTCGACCCCGACGATCTTCTCCTCGATCAGGATGCCGTTCAGGGTGCGGCGAACCTGTTTGGCATCCTCCGTCGTCACCACGTCATTGGTGATGATCAAGGGTTTGATTCCAAGCTCGATGAGCCGTGGCGTTATGGCCTCAATGACGGCGGTCTTACCGGAGCCGACCGGGCCGCCAATACCGATGCGCGTGATCTTTTTCATGGGCCGCTTCCTTTGCCGGTGCCCTGTTCAGTTCATGAACAGGCGGACATGGGTAGTCGTATGGTGTGCGACGAGGACATCGAAGACCGGCGAAAAGGACGCCATTTCATCAAGCGAAAGGTCGCGCACCGCCAGGTAATCTCCTTCGACACGCGCCTGGGCTGCGAAGAGGATCCGTTGCGTGCCGACATGGTCGATCCGCATCAACCGCAGCGCGGCGCTCAGGATCATGGAGGCGATGCCGTATTGGTGCATGACGAAGGCCTCAACCTCGTCGACGCCCATATGGGCCAGGGCGACTCCCTGGCCGACCGGAAGGCAGCCCGGCGTTGCGCCAGCTTTGATGTCGGTGAGCCAGCGTCCGAGCGTCGGCGATGGTAAGATGCTCAGCACCAACTCGGCGAACTTCTTGCCGACACGGGTGAGCATCAGTTGTTGCTCCTCACCCACGCGCCGGCAGTAAAGCTCGCCATCGGCCTGGAGGACCTCGTCATAACGGCCGGAGCGCGCAGAACGATGAGCATGGAGCAAGGCAATCCCATCCATCCGCGCCGTCTGGCGCAGGATGAGGGTAACATAGTCCAAGAGGCTTTCCGGGTCGGTGACGATACGTGTCTGCAACGCCGATTCAAGGCCATTTGAGAAAGCGAAAGATCCTATCGGCAAGGTCGAGTCCGAGAACTGAAGCAGGCGCGCCAGATGCACCATGCCCGATGGAATGCCGTGCCTTCCCATGCCTCCCTCGTCCATCATTTCACCGAAGAATGTGCGTGGCCGTGGGAATGGTCATGATGGCCATCGTGCTCGTTTGCGTGATGGTGGTCTCCGCCATCTGCATGACCTGACGCACCGGTGCCATGATGGTGATGCGGCGTCGCGTCGGCTCCGGCAAAGAGCAACCTCACTTCCCGCGCGTCCAGCTTGGCCGCGATCTCCGCACCCGGCGCAAAGCGGGTTCTTACATGTTCGAAAGCATGGGTCCGCATGACCGAGGCCATTACCTTCTGGTCCACCGAAAGCGGAACATAGACGGTCGTTCCCTTGATCACCGCCGGCCAGTGCTGATTGCCGAGACCATGGCCAAGTTCAAAGCTGACGCGCAGGATCTCATCCGGTGTCAGCTTCCCGATGTCTTCGAGCTCGATCACCAGGACATCTTTCAGCGAAATCCGCGCAGCGACGATAACCTTCGCGGCCTCGTCGTAATACAGCACATCGCCATCATGTAGATGTTCGGATCGCGGCAGCGAGATGGCAAGTTCCACACCACCCTTACTTTCCTTGCGCAGGCGGCTCTTGGGAGCTTCCCATTGTTCGAGCACCAGAAGGTCGACATCGGCAGACTTCGCCCGTTCCTGCCATACAGAATCACGGAGGTTGCCGAGCGTTCTCTCAACAAGAATCATATGTTCCTCCAGAACATCGGCTTCAGGAAGGGCGCTTCCGCGTCACGCTGCGAAGGCCGATCCATGCGGCGCCGTAGCCGACGACGAGACTGGCGATGATGTAGAGGATCGACAGGAAAAGCCGACCAGGCGTGGTCATCTCTGAAAAGGCCCCGAACACGAAGCTCGAGAATGTGGACATCCCACCGCAGAAGCCTGTCGCGATCAGCAGATTGGCACTGTCCGACGCGCGGCGTGCCCGATGAAGTCCGAAAACCATCCCCAGAAGAAAGGAGGCAAGGATATTCGCCATGAAGATATCGACTGGAAAGGCCGTGCTGTAGCGTCCCAGCATGAGCATGAAGAGCTCGCGGGCAATCGCGCCAAGCCCGCCGCCCGCAAAGACGATTGCTGCTGACTGCCACAATGACGCCTCCTATGTTCTTGCGAGGGCCACGCCTGCCGCGGCAGCCAAAAGGCCGGCGCACACGGAGGTCACGAGATAGATGACCGCGAGCCCATGGCGGTGTGCGGTTGTCATCTGTACCGCGTCGAGTTGCATGGTGCTGAACGTGGTATAGCCACCAAGCACACCTGTCAGCACAAGGGAGGAGATCACGCTGCCATAGCGATGCTCCCACCCCAATGCGAGCATCGTGGAAATGTACGCGATGATGAAGGCGCCTGATACATTGATAAAGAAGGTGCCGAACTTGAACGGCGTGGTGATGCGTTTGTCGATAACCCGACCGATCTGCCAGCGCAGCAGCGATCCGATACCGCCTCCTAGTCCGACCCACAGGATATCGATTGCTTCCATCACCTGAGGACCGCTGGAATGTTGTGTGAAAACGCATCACCAGTCGAAGTTTATCTGGATATTCAGCTGAAGAAATGAAGCTGAGCGAGAGGAAGACGCTTGGCCGGTTCGATCGTGGCATGCGTGCCATCAACCATGACGGCAAATGTTTCGGGATTGACCTCGATCTTTGGCAGGGCGGAGTTGCGGATCATCGAACTCTTTGTAAGAGTGCGCGTGCCGTAGACCGGCACCACCTGCGATTTCAGTTCGTAGCGGTCCACAATGCCGTGCTCGAAAGCCGCATGTGAGGTAAAGGTCATCCGGGTCCTGGGCAATGCTGAGCCCATTGCGCCGAACATCGGACGATAGATCACCGGCTGCGGTGTGGGCAGGGACGCATTCGGGTCACCCATCAATGCCCAGGAGATCATCCCGCCTTTTATTACCATCTTCGGCTTGGCGCCAAAGAAGGCCGGCTCCCAGAGGACGAGATCCGCCATCTTGCCGACTTCCACCGAGCCGATCACATGCGACACGCCCATCGCGATGGCCGGGTTGATGGTAATCTTCGCGGCGAAGCGAAGGACACGTTGATTGTCGTTATCAGAGGTGTCGCCCGGATAGGCGCCACGACGCTGCTTCATGAGGTCGGCAAGCTGGACAACGCGGGTCCAGTTCTCACCAACCCGTCCCATCGCCTGGCTGTCGCTGGAGATGATGGAGATCGCTCCCAGGTCATGCAGGACATTCTCCGCGGCAATCGTCTCGACACGAACGCGGCTCTCGGCAAAGGCGACGTCGGTGGGGATCTTCGGGCTCAAATTGTGACAAATCATTGTCATGTCGAACAATTCGGCCTGGGAATTGATGCCGAAGGGAAGAGTTGGATTGGTCGAGCTGGGGATAACGTTCGACAGACCCGCGACGCGGATGATGTCTGGCGCATGGCCACCGCCCGCACCTTCGGTATGGTAGGTGTGGATCGTGCGGCCTTCAAACGCCGCGATAGTGTTCTCGACGAAGCCTGACTCATTCAGGGTATCGGTATGGATACAGACCTGGACGTCATGAATGTCGGCGACTGTGAGCGTCGAGCGGATGGCGGCTGGCGTGCTGCCCCAGTCCTCGTGGATCTTGAGACCCATCGCCCCGGCAAAGATCTGCTCTTCCACCGGGACAGGCGAGGAGGAGTTTCCTTTGCCAAGCACACCTGCATTCACTGGCCAGCCATCGAACGAGCGCAGCATCTGCTCGATGTTCCATGTGCCCGGCGTGATGGTGGTGCCGTTGGTGCCGTCGGTGGGACCGACGCCGCCGCCCAGCAGCGTCGTGACGCCGTTGGACAAAGCGGCCTGGGCCTGCTGCGGCGAGATGAAGTGGACATGTGCATCAATGCCACCCGCCGTCAGGATAAGATGCTCACCTGATATGGCGTCGACACCAGGCCCGAGCGCGAGGCCATTCGTCACCCCCGTCATGACCGAGGGGTTGCCTGCCTTCCCAATGCCGCAGATCAGACCGTTTTTGATGCCGACATCGGCCTTGATGATACCGAGCTTGGCATCGATGATGGTGACACTGGTTATGATAAGATCGGGTGAGCCGGCGGCGCTGGTGAGTTCATTGTCAAACCCCATCCCGTCGCGCAGCGTCTTACCGCCGCCATAGACAGCCTCCTCACCATAGACACGGAGATCTTGCTCGATCTCCACATAGAGGTCGGTGTCACCAAGACGAATCTTATCGCCGGTCGTGGGACCATACAGATCCGAGTATTGCTGCCTTGAGAGCTTGGCCATTTCAGATCCCCGTTCCCTGATTGTTGCGGCTCATCACGACTTGCTCTTGAAGCCGTAGCGCTTCGCCTTCTCGAGAGCGTCCGTCAGGCGTGGCCGGTAATCATTGTAGCTTTCGTCACCGGCCCAGCCATTGACGAGGCCGTTGAAGCCAAACACGCGCTGCTTGCCTTGATAGGGAACGAGCACAACTTCCTTTTCATCGCCCGGCTCAAAGCGCAGAGCGGTAGTCGCGGGAATATTGAGCCGCTTGCCAAAGGCCTGCTGGCGATCGAATTCGAGGGACGAGTTCACCTCGAAGAAATGGAAATGGGAGCCGACCTGAACTGGCCGGTCGCCGGTATTCCGGACCTTCAGCGTGGTCGTTGGATAGCCGGCATTGATCTCAATGTCACCGTCACCGAGGACGAGTCCGCCAACCGGGGCCTTTCTGCCGCCCTTGTCAGGCACGGAAGCTTCTGGTGGCCGCTTGTTCTGGTCCTTGCTCATGATGATTCCTTCGATCGCCGCTACTTGACGGGATTGTGGACAGTGACGAGGCGGCTGCCGTCGGTGAACACGGCCTCCAGCTGGACATACGGGATCATTTCCGCGACGCCTTCCATGACGTCGTTTCGCGTGAGCGCCTTCCCAGCCAGTTCCATGACCTCCTCAACGGTCTTGCCGGCACGCGCACCGTCGAGCGCGGCAGCCGAGATGAGCGATACCGTTTCCGGATGGTTGAGCTTCAGCCCCGCATCCTTGCGCTTCTGCGCGATAAGGGCGACCATGTAGATCATGAGCTTATCGATTTCTCGCGGTGTAAAATGCATTAGCGACCTCCTCATGGCCTGCTGACCAGCGGCAACCGTTCAGCATGTGCCCGATCGATTTCGGAGACTTTACTTATTAGAAACGCAGCTGTGCTACCTGCCTGCTCCGAGCTTGCATCATCGCTCCGGAGAGCCTCTGCCGAATCTTTTGGTGCTGCGGAACAATCTCCTTTTAGGTAAACGTCCTGGACGACATATAAATCTGTATGGATGAACGCGCCAAGAGATTCATTCTGATAGCGGTAACTATAAATTGTTTCTTTTTCGTAAGTGTCATGGCTGGCTGGTTCTCATGCCGCCGCACATTTCATGGATAAAGAAGGAAGCCCTGGCTTGAGGAAATTTGGCCTGTTGTCCGTCGGCATGGGCGACTGTCACGCCACACCTCTGCGTGCCCGGAGAGTCTTTGGCAAGGATTCTCCTTTCTTCCAGATGGCAACGACAAGGATCCATCAGACTGTCATGCATCTGATCGAAGCTGATCCTCTGCTACGGCCGTGCAGCGCTGGATAACGCCGCCGGGGATTTTCCTGACATCGGAAGGACACCTCAGGCAGAAAGTACATCCCTGATCTTACCCGTGAAGAAAACGGCCTTCTGTAACACCTGAACCAGGAAGCCGGATTGCCAGGCGACAGCACCACGGCAGCCAGAAGTATCTAACTGCACACCTTATGGTTCCCGTGGAGATCTGCGAAGTTTCCTACGGTCTCAAGATGCATTGCGGCGCGGCAAGGTGCAGTCTCATCCTTCTGATCCGGATGGATCGGCCTGGCCTCTTTACATCTGCCCCGGCAAACATGGACTTCATACACTTAGTTCAACGCGCGCTACCTGTGCTCGCGTGCTAAGACTTACAGCGGCGGCGGCGGCGTAATCGACCGCAGCGAGCCGACGAGAGTGGAGGCTGTTCTGAGCGAGAAGCAAACAGGGACGACATCGCTTCCGCCCGACCCGCCGCTGACGTTCTGGCATGGAGACGGCATGCTCGGAAGGTCTGTCCGCTTTACCCTCGCTCTGATGGCGCCCATTGTCGTAGGGCTCACGCTCGGGGCCAGTGGCTGGATCGCCTATGCCATTCTAACCTGCATTCTGAGCTACATGCTTGACACCGGGGGCACAGCGCTTGAACGCGTGCCGAACTTCATTGCTTCCGCCCTCATAGTGCTCGCGGGCGCCGGCATCGGCACGCTGGCGAATGGAAGCCCGGAGCTGACGGCCCTCGCGCTCGGCGGCACCGCCATGTTGTATGGTATTGGCGAAGGGATTCACCCCAGCGTCGCCACGGCCTCGCGTTTCCTTTGCTTGGCCGTCACCATCGCCGCTCTCTATTCCCCTGTGCATATGTTCGACATAACCGTGGTCGGCGGATGCGCGCTCTTTGGCTGGGTGCTTTCGGTGTCCTGGGATGCCGCAACAGGAATATGGCGCCCCGCGGCTGGCCCGAAGCTCGAGCAAATCACCGCCGCCCTGAGAGAGAAGCAGGCAGAGCGCCTGGTGTTCGCTTCCATTACCGGGCTTACGGTCGCCGGGTCCTACCTCCTCGCAAGATCGCTGGGGCTCGAGCACCTCAACTGGTCTATCCTTGCCGTGATCCTTGTCCTTCACGCTGATGCAGAGGCAAGCCGGCGAACGGCGAGGAACCTGTTCACCGGGACGCTGCTCGGCGTGGCTGTGGCCTGGATCTATGGAGCGCTCTTTGAATCACCTTCCGCCCTTTTCTTTGGAATGACGGTTGCCGCGATCATCCGCTGGCCGGTGCAGCAGCGAAGAGGTTCGCTCGGTTTCGCCGCCATGGCTGTCTTCATCGTCTTGCTGCTGCAGTTGGTTGCTCATCTCTCAGGCCATCCTTCGCACGCCCCGGCAGACCGCCTGATTGACATTTCCATAGGCTGCGCAATCTCGGTCGGCGCCCTCTATGTGAATGCTGCCGCGCAGCGGATCCTGCGTTGGGCCTTGTCCTGAGGTCTTGCCCGCTTCGGCAGCGCTCACGCGCAAGCGTCAGTTCAAGGTTCTGCAGGCCGGAGGTTGTTACGGACCTCTCAGCTGGCAACGATCGGGCTGCGGGCCATGAGTGCCTGCAAGCCCTGCCCTTCTGGCATTTCCGGCGGCGAACGGGCGCTGGTCGTGCCTTTTCCGACATGGGTGCCCCAATGCGTTACGGCAGCACTCTTGCCGGCCTGGGTCGTCGCCTTCGCATGCATCATGCTCAGGCAGGCCGCAGGTTCATAACGGCCTCTGGCTCAGGGTGCCTGGGCCGTTGTCCGCGCCTTGATCCCGCTGGACCGATGGTGGCTGGAGGTGCCGCGATGGCTGACCTGTTCCGGTTGGCGAAGGCGCGGATATCGCCTGCGCCCTCCCGGCGGCGCTGATCTTTGTCGGGATGCGGTTGCCGCCGGTGCCGCCGAGTCCCGGCAAGCGCCGCCGCCGCTCCCGGTCCTGCCCCCATCCACAGGGAGGCTGATCTTTACCGGGAGGCGGCTGATCTCTTCCGGAGAATGGCGGGAGGGGGACGGTAAATGAAATCAGCGGGTTAATGATATTCCCCTGATCTTTGCCGGGGTCATAGTATCAAGATGCTAATAGCCTTCTAGCAAGGCCCGACAGAGATCAGGCTGCGATGGCGCCGCCAATCGGGCAGGTTCCGGAACAGGTCGCGGAACCGGCGGCCGCACAGGACAGGCGGGCTGCTATGGGCGAAGTTCATCGTCTCATCCGGGAGCATGGCAAGGAAGCCGCACTCCGCAGCGAATTGCCGCGCGACGTGGTGGAAGCCGCAGCCGGATACCTGGCCTCCGAGGATACCGAGATCGGCTATCTCTACAGCGGCTGGGCACAAAGCGCCCTGCCCCACCGCCGGCTGCCCGATGAACAGGCCTGGCAGGTGCAGACGGACCGGGTGACGCTGGTCGTCTCCCCGGGACACCGTCCCTCGGCCGACGGCCTGCCGGTGCCGGTGGGCGTCCCCTATGGCTCGCGCGCGCGGCTGATCCTGCTCTACCTGCAATCCGAGGCCCTGCGGACGAGCAGCCGGGAGGTGGAGCTGGGGCGGACGCTGCATGCCTGGCTGCGGCGGCTGGAAATCCCGATCGGCGGCAAGGCGATGCAGGTGGTGCGGGACCAGGCGGAGCGCATTTCCCGCTGCCGCATGTCCTTCCAGATCCGCCAGGGCGGCCGCACCGGGCTGGTGAACCAGAATATCCTCGACACCTCCATGTTCGTGGATGCCGAGGATGAGGCGCCGAATGGCCAGGGATCGCTGTTCATCGAGACCGCGACGCTGTCCCAGAGCTTCTACGACCAGCTGCGGACGCATCCCGTGCCGGTCGAGGAAGCGGCAGTCCGGCAGATCGCCAATAACAGCATGGCGCTGGATGTCTATTGCTGGCTGGCCTACCGGCTTCACGCGCTGAAGGAGGACACGCCTGTCTCCTGGCGCGCGCTGCACCAGCAGTTCGGGCGCGCGGTGGCCCGCCAGGACCATTTCCGCGCCCATTTTCGGGGTGTGCTGCAACTGGCCATGGGCGTCTACCCCGAGGCGCAGGTCACGGAGGGGCCGAACGGCCTCGTCCTCAAGCCCTCCCGCCCGCCTGTCGCGCCACGCCTGCACGCGGCGGGCGGCGTGAAGGGCGCGCCGCGCCTGGCGGCCGGCGGCCCCGACAAAGATCAGCCAGGGCGGCCAGACCCGCACACCCGATAAAGATCAGCCGGCGCCCGGGCGGGCGCTGGCCGCCGATCCCGGTAAAGATCAGTGTCGCCAGCCCGGCATGGCACTGATCTTTACCGGGGGCCGGCCGCATCATTCTCCAGCCCCGAAGGACAACCCATGCAGCTTTCCCTCGAGAACCGCACCGCCCTGATCACCGGCGGCTCCAAAGGCCTCGGCCTCGCCATGGCGCGCGCCTTCACCGAGGCCGGCGCCAGGGTCGCCATCGTGGCGCGGGGGGAGGCCGCCCTGCGCCAGGCGGCCTCGGCCACCGGGGCCGTGCCGGTCCAGGCCGATATCGCGACCGCCGAGGGCTGCGAGGCCGCCTTCCGCGAGGCCGGCGCGGCGCTCGGGCGGATCGACATCCTGGTCAACAACGCCGGCACCAGCCAGCGCGCCCCCTTCCCCTCCGTCACCGACACGATGTGGCAGCAGGACCTCGACCTGAAGCTCTTCGCCGCCATCCGCCTCTCCCGCCTCGCCTGGGGGGGCATGGCGGAGCGGCGCTGGGGGCGCATCACCAGCGCTCTTTGCGCATGTCTCCACCGAAAACGAAAACCCCCCGCGATTCCAGTAGCTTGCGGGGGATTTTTCGTTGCACTTTCGTGGTGCTGGCTTTTTGTGACTGCTATGTGACTGCGGTTTCTACGTTCGGCGCGTCCTCGGCGTTCGGCTGCTCTGCCTCGATGCTGGTGACGAACCCGCCAGCGTCGAGCGTGTGCTCCACTCGCGAGCAGATCCAGCGCTCATCCACACCGTCCCGGAAGCCCTCGAGGGCGATGGGGGCCTCGGCGAACACCGCCGGATTGCCGGGCATCCGGATGGACAAACGAGTGCCCCCGCGCTCCCGGCGGCGCAGCTCTGAGGTCGCGGCATCGAGGGCCGTCTGCTGGGACGGAAAGTACATCTTCAGGCGCTTCACTGGCTCGCCCGAGCCGACCTTAACCTCGTTGCGCTTGCCTGCCTTCGTCTCGTGCCAGTAGGCCACCACCGTGCCGGAGTCCTCGCGCCTCGAGGTCGTGCAGGAGAATGTGGTCACGTCCTGCGCCCGGATCGTCACTGCCGGGATCTCGGCGCCCGATGCGGTCTTGCCCTCGCCGTGGCGGGTCAGGATCAGCTTGCCGTCCGCAGGCTTGCACACAGCATCGTATCGGCGGGCCACGCGCGTGAGGAACGAGATATCAGACTCATCGGTCTGAGCCATCATCGGCAGCGTGATCTTGTTGAGCGAGGACGCGATGACAGGCGTTAGGCTGTGCTCTGCGGCGATCTTGCGCACCACATCCACGAGTTTCGTGCCAGCCGTCCACGTGCGGGTCTTCTGCGTCTGGAGCTGGCTCTTGCCCTGCTTAGATTCCTCAAATGGGGCCGCCTTGGCCCGGATCGTGAGAGTGCCGGGCCATCCTGCCAGCTCGACCTCATCGACAACGTACAGGCCCATCCGTTGCGCCGTGGAGCCTGTCCCGAGGAAGAGCTCCAGCTCCGCGCCAGTAGGCGGCAGTTCGATCGGATGATCGGGGTCGTGGTCTGCGAGGACGATCTCAATGGAGTCACTATCGAACCCGGCAGAGTCCGAGCACCGGAGGGACACCAGGCGCTCGCGAATGATCGCGGTGATGTCCGCGCTGTTGGCGATCAGCCGAAAGTCATTTACGACCATAAGCGCACCCCTTCCTTCTGCGCGGGCGTCTCGATTTCGGGCAGCACGACTTCAAGGCCAGCCGGGAGCTCTTCGCCGTAGTCCGCGAGCCCCCTGTTTGCTTCGAGAATCTGCTCGACCACCCGGTGATCAGTCGAGCCATAAAACTTAAAAGCCACCGCATCGAGAACGTCCCCCTCTTTCGTCTTGTAGATCGTGCTCATGATGCCTCCGTGATCTTGGTCGCCTTTGCGTAAGTCTCGCGGCAGATTGCGCCGACCTTTTGCACTGCCGCCTCGGCCTTCTGGACGGCTGCCACGGCCTGCGCCGGAGCGTCCTGCCCCAGACGGTCAGCCGCGCCACGCAGCAGGGTGCTCGCGCTGTTCACGCGCGTGAGGCACGTCCCTGCCCTGTTCACCATCGCCCGCGCGGAGCTGAGCGCGGTCGCCTCGAGTGGCCGGACGCCCATCACCGCGAGCGCCCGGTTCGCCTCGGCCTTCATGTCCGCAGCGACCTCGACCGCGCGAGTGATCCCGCCCTGCACATCCTTGGCGATCGCGACATAGGGCGCGAGGGCCGTCTGCGCCGTGCTGGCCGCACTCTGGAGCGTGCCGGTCACGGACTTCACTGCGGACGACACAGAGGACGCGAGCCCCTTCACCTGCGCCACGGCCCCGGTCGCCTGGCTCGGGATCGAGACAGATCCGGACGCGGCACTTGCAACAGCGTCGAGCGCGGATGCCTTCTGCCTGGACTCCTCGCAGTGTCGCAGGTTGAGCGTGAACTCGATCCGGCGCGGCTTGCCCTCGCTTGCGAAGGTCGATTGCTTCTCCTCCACGCGCGTGATGATCCACTGCCCCAGAGCAGAGCCGTCCCCTGCGATGAGCGTGAGCGGCTCGTGCTTCTCGGCTGCGTCGCGCATCGCGTCCACCTGCCCGAAGCCTCCGCGATACTCGGGATAGATCACGCCCGGCAGCGTCATCGTGTCCGCGCCCTTGCCCGTGTACTGGTTGACAGGCGTGCTCAGGTAGCGATCCTGCGACGCCCAGCGCCACTCGGTCGAGCGCGTGAGCTCTTGGTACGCGGCGGTCGAGATGCCGAACTGGAACGGGCCGAGCTGCATCATCACAGGCCGCCCGAAGATGTATTCAAGCATAAAAACCTCCTAGCCCGCAGCCGGGTCGAACATGAGCGCCCCAGAGCGTCGGCGCTGATCGTTCTGCATCCGGCGCACGATCGCGTCGGCCAGCTCGCTCGCGGACTGTCCCGGCTGCTGCTGCACGTTGACGTTGATGTTCTGAGTGTTGTTGGTCGTGCCATACCGGCTCGCGAGTCCCGGCAGCGCTGGCACGGCTGCGGCGTTCCGCTCTGCGGCTGCCTGCCTCGTCTCGGCGGGCTTGCGCGGCGGCATGTTCCCGAAGCCGGGCAGGCTGCGCAGCTTGTCAACCGCGCCGCCGACTAAGTTGCCGACTCCGGTCTTGATCGTGCCGATGGGATCGCGCACGAAGTCAATAACGGGCTGGATCTTCTCGAGGACGCTTGCGACGATGCTGTCCCAGAGGGACGAGAACCACGTCTTGAAGCCGTCCCATGCGCCCTTGACCTTATCCACGACAACGGTCACGCCGGACGTGATCGAGTCCCATGCCGCGCCGACGTTCTTCTTGATCGTTTCCCAAGTCTCGGACAGATACGCCTTGATGGTGTCCCAGTGCTTGTAGACCTCATACGCGGCGAAACCGAGCGCAACGACTGCCGCCACGATCATCCCGACAGGATTGGCGAGCATGGCGGTCGTCAGGCCGCCAACAGCATAAGTGCACGCGCCGATCGCGAGTTTTGCAGCGCCGAGCGCCGCCACCAGTCCGATCGCGCCGCCCGCGAAGTCTGCCACCACGCCGGTCAGGATCGGGTGCTCTTTCGTGAAGGACGCAAGCGCGGTCGTCACATCCCGGATCACGCCGAGGATGCTGTTCAAGGTCGGCAGGAGGACGCTGCCGATGTTAACCGACAGCTCGCTGATCGTGTTCTTCGTGATCTGCCACTGCGCGTTTGTCGTCTGGAGCAGTGCGGAGAATTCCTTTTCCATCGAGCCGCGCGAGGCGTCACTGGTCGCCCATTCAATCTGCTTGCGGTACTCCCCGATGCCTGAGACTAGCTTGGCAATGGTGTCGGAGTGCTCCAGTCCAAAGAGGTCGGTCAGGATGCCGAGGCGCTTGGTGCTCGGCAATTTCTGGACGGCCTCGAGCACCTTGAGCACCGTGCCCTGCGCATCGGTCTGCATCCCCTTCTGCACCGCAGAAACCGAGAGGCCAATGTCCTTCATGGCCTGCTTGAATTTCTTGGTGCCCTTGTCTGCGGCGGCGAGCTTCTGGAGCATCGCGCTCGTGGCTGTTGATGCCGTGCTGGACTTCTCGCCCAATGTCAGCAAGGTCGAACCGAGGGCGGCCATCTGCTGCCCGGTGATCTTGATCGAGCCCGCGACGCCACCCGTGCGCGTCAGGAAGTCGATGATGTCGCCGCCCTTGCTGATCGCGTTATCGTCTAGGTAGTTGATGGTGTCGGCGAGCCGCCCGATCTGAGGGATCGGGATTTTGAACAGCCCGGCGATCTTGCCCATCTGGTCCGCGAGTTCCCCGGCAGGGAGCTCGAATGCGGCGCTCATCATTGCGGCGGTTCGCGTGAACCCGATCAGCTCATCCCGCGCCACGCCCATTCTGGCGCCAGCCGCGACCATGTCCGCGATGTCGTTGGTGGCGGTCGGGATCTCGCGCGCGAGCTTCTGGATCTCGCCGCGCATGTTGTAGTACACGTCGGTGAGCTTGCCGTTCTCGTCCCTCGCGCCCTCGACCTGCTTGGCGACGCCGAGCATGGCCGTCTCGAATTCGGCAGCCTGCATGACTGGGGCGCCGAGGGTGGCCGCGCTTGCCATCGCCGAGCCGATCATGATGCTGCCGCTCGCCATCATGGCCTTGCCGCGCGCCAAGCGATCCTGCGCGGTGCGGAGGCGCTCGATCTTGGTGCGGGTGCGGTCGATCTGCTGCCCCAGCTCGGCGTATTGCCTTGTCGCTTCTTCGATGCCGCTTCCGGGGTTCTGGCTCATGGCCTTCCCCAGATCTGACTGGCGCGCTTTGAGCTCGCGCAGTTCCGCGCCGAGGTCGCGCACCTTGCCCTGCGTCTGCCCGATCGAAGACAGCAAGGAACTGGCGACAGTGCCGCCGATCGTGACTAGTGCGGAGAATTTTTTGTCAGCCATTTTTCGGCAGTCCTTCGAGCCACCAGATAAAGCGGCTCGTGCTCATGCTCATGATCTCTTTTGCCGACCAGCCCGTGTATGAGGCAAGTGCTAGTGCTCCCTGCCTCACGGCGTTGCTGGTCAGTTGATAAAACCCATGAATGCCTGCTGGACCTTTCGGTAATCGCGCAGGCTCATGTGCTTGATGTCGTCCGGCGTGACGCCGCAGAGGTTCGCAAACAGGACGATTTCCGTCTGCCGGTTGTCCCCGCCCATCTTGTCAGCCACGAGCTGATCCTCAACGGTCGGCTCCCTCATCTGGAGCACGGAAACCTTCGCCCCAGAGATGTCGAGCGGGCGGCTCAGTTCGATGCTTACAGATCCCTCGATCATGATTTGATCCTTCTAAAAAAATGCCCGGCTGTGTGGGCCGGGCTGTTGGTTGGCACACGGCCAGATTCTACAGGCCGATTGCTCCACGAATTGCCGCGAGTGCATCCGTGCCGTTGATGGTGCGCACCATGTTTTCCACGTCGATCTCGTGCACGACCTTGCCGCCGTGTTCGAGCTTGTAGTAGGTGAGTGCGACAGTCACCTTGAGGCTCGGCTTGTCGCCTGCCTTGCTGGTGCCCGGATCAATTTCGCGGATCTTGCCGCGCATCGTGTGCACGACAGGCGTCACCGTGCCGTCGAAGCTCTCGAGTGCCTCGCGGGCCACGAAGGGAACCTGCGCGCCTTCGGCCACGCCGAACAGCGAGAGCACATCGCGGTCGTAGGAAACCAGCGAAAAATCGCACTCGAGCTTCTCCATTCCCATCGTGAGCTCAATCGGGGCATCCATGCCACCGGCACGGAATTCCTCCGTCTGGAGCGTCAGCTTCGGCGGGTTGAACTCTTCGATTTGGCCTGCGTATCCGCGACCATCGACGAAGAGGTTGATGTTCTTTCTTACGTCACGAGCGGCCATCAGAAGATCTCCTCAAGATAATCGTTCACCAGATGAGAGCGGAAGGTGATGTGCTCAGCCGGGTAGGCGGCAGAGAAATCGAAGTCGAAATACACCTTGCCCTGTGCGATCTGGTCGGGAGTGTTGAGCTCGGGATCTGCCCAGCACTGGCCGCCGATGATCGCGCCGATCGTCACCAGATGCCGCAGATAGGCGTTCACGCCCTCGAGCACATCCTTGACGTAGGTCTTGGTGATGTTGCGATCGACCGCCCAGAGATGCGCGCGGAGCAGGCTGTCGTTGATGATGTCGGCAGTGCGTCGCACCGAGAGGTACATCCACTTCTGATCGGATGCCAGCGTGCGGTTGCCCCAGAGCCGGTAGCCGTCCTGGCGGATGATCGTCGCCACGTTCCCTGCGTTGAGCAGGTTCGCGCGGCAGGCTGCGTCGCCGAGTGCGAAGTCCACGGCGCGGGTCGTGCCCACGATGCCGTTGATCGTCTGATTGGACGGCGACCACCAGAACCCGCGCTCGTTGTCGCTTTTGGCGATCAGGCCAGCGACGCAGGGAGACGGGGGAGCGGACACCACGGCGCCCGTGTCGTCGGTCTTGAGCACCCACGGATCAACCACATACACGCGGCTGGAGCCGAAGTCCTCTGCATAAGTCAGCGCGGCGGCGTCGGTCGTGTTCGGACCGTCCGCGATGATCGTGGCGCGCAGGCGTTCGGCGATGCCGATCAGCTCTGCCACGACCGGATTGGCCGTGTAGGCGCCTTCCTCAGTCGGGGAAGCGGGGCGCTGGTGCGTGAATCCGGGGGCGAGCAGGATGCGCGGCGTGACGCCCAGCACGGACTCGGCAGCGAGCAGAGCGTGCACGCCCTGATAGGCTCCAGTCGTGCTATCCACACCGCCGATCACGTTGGCGATCGTTTCTGCGTCGTCCTGTCCGACTGCGACGCGCACGACAACGACCACGGCGCCAGCCTGGTCAAAGATCGAATCCAGCGCGCCGGGGAGCGTGCCGTCATCCTCGCCGGGAACAGCGAGCAGCTTGGCGGCCTCGCGGCGAGAGCCTGCGATGAGCACGGGAGTGTTGAGCGGGAAGGCGTCAGCATCGGCGCAGGGAGCCGTGCCGACGATACCGATGACGCTGGAGGCTACAGTCTCGATCGGGCGGGAGCCGCTGTCGATCTCGATTACCTCAACGCCATGAAGGAAAGATTCAGGCATGTGTCAGTCCTCAAAAAGGATTTTCGATGATTCTGCTCCAGAGGTCGGAGGTGCTTCAAATAGTGGAATTCAGGCCGGAGGCGTCGGCCACACGACATCCGCCGGGAAGCCCGGCTGATCTGTCACGTCGCGCAGCGCTTGGCGGTACGCGCGCCATGCCGCGCGCTGTTCCTCGGTGAGCGGAGCATCGGGCAGTGATGTCCAGTCGCAGGCCGTGAGCAGTGCATTCCGCTTGGTGCGGACGAGCTCTGCCAGTTGCTCTGGCGTCGGCGCGGGGTCGGGAGGATCGACCAGTACAGGGCGGCCTTGAGCGTCCGACTGGATCAGCTTGCCAGCGGATTGCCCGGCGAGCAGTTCCCGATACTTTTTATCTGTGATTTCCACTGCTCCAGCAGGGATTTTCTTGTGAATGGCGGGATCGTAAAACCCGCCCGTGCTTGCAGCGTATTTCATCACTTCCATCTCCCAATGCCAAAGAAGTGCACGCGCGTGACTTCATTGTCGTCTGTGCTCTTGGTCGCGACGTTGTTTGATCCAACCATGCGAGTGAAAGCCGCGACAACCGTTGTCACAGATTGCGACCGAATTCCGTAAAGCATCTCGCCCGCCTCAATCGTGACATCCGATCCAGCAGGCATTACTTCCGAGTGAGACACCATCGCCATCAACAGCGTATTGAAGGCCAGCGGCCACGTCGCCTGAGCAAAAACTTTTTCGGCGCTTTTAGCCCCTTCCGGGATGTCCGGCACGATGATGTCTTTCGTGCACCACTGGATCATGAGACCGCCGGGAAAGCACTGGTAGCCGTTTCCCTGAAGGGAGCGCGCGAAGCTCGCCAGCGAGTCTAGGGTCACATTGCCCTGCGCTCCCTCGACATCAATCACACCTGCCCCGGCAAGGATGCCGTCGAGCTTCGCCTTGTCTGCCGGAGACATGAAACCGGCTTCGCCTTCGCCCTCAAGCGTGTTTGGCGCCACGAGCGCGTGCTCAGCAACGCCCCGCGAGCCCTTGTGCGCTGCGGGCGTCGCTTGCTGCGCAATGCGGCGCTTCACAAAAAGCGTCGTGGCGAGCTTCGTTGTTTCGTCTGCCGTGTCAGGCGTCGGCGCTTTGGGTTCGCCTGAGAAGAGCGGTGTGTCGAGCGGAGCCTTCAGCTGCTCCAGATCGTCCACGTGCTTCTTCAGGTATTTCGTGCGGTTCGCGAGGTTCCGCTGCGGCTTGTTCGAGATGCCATCGACGCCGCCGACAACCGGATCGGTCGTCTCGATGAGGTACACGCCTTCATCGTAAGTTTCGGTTTCAGGAAGGAATGCCATGACTAAGCCACCCCATGGTTGTAGTCGCCGTTATACGTAATACGATTGTTGTACAGGTGAGATGCCTGCTCGAAGTTGAGCGCCACCAGATGGCA
Source organism: Roseomonas marmotae (assembly GCF_017654485.1). Classification (NCBI taxonomy): domain Bacteria; kingdom Pseudomonadati; phylum Pseudomonadota; class Alphaproteobacteria; order Acetobacterales; family Roseomonadaceae; genus Roseomonas; species Roseomonas marmotae. The sequence continues at coordinate 162,825 of NZ_CP061094.1, read as the reverse complement.
CCGCGCCGGAGCGACCAGCGACAGAATGCGACGCACCTGCGCGGCCTGAGCATTGCTGATCGGGCGAGTGAGCGTGAAGGCATACAGCGCCCAGTGCGTCTCTTGTGGCCACGGCACAGTATGCTCTGCCGGGATCGCGTCCTCGCCTTCGACAAGCGAGCTGTCGCCGTAGCCTGCCGCAGAGATGGCGCGCTTGATCGACCAGATAGTGCCTTTACGCTGCTGCACCAGAATGGCCGTGCGGATCGTCTCGCGTTTCGCTTCCTCTGGCCAGCCCGCATCCCATTCGTCCACTCCGAATGCCCACGCGAGCCACGGCAGAAGCTCAGCCGGGCAGGTGTCGGCGTCCCAGACAGAGCGCAGGGGCGTGGCGACCTCGCCAGTCCGCGCGGTCGCGAGCGACAACGCACGCTCATGGCTGGATGCGCTGGACGGAAGCAGATCCTTACTCATCAGTGCCCTCAATCTCGAGAGAAATGCCCACGCAGTTCGGAGCCTCATCCCACGCGATCACGATGTCGGACGCCGGAGCGGCCAAATCCACGTTCTGCACGCCCTCTTGGTGGAGTGCCGCGAACAGCCCCGAGCGCGTGATGTCGCGCCCCAGTCGGTGCTGTTCTGCCGCGTAAGCCTCCGCAGCCGCCTGCGCCGCCGCCAGCACCTCGGCTTGACCGACGCCGGGAAACAGCGTGAGGCTTGCTGTGATCGCGTAGGGTACGATCGTCGCGCTCTGTACGACAACCGTATCACACAGCGGACGCCGCACCTCGCCTGTGAGCGATTCCTCGACCGCCTCGAGCGTCTCTTCTGGAGCCACGCCCGTGCCAGTGCGCGAGAGAACGGCGACCTGCACGGTGCCGGGCGTGTCGGAGTCCACGGCAACGTCTTTCACGTCGCCCGAGGCACTGAGCGCGTGGAACTGGTACGAGCCTCGGCTGCCTGCGGTCGTGTAGCCCTCGAGCGAGAGCACGATCCTGTTGCGGAAGTCGTCATCGCTCTCATAGACGGCCTCGACCGGAGGAATGGCGTCCGGGTCGGCGGGCGTGATGACAAGGCGCCGCACGTCGTAGTTTGCGCCCAGATGATCGAGGTCGGCGCCCTGCGCGAAGGCAATCATCACGGCCTTGGCTGCGTCGTTCACGCGCTGGCGCACGAGCATCTCGCGATAGGCTGCCACCTCGAGGATCTTGTAGGCCGGATCAGATTCGACCAGCGCAGAAAAGGACGGATCGCGCGCTTGCAGGTCGGCAAGCATCGCCGCCAAAATCTGCTCATAGTCGAGCTCTTCGACAACCGCAGGCGGCGGCAACTGCGAGAGGTCAACATTTACATATACGTTTGCCATTCATCGCACCTCAATGCCGTCGAGGGTGATCTCGCGCCCGTCCGGCAGATAAGTCCCAGTGATCGACAGGCTCACGCCGCCAGCCGTCGCGCGCGCGAGCGAGACCTGCGAGACCTTGATTCGCGGCTCCCAGCGTTCGAGAGCCTCGATTGTGGCCGCGTACAGCTCCACGATCGTGGCCCTGTTCAAAGGCGCGTCCACGAGCTGGTAGAGCCTGCTCCCGTACTCGCGGCGCATAACGCGCGTCCCCAGCGGGGTCGTGAGGATGTCCCGCACGCTCTGCCGCAGGTGGTCGATGCCCTCGAGTTGCTTGCCGTTTTGTGCACTGGTTCCGATCATGATCTTTGGATTATCGGCCCGGCAGTGCTGGGCCGTCTCTTAGTGGCATTTATTGTGGCGGGTCTGTCAGATCCGTGCCGCGATCCACGCCGCCGTGGACGTGGGTGCTGCCGAAGTCCACGCCGTTGTTCGTGCACGTTCCGATCACGGTCAGGCCATTGCCGACCTTCAGGCTGCCGGTGATCTCGGTTGCCGCCGCCGCGATCTTGGCTTCCGGGGTCGTGATCGTCGCACTGGTCGATGCGTTGATTGCCGCCGTCTCGGTGTTCAGAGTCGCCTGTTTGCAGTTGACGATCACCTGCGCCGCTCCTGCCACGTCAATCTGGAGCTTGTTCGCGGAGCTGTCGTACTCGCACCGCGTGCCGTCCGGGAACACCACCGCCTCGATATCCTTTGACGCTGCGGGCGCCGGGTGGTCGTTCTGGTAGATGCCTGGCAGCACCACGCCCTGCGCGGGGTCGCCATAGGGACAGAGCAGAACAACCTGCTCGCCCGGCCTCGGGGCGCTCCACGAGCGCGTGGCCCCGGCTCTGGCGGTCAGCCACGGCAGCCAGTCAGTCTCATAGCCTGCGGCCTTCACTCGTACGCGGGCATTCGCCTCATCGAGCGCTGAGACAACGCCCAGCCGGATCGCCCCAGCGAGCAGGCGCTCATTCTCTGCGTTGAAGTAGTCGCTCATCCTTCGTCACCTCAAAGTAGTCCTGCTCATGTGCCGCCCCGATGTTAGGCGCGATTCCGAGGAAGATCCTCTGCGGGACGATGCCCTCACCGTCCCAGCACGACTCGCCCAGATGGAGCACTTGCCGCCACTCGACGCGCCACGCCTCGAACTGGTCGAGCTCCGGATCAAAGCCGTCTTCGCTGATCGCCTCGACCTCGGCAGGACTGACAGGCAGCCCCCAGCGGTTCTTGTGCACGAACTGCGCCACGGCTGCGGCCAGCTTGCGGATCTCGAGCTTCGGGTTTTTGTCGCCTTGCCGGAAGTGGATCACGAGCACGGCCTCGAAGTGAGCCGTCACCGCGAGCTGTTCCGTGCCGGGATCGTCCTCCGGCTCGACCTCCATCTCCATCAGGTTAACCAGGCATGCTGGTACGAGCAGAGATTTTCGATCCTGCCGATACGCCTCAACTGTCTTTAGCGCAGGGAATGCCGCCTTGATGCGCTCGACGATTGCGCTGTGCACCTGCTCGATCGTCACTTCTGTCTTCGCATTCATGATCCGAATCCTTTGGCACGCGCCTTCATGTCGCTCATGAAGTGGTGCCAAAAAGTCTCAATGATGTCCGTGAATATCTGATCTTCGACGAATTGCTCGGCGCGCTCGTGGATCGGCACCTCAGCCTCTTTCAGCGGCAGGCGAGCCCTGCCCTCGCGCATGAAGATCGTGCGCCCGAAGCCGCGCTGCGAGTCCCGGATGAAGCCGCCCTTGAAGGCCACGGAGCCAGCCTTGCCTGAGAACACCGCCCCCTGCGCAGTCTTGCGCTTTGAGCCAGTCAGTGCGCTCACTGGCACATCGTTCAGGCCGAACCAGAGACGGGCAGTGCCGCCCCCGGCATCGAGCTTGCGGAAGCCGAGATACTTGAGTCGCTTGCGCAGAAAGCGGATCTTGCGCACGCCGAACTCGGACTTGAGTCCCCTCTGCGCCTTGGTGCGCAGCGTGACGGCTGTGCGCCGGAGCGCCCGGCTGTATGCCGCACGCACCTGCCGCTCGGTGAGCCCCAGCTCGAGCGCCAGCGCCTCGATGTCCTCCGCGCCAAAGTCCTCGACCGTGTAGCCCGCCATGTCACTGCCTCGACAGTTCCAGAATGGCGAGGCCCGTGCCGTCCGGCTGGGCGCTCGTGAGCACATCGTAGGTGCGCCCGCCGATGTCCACCTTGTCCCCGCGCAGGACGCCGAGTACATCGGCCTCCTTGCAGGTCACGCGGGGCCGCTCGGTATCGAGCTCATACTCGCCCGTCTCGGCGTTCAAATACGGCTCATCGAAGATCCCGAGGAACGTCCGCACGCCACCACCTTGGAGGCGCACGGTCACGGGTACTGCGAACTCGCCCGGCCCAGCACTCAGGAACTCGTCGAGGTTTTCCCATGCGTAGGTCGGCATGTTACCTCCGGCTGGGTCGGCGCCCGCGCTTGCCGCGAGGCGATGCAGGCTGAGGCTCGATCACATCTGCGGGTTGTCCGTCGATGGTCGTCTCGCCCGTTTTCTCGCCCGGCTCCACGACCTCGAAGGGACGCTCCCCGGTCGCCTCGGCCACCGGCTCGATCGGATCTTCGTCCGCGAGGAAGCCCGGCTCGGCGGCGTCCACGAGCTCGGCCTTGCCTCGGTAGAGCAAATCCTTGGCTTCGCTGAACGTCACCTCGACAATCTCGCCCTCTGCGGCGATCTCGCCAGCGACCACAAACGGGTGCAGCACCCGGAGCAGAACAGGATCAGACATTGATCTATCTCCTAAGAAAATGGGGCGCGAAGTGCGCCCCATCATTTTACGGACTAGTCAGCTCAAGAGCCTTCGCCTTCGCCGCCAGCCGCCTGAGTCGCAGGCTTGCGACCGAGGCAGAAGGACTCGACGCGACGGAGCGCGAAGTCCACGTCTTGGAAGACGACCACGCGGAGGCGTCCCTTCTTGCTGTTGGAGTAGGGATCGACCATGAGCTCGAGGCCGCCCCACATGCCGATCAGCAAATCGTTGAAGTTGCCCATGAACACATCGCCCGCTTCGATCTGGTTGGTGATCTCAGTGCGATAGCCGTTCACAGTGCCGCCGTCCTCCCAGATGGTGCCGGGCAGGCCGGAGAACTTCAGAGCGGTCTTGAAGGAACCGCGCATGCCAGCGCCGAAGACGTAGGCCATGCTGCGCACGTCGGCGTTGTCAACCGCGATCTCGGTTTCCATCTGCACCAGCTCTGCGAAGGTCGGAACATCCGCAGCGAAGGCCACGGCGTTGATGCCGGTGGCATTGGCAATGCCGGTCGGCTGAGCGCTGGAGCCGGTGCCGTAGTAGCCCGCCTTGTCGATCGTCAGGGCGAGAGCCTTTGCGAGGTCGGCACGCACCAGCGCTTCGATGTCGAGGCTGGACTGCTTGAGCAGCTTGCGGGTGATCTCGCTGTAGGCGGCCACGGTCTTCGGCGTCATGCTGATCTGGCCGAGTTCCAAATTAGACTCAACCGCGTCAGCGTCCTCGCCGATCCAGTAGCCCTGGGCAGCGGCAACCTGCTTCGGAATGTCGATGTTGCCGACCAGCCCGCCGATCGGCGTGCCGAGCTGCATGATCGTGGCGCGATTGCGCAGGATGTCGATGAAGCTCTGCGCGAGCAGATCCGTGGCGATGCTGTAGCCGCCAGTGTCACCGGCATTCGTGCCAGTCTTGGAGGTGTTGATCGCACGGGTCAGCACATCGGACGGGATCACGAAGCGGTCGGTGTTCTTGCCGAGCTTGTCGGCGGCAGCGCGGGAAGCCTCGAACTCGAAGGCGGCGTCCTGCTGCGCACGGCGGTCGGTCGGCTCGGTCAGAGCGCGGATCACCTTCACCAGCGAGAAGTTGCGAGCTTCCTTGTCGGTCATGCCGATGTCGGTGGCCTTAGCCTGGTCGGCAAGCGGCTTCTGCACGCGGCTGTTCACGTGGTCGAGCAGGGAGCGCTGGAAGTCGGCGACGCTCAGGCCATCCTTGACGGCATCGCGTGCCAGATCGTCGGCCTGATACTTCTCGCCCATCTCGAGGATGGAGCGGGTGCGGGCGCGCTCGGCTTCGGCGGCCTTGCGGATCTCGGCGGTGTGATCCACTGAGGCGGCGGGGATTTCAGTTTTTTCGGTCATGTTAACCTCTGTTTTTTCGGGTTGATGAGTTTCCTTTTTTCCTTCGGCATCGAGCTTCCGGCCCACGCCCACGGAAGTGTCGGCAGGAACCGACACAAGAGAGACCTCAAAGGGCTCCCAGCGCGTCACAGTGAAGATATCCTCGCCATCGCGCTCCCCGGTCTTCTCAATCTCGTGGATGAGATACCCGACGGAGACATGGCGGCGGATGCCGTCCTGAACGTCCTGAAAAACCTCCTCGGCCAGCGCGCTTCTACCAAAGCGCACGACTGCCCGCCCCCGGCGGTCAGAATCAATGCTCACGCTCTCGACAACGCCGATCTGCTTGTCGGTGTCGTGTTCCAGAAGAAGAGCAGCGCCGTCCTGCATTCGGTCGAGCACTACCGCCTCCGGGGCGTGAGAGAGAATTTCTACGCCGAACCAGCGGCGCACCTCGGACTCACTGGAGAAGGCCAGCTCGACCGTGCGCTTGTCGGCGTCCACAGCGCCAAACTCGGCAGTGCGGTAAGCCCTGCCGCCGTCATGGGCGCGAATTTCCTGAATGATGGTCATTTCGGTTTTAATCGGTGAAGTTTTGCCGATTCTCACGCCGGACCGGGCGGCATTCAAATAGTGGAATTAAAAAAAACCTCCGGCGAAGGCACCGGAGGAATCAGCGAAGATAAGCGAGGAGAAACAGGAGGATTATACCTCGACTGTTTTCCACAGCGTGATCCTGCAGGTCATCTGCAGGGGGTCTTTAACGTGAGCATCCCACACCTTCCAGCCGAGAAGCACGCGCAAGCCCTTGCCGGTCTTGCCGTAAGGCTTGACCAAGTAGTACATCCACGCAGTAGTTTTCCCATCGCGCTTGACGTACTGCCAGTTGCCGTCCACGACGTGATTGTCCGTGGGCTCAACATGAACGCCCAGCGTCTCCCGCTGGAAATTCACAGCGGGGTTCCTCCAGATCCACGTCAGGAACTGGAGGTAGCAGTTGAGGTGGTACCAGCGTTCCTGATGATCCGGGTCACCGCGCAGGTCGGTGTTCGGTGTGGTGATCCACCAGAAGCAGGTGCCCTTGAGCGAGTACTCCCTACGGGCCAGCACGGCAATCGGCGCCATGATGTATGCGAAAAGCGTGCTCGCGAAGAACACGGGCAGGCAGAGAAACCATTTCAGATAGATCATGCTTCCTCCAGTGCGCGGATCTCCACGCGCCAGATCTCTCGCTGAGCTATGACATCAGCGTACCCTTCCTTCGTGGCCGCGCCTTCGGCTATTTTGATGGCGACGTAGTCCGTCTCAGCGAGTTTTTGCTTGAGTTCCGCGATGCGGTTTTGCTTTTCCTCTTCTGCACTTTTTTCAGGCTTTCGGACAACGCTCCAAGAAAGATCGTCCCCACGCTTGATTTCGTGCGTTTCAGAATCCTTGGTAAGCGCCTGAAAAAGCCCTCTCAGGGCGTAGTCGTGATAAGTCTGAGATGCGTGAGAAACAGCGCCGAGTTTCACGCAATCCTCGGCGGTATTCGGCATTTCGACAAACACCCACTTTTCGCCGTCCCATTTTGAAAAATATCCGACCTTATTTTTTGGAGCGGTTTCCGTGGCATTTTCAGGCATCAACAGTTTGCCCGTTTTGGGATCGGTTTGGGCTACAGAAGTGCCATTAAAAAAACCGTCTTTGTCGAACAAATAAACAGTTTTAATCATATTTTCACCTATTCATAACGGATGCAGGGCAATGCAGTCAATGCAGGGGGCTGGACTGTCGCAGAGTTCCCAAAAATGGCATCTAAATTCGATGCCTTGAGACTGACCTCCTGACCGCCTTGAGTGCCCGTGTTTGCGAAATTATTAAAGGTCGTGTCCTGCTTTACAGCGCCAGACGGATAATGAACTCGCATAACACCGCCGATATAGCCCGTAATGTCGGGAAGTCCGGCGGCAATTTCCGTTCCGCTCGTTCCCGAACCCTCAAGGAATTTGTCGATGGCATTCGGCAAATTGAAAGTTGTACTGCCGTCCCCTGCTCCATAAGTATTCCCGATTACGGCATAAAGATCAGCGTAATCAGTACGGGAAACTGCCGCGCCATTGCAGAGCAGATAATGGTCGGGAACGAAACTACCTGCAAAATAGATATAACTGCCAACAGGGGCTGTATCGTCAGAGGCCGCGTCAATATTCGATCTTGCCTGTTTCTTTTGAGCGTCAGTCAGCTCTTGAGCAGTATCGAATCGGACGCAGTTCGCTAGTCCCAGCTCGAGGATGTTCCCTGATCCGTCTTTCGTGAAAATCTTTCCGTCCGCGAGGTTCACTGCAATCTCGCCGACCTCCAAATCCGCAGCCAGCGGAACCTTCCCGGCCACGCTGGAGCGCTTCACCTGCACGATATTTCCCATGAGTATCTACTCCCTAAAAAAAAGCCGAGGCATCTGCCCCGGCTGAATTTTATCTGCACGCGTCAGAACTCGCCGCAGTCGATTGTCGTGCCCGCGATAGTGCCTCCCGTGATGTCCACGTTGTTGGCGTTCTGGACGGCCATCGTGCCGAGCCCCAGAACAGTGCGAGCCGCCGCAGCGTCCGCCGCCGCGATCAGGCTGCGGCCGTAGGCGGTCAGGGTTGCGAGTGCAGCAGCGTCCCCGGCGGTAAAGTACGCGATGCGGTCAGCCGCCGCAGTGAGCGCGCCGATAGCCTGCAAGGCCGAGGCCAGCGAGATCGTCGGATTGCCATCGATCCCATTCCCGCACGCGACGCTGATGCCATTGCCCGATTTCGTAATCATGCGCGCGGCAAAGCGTCCCTGTCCGTTCTGCTCCAGACGCACGACAAACCCGTTCGATGCGAGCGTGTGCAGGAAGTACGCCTGCCCGGACAGTCCCACGCCGTCGTTCTTGATCTCGATGCCAGTGCCCACCTGAATGTCGAGGCGGTTGCCGGTCTTCGCAAGTCCGTCCCCCGCGTCGATCTGTCCAGCGCCCGAGAACTGCACGAAGGTCACGGCATCCGTGCCGAGCGTGCCGCCCTTGTCGATGGAGCACAGATAGCCGTTGTCCCCGTTCTGCGTGCCTTCCTCCACGAAGATGAAGGCGCTCACGAGATCGTCCCAAGTGTCGGCGTCTTCCGTGCGCTCCCATGCGCTTGCGCTCGCGATGTAGATGCCGTTCTGGGAAGCGACAGCCTGGTGCATCACGAGCACCCTGTCGCCCTCGGCCAGCGTCACGCCGTCAATCGTCTGGAGCCCGGCAAGCGCATTCAGCGCCTCCGTGGTGCCAGCGCGTGCGGCCTCTTTCGGACGCAAGCCTTGCACAGCGCTATCTACGTAGCGCTTTGTCGCCGCGTCGCCTGCCGCAACCGGCGCGCCCAGCCCTGTGAGCCGCTGGCCTGCGAAGTCCACAGCTTGGTTCGGCGCGGCAAAAGCGCTGATCGGCGTGAGCGGAATGTCGGAAATCGCGAAGGCAAAACCGTGTCCGCCGATAGGAATGACCTGCGTGGCAGTGCCACCTTCGCCGCCAGTGCCCCAGCCGTAGTAAAGAATATTGTCGCGTTCGTTGAATGCCAGCTCGGCATTCGCCAGCGATGCCGGAGCGCCAGCAGCGCCAGTAGAAGCCCGGCGCTTGATGCGGATAGTGTTTGCCATTAGATGTTGCCTCCATCGGTAATAGTCTCGCGCGGAACGTTCACGAACTGCCCGCTGTTGAACGTAATCAGATCGCCTGGCTTCGGGGCGGTGATCTTCACAGAGTAACCGTCAATGCCGCCCGGCACGATTGCAGCCGGATCGCGTCCTGTGTCCTCGGTGACTCGGATGCTCCCGGCGGTCGTATCTTCCAGAATCGCGATCTCTGCGGTCGAGTTTTCCAAAATCATGATCTTGTCTGTCATCTCGTCACCTCCGGCACGAACAGACACGCGCCCTGCATGAGCCGAGTTACTGCCCCCTGGTCGTCCACAATCTCGAGGTCGTACACGAGCCGCCAAATGAGCTTGCCGTCCATCCACGTGAGCTTTGTCGCGGGCGCGCGCAGCCCTTCGGTCATGGTCGCAGGGACGCGCACACGGAAAATCCCGCTCGCACCTTCGAGCGTGATGAGTCCATTGTCGGTCGAGAGTTCCAGAACAGCGCCTTTTGCAGAGTAGTTCTCGCGGATTTGCATCCGAGCCGTACACCCGGACAGGTTCACGGCATCGTCGTGCTTGTCGCGCCACTCGGCAGCAAGGCGCCAGTCAGCGCCCTGTTCGATGATGATGTCATAAAGCCCAGCAGCCATTACTTGCCCCCCGTCTCGCCCATCTTATCGGCGGTCTGTGCCATGACGGCGGCCTGCAAATTCTTGTCGAAAATCGCGGCCTGAATGAATGCCTCCGGGATGCCTGCGGCGCGCATCTCTTCGATGTCCCGCGCCACTTCGCGCCAGACGGTCGCCGGGTCTTTGCCCTGATCGCGGATGATCTGGCCGGGCGACTGGAGCAGCGCATTCTTCGCGCTGATCGAAGCCTGCACATCCGCCTGCGGGTCGATCCACGCCCAGCGCCTCGGCTGCCATGCCACCACGCTGTAGCGGTCGATCCGCTCGGGCTTGAGCGGTCGGCCCTTGACCGTGATGCGCCCCAGAAGGAGCGCACGCTTGATCCACGAGTCGAAAACCGGCTGCATGAGCGACTCCACGAGCCACTCTTGCAGGTCTTTCCAGTGCTCACGCTCATCGAGCGTCCCCTGCCGGATGCTCGAGTAGTTCACGCCCTCAAGGTCTGAAGCCAGGTTGTTGTAGAGCACGCCAAGCCCCGCGCTGATCCCCCGGAGCATCGCCTTGGAGAACGTGGCGAACTCGCCAGACGGGAACGTGGGCGCCCATTCCTTCAGCTCGGCGCCCTCCGGCATCACCGGGAACTCTCCCGGCTCGGCGGTCATCTCGAAGTCCGCGAGCTCGTCATCGGACAGGTCCGGGCCGTGTCCGTCACGCCACTGGATCACGCCCATCTTGGACGCGCCCACGCGGGCATTCACGATTGCAGCGTCCTCGAACCCCGCGAGATTCTTCAGCCTATACAGCCCCGCGCTGAACCACGGCAGGCCGCGCTTCTGGCCGACCATCTCAGGCACGAAGCCGTGGATGATCTCATCGGCAGGAATGCGCATGAACGAATTGCCAGCATAGGCGTAGTCGTAGTACGCATCGGCTTCCGAGCCGACCGTGAAATGGAACGCGACCGGGCGACCGTACTTGTTGAACTCGATGCCCGCGCGGATGTAGTTGCCGCCCGCAAGGTCGAATCTGTTGTAGTCCGGATTGCAGCGCTGCGGGTCGAGGATCTGGAGCGCGAAGCTATAGTCCCCGGCTTCCCTGCCGAAGATCTTACGCACCATGAACTCGCCATTGATCGCCGCACTGCTCACGCAGGAAGCCTGAATCGCGCGGAACGACTGCCGACCGGACACGTCGCAGTGCTCGCGCTTGCTCCAATCGGCAAAGGCCGCTTCGATCGCCTCATTCGCAAGCGTGTCGAGCTGGCCGTTCTGATCCTTGCTCTGCGCCTGAAGCACGATGCCCTTGCTGCCGACAATGTTCTGCGCGGCCATCCGAACGAAGGCTTTTGCGTAATCATTGTTCAATGCCTGGTCGCGCGACCGGGCCACGAGCACCCTCTGCTTCGTCTGGATGATCTGGTCGGCGGTCAGCGGCGAGCTGATCCAGTCAGCCGTGAGCCGGTCCATCCGGGCGCCGTCCATGCTGCGTCGCGCGATGCGCGTGTAGCGTCGCTTTGCAGGCTCAGGCGTCGGCTGCGGCGGCGTCTCTTCCTTTTTCCGTTTGAAGAATCCGAACATTATCTAAACCTGATTCTGACAGTCTGATCGAATAGCCGCCCGCTCTTCTGCGCGTTGATCCGGCGCAGCTCGGACTTGTAGAAGTTCCGCAGCTTGAGCAGATCCTCGATCGGAGTGCGCCACAGCTCGCGGTTGTTGATCGTGTAGCGCTCTTGGTCGAGCGTGGCCCGTTTCTCGATCACCGCTTCAATCGCATCGAGCACACGCTGCACATGGCTGCGCGCGTCCACATCTCCGGCGGCTGCGGCCTCGATGTCTGGGCGGATCTCGATCGTCCCAGTATCGACCTCGAGGACTTCGCCGTCGCGCTCGGCACGCAGGCTCAGAGCGTAGCGCCCCGGCTCCCATTTTGCCGTCGCGGATGCGGGCGCCGAGAACCGATGCGCTCTGCCGTTCGGATCGGCGGTCAGGTCGATCGCAGACGGCCCGCGCAGGATCGCCTTGAGCGTCCAATCTGGAGCGGGGTAAGCCGTCAGCACCACATCGGCGCGCATCGACAGCCCCGCCGTAAGTTTCGTTGGAAATCCCATGTCATTATCACCAGTTCGACACCCAGCCGCCCCGCTTCGGACGCAGGGCGCGGGAGCGCTTTATCTTCGGAGTTTCGCCAAGCGACGATCGCCTGTCTATTAGTGGCATTTGCTCGACAGGCTCCGGCGCTGGCGCGGGCGCTGGCTGTTTGTCCATCTGCCCCAGACGTTGAGCCGCCCGTTTGAAACTCGGGTTGACGATCTTGAGCGCGGCCAGCGCATACACGCGGCAGTCCAGCGCCTCGTTTCTGGGGCGCGTCTTGTGCCACTCGCGTACCGGAAACCCCTTCACGTATTTCGTCACCAGCTTTTCAGCCGTAATTTGCGCATACCATTCGGCATCCCTGCTCTTAGGCACGTGGCAGAACCCCGGCCCGTGCTTCTGGACGGCAAGCCGCCGCATCACCACGAGCTTCGCTTCGTCCACGCCCACGAGGAACAGATCGACCTTTCGCGCGGTCTTCCCGCTCTGTTTCCTCGAGGGACTGGCGACGATCGGACGCCCCCAGCCCGCGATGCCCTTGATGCCGAAGATCCTGCGCCCGGTCTTGCCGCGCAGCCAGTCGTATGCCGCCTGCGTGTCGCCGCCCGTGCCGCCCGTGTCCACGCAGGCCGCCGTGACGGACATCTGCGCCCCGGACTCGTGCAGCCAGGTCGAGCTGAGTAATTCCTCGAGCTCATCCCACACATCGCCTTGCAAGGGATCGCCCCAGAGCACCTCATAGTCGATGCTCCAAGATTCCTCGCCCATGCCCCACGCCACGATCTCAACCTCGAGGCGGTCTTTCTGCATGTCCACGCCAGCCGTGAGCACGAGGCCACCCGCTGGCACCGGAGCGCCCCAGTCCTCTGCGCGCGTCGCCAGCTTGTCTGGGTCGGCCTGCTCGCCCTGTTCCTCGTAGGTCTCCGCGAGGCTCACATTGACGAATGTTTGCAGGTCGTTCTGCGCCAGCTTGTCGAGGTAGCTCTGCACGATGTCGCGGAGCCGCCTGAATGTGCTATAGAGCTCGTTCAGGTGGTAGGACGCATGGCCCTTGAATGGCTTTGCCGCCTTCCACCCGGCGCCCTGCCGTTCCGCATCGCGGATCATCGCAATGCGTTCGCCGTCGTTCAGCAGCACGCCGCACTCTTCGCAAACGTACGCGGCAGTTTCCGGCCTCTGCTCGCCCTCGGGCTTTGCCTTGCCGTCCCAGACGACCTGCTCCCATCTGAGCGTCTGGTGGTGGCCGCAGTGAGGACACACGACATAGAAGCGCCGCTGATCCCCGGCCTCGAATGCCCTCTCGATGTAGCTCTCGCCCTTGATGGTCGGCGTGCTGATCTCGTAGAGCATCCTCTGGTCGCCGAAGGTCGCCGCACGCTGCCAGAGCAGTTGCACCGGATGGCCTTCCTGCGTGGCCTCGTACCCGTCCACCTCATCGACCACGATCAGGGGCGCAGAGCGTCCGCGCATGGTCTTCGGACTGCCGGACCAGCTCAGCATCATGAAGCCGCCCGGATAGGACTTCATGCGCTGATTGTTCACGCCGTCCCTGCCGCGAGGCTTCGCGATCAGGTTCCGTAAGCCTTCATTCGCGTCCACCAGTGGGCTGAATTTCGTCTCGAGCCACGTCTGCACGTCGCCCTGGCTCGGCTGCATCATGATCTGGGAGCGCGGCGAGACCGCGATGCTGTACGCCTGCACGCAGAGCGCCAGAAGAGTCTTGCCGACCTGCGCGCCCCATTGCAGCGTCACCCGGTAGCAGTCCGGGTCGGCGAACATGTCCATCGGCTCGCGCTGGTAGGGAGCATTCGCCAGCCGGTAAGGGCCGGGCACAGCGTTGCCCAATGGAATGCTGACATTCTGCTCGGCCCACTCGCTCGGCAGCATGTCCGGCGGCGGGCGCAGCAGTTGAAAGCTCCGCTGTATCGCGCGGATCAGCCCCTCATGCAGCTCACTCGTCTGCTGCGTCGTCTGCGTCGTCGTCATGATCGTCTTCGGGTGCCAGCACGTTCGCCTCGGCCAGTGCCGCCAATGCCCCGTCGATTTCGCTCAGCAGCACTGCCTTGAACCGGCGCTCGTCAGTCTCGCCGATGAGCTGGGACACCACACGGCTCGGCACGTTCCTCATGCCAGCGCGCACCTCGGCAAACGCCTTCGACACAGCACGCTCGACCTGATCCACTGGAGCGACATCGCCGCGAGCCTTGGCAAGCTGGATCTCTGCAAGATCAGCCTGCGCCTTCGTCAGCCGGGCCTTCTCTGAGCGGTAGTCGGTTGCGCCTTCGTCTGCATTTTCAAGATTGCGGATGCTCCGGTCGCGTAGGTACCGGATATAGCCTTGCACCGCTGGAGCAAGTTCGTATCGCCCCGTTTCTGCTCGCGGGATGACGTTTTCATTGACGAGGTTGTACACCTGCCGCTCGCTCAGCATGAGCAGCTTGGCGATGGTGCTTACTGGATAGGTGACGATCTTACCTTGCATTGTGGTGCGGGCTCCGGGGCAGTTCCGTTCATTCGCCGAGCTGCGGGACAGCTCTCGGATGCTGGGTCACGCCCGCAAAAGCATTCTACACCGAATCAAATGTCGCGCCGTCGTGGCGAACAGCTTTTTTTCCAGTGAAGTTCTGCCAACGCTGAATGATTACATCGCAGTAGATCGGGTCAAGTTCCATCACCAGAGCCTTGCGACCGAGTTCCTCAGCGGCGATCAGCGTTGTGCCTGAACCCCCAAAAGAATCCAGAACGGTATCGCCCTTCTTCGAGCTGTTGCCCATAATGTAGCGGAACAGCTCGACCGGTTTCATGGTCGGGTGCTCCCCGTTCCTTTGGGGCCTTGCGAACTCGAGCACGGTTGATTGTTTGCGATCCGAGTACCACGAGTGCGACGCTCCGTCCTTCCATCCGTACAGGCACGGCTCATGCCGCCAGTGGTAGTCCTGCCGCCCCAGAACGAAAGAGTCTTTCGCCCAGACGAGGCACTCGCGCACCTGCCAGCCCACATCGCGGCACGCGCCTCTGAAATTGAAACCTTCCGTGTCGGCGTGCCAGATGTAAAACGCCGCGCCTGGTTTCAGCACTGAATCGGCTGCCGAAAACGCATCAACCAAGAAACGCCGAAAAGCATCGTCGCTCTGGAGGTCGTTTTCGATCGTGAGTGCATCCTTTGTTTTTCCTGTGTAGTTCACGTTGTAGGGCGGGTCGGATAGATAGAGGTCAACCAGGGTCATTGCCCCCCCCCTCCCCTTCTTCCGACAGCCTCTTCATATCTTCCTGCGATGTGCTGTCCCCACACATCAGCCGATGGTTCCCGAGCGTCCAGACGTCCCCCCTTTTCGACTTCGGGTATTTCGGTTGCTCGGGCACTTCGTCCGGGTCGGTCAGTCCACCTTCTGGATCATCGCCAAGCGTCAGCTCCTCGAGCTCTTCGTCCGTGAAACCGGTCAGCTCAAGATCAAACCCGGCAGCCTTCAGCTCGCCAATTTCGAGCGCCAGCAATTCCTCATCCCATCCGGCATTGAGTGCCAGACGGTTGTCGGCGATCACGTAAGCCTTGATCTGCGTTTCAGTGAGATGCGATAGCCGGAGGCAAGGAACCTCGGCCAACCCCAGAAGTAGAGCAGCCTTCACGCGGCCATGCCCTGCGATGATCCGGTTGTCGTTGTCGATCAGGATGGGGTTCGTGAACCCAAACTCGCGGATGCTGGCTGCAATCTGCGCGACTTGCTCTTCTGTGTGAGTTCTGGCGTTGCGGGCATAGGGGATGAGGTCGGAGGGTTTTACTTGCTCCAGAGCCCCAATATCGGGCGTTTCCATGCTTGGATCTCCGTGAAGTGAAACTGAAATTTTAGGCCACGCAGAACGCAATCGCCGCGAGGCTTTGCGCCCCGCCGTCATGACCCCCGAGAAAGTACCTAGATACCGGGGGTACCGGGCTTGCTTCCGCTGCCCCCACGGGGGCCTTGCGTCCACGTTCTGACTGCCTCGCTCAGCTTCTCGTGTCTGTCTTTGCACTCGTAGAAGCGCCTTGCGCTCTCGATGTGGTTTTGCACCATAGCCCCGAGCGTATCGCCCTCGAGCTCTGGCAAGTCATCGCAGCTTTTCAGCAGCGCTTCCGGCACGATTGGTTTGAGCGTCAATGGCTCTGCGATTGGCTTCACGCCAGACGCGCACGAGCTCAGGATCAACGCGACACATAGAGCCGCCAACAGTTGCGGCCTTTTTAGATAACTGCTCATAACGCCTCGCAATCGCGGTTTGCTCGTCCAGATGCTTGCGCTCTATTGCGAGGGCTTCACTGGTGCGGGCATCGCGGTCGGCTATGGCGGCCTCGAGGGCGTGCGCCGCCGCCCGGTCTCGCTCGGCGATGAGCGCCTGGCATTTCGCGTGAGCGTCCTCAGCTCCGGAGCGCGAGCCCGCCCAGTACGTGCCCGCGAGTATGGAAACTGCCGCCAGCGCGCCAGCGAGGGCGAGGGCGGGGGTCTTTGGGATCGGGATCATGCTTGCCCCAGAAAGCGTAGCATCTCGGCGTTACGCCTGCGCACGAGGCCGAGGAGCACCTTCCCGCCAGCGCGGCTCCACTTCGGGAACTCATACGACGCGCCCACGATGTCGCCGCTGTTGAGCTTGCGTAGCAGGGTGCTGGTGGCGAGGTTGGCAAGGCCGAGGTTGTAGGCGAACGACACGAGCGCATCGAATTTATCCTGATCGATCTCGATCTTCACGAGCCGCTCGACGCCCGGACCGTAGACGCGATTGCACAGATCCTCGAGTAGTTCCTCGGCCTGCGTGTGCGTGATCGGCCTGTCATTCCCGGTCACCTTACGGCCATCGAGGTACTGCGTGCAGCCGTAGCCGATCGTCCAGACGCCAACAGCGTCGCGGTAGGGGTGCGATCGGAAGCCTTCAAAACGCTCGATCAGGTCGAGCCCGTCAGAACTGATTTTCATTTTGATGCACCTTTGACTTGGATCTTCAGATCACTGATCTGCCTCCGCAGGTCGGCGTTCTCACGCTGCACTTCGATGATTTGCGATTGCAGCGACGTGATCTTGTCCAAAAACTTCGTGTTCTGTTCCTGTAGGCGGTCAATCTCCTGCCTCATGTGGTCGATGATGTCGCGCTCGGCTTCGGTCTTTGACTGCGCCGTACTCTCCTCGGACATCTTCCGCACCATGAAGCGATAGAGAAGGCTGATCCCCAAGCCGCCAAGGCCGCCGACGCCGATGAGCGTCATGAAGTCCTGCAAGGCGCTCGCGGATGCCGCTGCGGTAACTGCTGGTTCCATTTCCGTGTTTTTGTTTGTGTTGCTCGTGAGGTCAGTATGCCCACGAGCCAGAGCAATATCCCCTAGTGGATTATGTTCTGGATCTGATTGGCCGTGATGCCGAAGAGCTTTGCCACTTCGGGCACCGGATCACCCTCGCGGATCATTCTGCGTATCTGAGTATTGCGGTACGCCAGATAGACATCACGGCAGTTTGCGACGTACTTCATCTCGCCGCCGTAAGCGCGCACCAGCTTGGTCGCGAGGTTCCAGCCGAGGATGCGAACGAGCGGATGATCGGGCCGGAGCTTTTTCGGCACGTACAGGATCACCCGATGGCTCTTGTGCCGTGGCGCTCCAGAGAAACAGGTCGGCAGCCGACCGATCAGGTAGAGCGCCGCATGGCGCCCGATAATGTCCGCGATGTCCTGAGCCGATCGCGGCAGCGGATGGTTTTGCATGTCCCTTGCTCCAGACAGGGACACCCTGCGGTAGGTGTCCCTGCGTCCCTTTTGCGAATTTGTTGAATCATATCAGATGTTTAGGTCGCAAAACCGGCAGGGACAGGGACACCTAGGGCCGTCAGGGACGCAAAATCCCATATAGCTCCCCTATATTCCCCTACAGCCGTCTTTTCCTTTTTTTATCCATTTCATACTAATAGGTGTCCCTAGGTGTCCCTGCTGGTACAAAAGCCCCGAAAAATCAAAGGCTTGCAGGATAAAAAATAGGGACACCCCCTATCCGAAGGTGTCCCTGAGGTGTCCCTGAGGTGTCCCTGCCGTGTCGATTTCAGAACGGTTCATCCTCGCCCGAGCCCTCCGGCTGGGACGTTGAAGCCCGGTCCAGCGGCGGGCACAGGAGCACCCGGCGCCCGTTTGACTTCTTGCCCCGGTTGCCATTCATGCGCCGGATGATGGTCGCGGCCTTGGTCGCCTCGGGGATGCCGTAGTGAACCACGCCGAGCGCGTCGAGGATCTCCGTCGCGGAATGCCACTGCCACGACTCAGAGGGTGCCTTCCAGTCGAGCGACTGGAGGCGCTGCTCGATCGGGTCGATCACTTGGAAGGACTCGTTATATGCGTTGAGCGCTTCCATCTCTTCCGGCAGGAGGTAGTAGGGGACGCCCTTGCGGTAGAGCGTCAGCACCTCGGCCCAGAGCTGCTGCATCTCTACGTTGTGGTTGCAGTCGATCGAAGCGCACTCGATCGTCCAGTAGCGCCTGTTGCCGGTCGCATCGCGCAGGAACTCGTGCGGGTTCACCGATCCGAAGAACACCGTGCGACGCGGGAATTTGGACTCGCGCCGGGCGTAGGCAAGGCGCAGCACGTCCTGCTTGCGGGTGATGAAGCTCTTGAGTGCGGCAATGTCGGCCTTGCGGAAGGTGGCATCGAGCTCGCCCAGCTCAACGAGCCAGAAGGAACAGACTTGCTTGATGCTGTCGCGGTCGTCGGGCCGCAGCATGAGGCCGTCCTGCACCACGCCCATGCTCTCCGGCGCGAGGCGCTTGAACCACATCGTCTTGCCCATGTACTGCGCGCCTTGAAGCACCAGAATGCCGTGCGCTGATACGCCAGTGGGCGAGAAGGCCGCCGCCACGGCAGAGATCAGCCAGCGCAGGATCAGGACTTCATGGAGCTTGCGGCCATCCGACAGCATAGTCGGGTGCACGGGCTGGATGGTGTCGTAGAGGTCTTGGAGGCGGCTCTGGCCGTCCCAGGGCTTGCTCTCGATCCACTCGGCCACCGGGTTGTAGGGGTTGCGATCGGCGAGGTAGGTAAGGAATGAGGTCAGCTTGTCGGTCGAGAATTCGAACCGCGCGCACTGGCTCTCGAGCTTGGCGTAGGACGCATTCGAGGCGTTGTCCACGGAGTAGCGCTCGCCCGCGATGAGGATCTCTTCCTCTTTCGTGATGAGGTTGTAGCGGATCTGGTAGCCGAGCCTGCGGCATATTTCCTCGAGATTTTCGATCGTGTTGAGCGGCTTGCCCTTGCCGTTGATGAATGGCAGCGGCGTGAAGTAGTCGATGTTGTCGTTTGCGGGCGCCGGGGATGTGATCGGATTGTCGAGGAGCTGGCGCTTGGCCTCGTCCGGGCTGACGCTGGCCGCGAGGTCGTTGAAGTCCGATCCGGCCTTATCCGTCTCAGGAAACTCGGGGACGACGACGCACCCGCGCGTCTTGCCTGCGGCCTGGCTGGCGTAGGTGACGCCGGGGTTCTTCGGGTTGGCGCGGTCGTTGTCGGCGCAGAAGATCAGGGACGCCGAGGGGAAGCGCTTGCGCATGGCATCCGCGACAGTAGGAACATTCGCCGCGTCGAAGCACACGCAGACGCACCAGCCGGTCAGCTCGTGCACGGTCGCGCCCGTGGCGTAGCCTTCGGCAAAGGCGAGGATGCCGCCCGCATCGCTCGGCGGCTGGCCGATGATGTAGCAGCCGCCCTTCTTGCGCCCGTCCTTGAGGTAGCGCTTCTGGATCGAGCCGTCGCGCACGTAGATGCCCTGAAGGCTCGTCACGCGGTCGGTCTTTGCGTCGCAGATGGGCACCAGAAGAGCGCCGGGCTCCGTGGCGTAGATCTCGCCGTCATCGCCCACGTGCGGAAATGCACCGGCACGCAGGCCGTGGGAGCGGACGGCCTTGGATGTCAGGTAGGGGTGCACGTCGCAAGGCACACCAGCGTCCCAGAAGCGGGCGGCAAGGCCCTCTGCGGCGTGCTGGGCGCGCTTGCGTGCGGCCTCGGCAGCAAGGCGCTCCTGCTCCCTGCGGAATGCCTCATTAGGGTCGATTTCTGGGACACTATCGCCGTCGATCTGGTAGCCGTTGCGCTTGGCCTCGAAGATCAGCGTGCCAATGGTGACGCCGCCGGACTCTTTGACGCTCTTATATGTGTCGCGGCAATCGGCGCGGCTGTAGTTGCTGCCCATCTGGCTCCAGTCGTCAAAGACGTCGAGGCCAGCCTGTCCGAGCTCAGATTTCACCGCCATCGCCACGCGCGCCCATGTCTCGCGGTCGCAGTTGGGATCGAGGTATCGGAGAATATTCCGCACTTCGGCGGCGTCGTACATTCGTTTGATGGGAGTCATGCGGCCTCCCTTTTTTCGATCTCCCGCAGCCGCAGCTCGGCCTGGAGCAGTCGAAGATTGCGGGGCGTGATGTCCCGCGCCGGGTTGTTGCAGAGCCAGATGCGTACCGAGGTCTCTGTGGCATCGAGAATGCGGGCGACATCGCACGGCGTGAGGCCGTACAGGCGCATGAGCCGCCGCAATTCTTCGCGTCGTTCCTTTCCTGACATGACTTGTCCCTTGAGTACAGATGAGCGCAGTGTACCATGTTTGCTTTACCTTGGTAAGCAAAAACCAAATAACTGTGTATAATCCTGAGTAACTGCCCGTTTACATTCGGGAGTACACAGGAGTCAGTATGAAAACCTTTGAAACAAAGATGCTCGTCGCGGCACTGCGCGCGAAGATGCGCAAGCTCGGGCATTCCGGTGAGTCCAAGCGCCACGGCGCGAAGCGCGAGCTCTCCTCCGCGCAGGTCGATGCGGCATGCGCACTTTACAACGCCGCCGACAGGCTGGAGCGCTGTGGCTACGACCGCGTGAGCGTGGCGTGGGTCTGCGGCTCCGGCCTCGGCGATTTTTTCAAGAAGGCCGAGCTCGGCGACTACGGCAGCCGGGTCGTGACAGAGCTTTTGCTGGAGGAAATGAAATGACGAACCTCATCCGACTGGCCGCGATCATCATCGCGACCGCAACGGCAATCTACATGATCGCCACGGCACCAGCGCTCTGGTGGCTGTCTGAGTCCCAGCGCGACGAGCTGGAGACGGTGCTCTTCATCGAGCGGGCAGGACTGCCAGACGGCACTGTGCTCATGAAATAGGGGGAATTATGGATCAGCAATTTGTAGCCAGGATCATGGATCAGGCAAAAAAGAACATCAGCGACGAGATTCTTAAGGTTGGCCTCAGCAACGCAATCGGAGACATCGAACGCCGCAGCTACCTTCGGAAATACGCAGACGCACTGCTGCTGCGCGAGTTCACGCAGCTCGCCGCCGATCAGATCATGCAGATCGCAGAGCGCAAGCTCCGCGCCAAAGAGGCATTCGACGCACTGGTGCAAGATGAAGCAGAGACGCTCATCATCGACGATTTCAGGGAGACTGTGAAATGACAAACGATTTTGTGCAGCCGATCTACGTGATCTGGCACAAGCCGAGACGCATTCGTACGGGACCGGAGGACATCGACGTCGTGTGGGAAAACGTGCCGACCAAGTCCTGCGACGTCATGGTCATCCTCGAGGATGCGGACGGCGGCCACGTCATCAAGCACCTGTGGTTTAGCCGTCTGTTCAATAGGTTCACGGACTCTAACAACCATAGCTATGCGTTCGAAGAGGTCATCGCGTGGGCGTTCGACATCCCCGTTCCGAATGACCTTTTTGTAGGAAGCACCAAATGACCATCGTTTACAAATTTCTGACGCGCGAGGAGGACGTAGACCTCACGCTCAAGGCCGGGAAGATCATGGACTACTACGGGCGCGATTTTCAGCTTTTGAAGCTCGCGGAGGAATCGGCAGAGTACGCTGCCGCCTACGCGCGTTTCGCCGCCCTTCCGTCAGATGAACGCAAGGCGCAGATGCTCGAAGAGATGGCCGACATCGCGCTCGTGCTCCAGCAGATCGTTGACGAGATGCCGACAGCCGTCGGGCGCGAGTTCTCGCGCGTGATGATCGCGAAGGCCGACCGCCAGCTCGCGCGGATCGCAAAGGCGGAGGAGGAGGCAACCCCATGAGGACGCATAACACAGAACCATGGGGCGGCACGCTGCTGGCCTGCCTGTTCATCCTGCTCTGCCTTGATCGTGTGCTGGGCGCGATCATTTTGGTGACGGAGTGGTGAGCATGGCAAGCGAGTGGATTACGGACTGCCTGCCAGCAAAGCGCGGTCGCTTTTTCGTGAAGTTCCGCGACGAGAACCGCCGGATCAGGGTTGCAACCGCAATCTGGAACGGCAAAACATTCACGACCGCCGCCGCACCAGAGGGTACACCTGTCATCGCGTGGCGGCCTATTGCCGGGGAGGTGTACCGATGAACAGCGACATGGTGAATGCCCTTGAGCTGGTGATGATTATCGTCTTCGTGGTCGCGCGGTTCGCGGCGACGGTCGCGGTGGTTTGGCTCGTGCTCAAGTCGAGCATCTCGCCCGGCTGGCAGGTCTTCCTTGTGGCGCTGACAATTATTTTCGGGATTGGTGTCGGCCTGAAATACGACAACCCGAACAACGCAGCCAGGGCAGTGGAGCATCATGAAGTGCGCTGAGTGCAGACACCTCGATCTGAGCACAAAGCTCAATCGGCGATGGGCGGCTGTGGGCTATGCGGTATGCGCGGCGGGGATGACGCCCACGAAGTGCGGATGCCCGACGCTCCAGCAGTGGCCGCTCTACCTGCACCACGACTGCCCGAAGAAGAGCCAGTTATCTGGCGCGAACAAAAATGAGCAGCTCGAAAAGCTCAAGTATTTTCGAGATTTTTTAGAAGGCAAAATGAGGAGAAACTAATGCCGACCAGTAAGAAACCCCGCAAGCGATACGTGCCCCGCCATCGCCCTCAGTACGCGCAATTCCTGCCCCAGCGGACAAAGGACGACCTGACCGAGATTTTCACGAACATCGAGCTCATCGTTGAGGTGAAACTTCCTCGCGGAACGCTGTGCCAGCAGGACGTGGCGATGATGCGGGACTACCTGAACCTCGGGACGGCACTGCTGCATCTGGGGCATCACATCCCGCAGGAGTTCATCCTTGAGGTCGATAAGGTCTGGCGCGAGACGCAGGACGCATTCGGTGCGCTCTACCGGCGCTCCAGAGAGACAGGCTGCTACACGGCCTACGCATCCGAGATCGTCACGCTGCGGGACGGCTTCGCGCAAATCGGCGAGGTGATCCGCTTCGAGTTCGAGCACGAGCCCGCCTGGCTGCTGGATGTTTTCCACGGCGTGAAGATCGTCACGGATGGAAAGGGCTATCAGCGCATGAGCGTGGACATGGACGCGCTGGAGCGGAAGGTCTTGCAGGTCCGGTCGGCAAGGCTTTGATCGGCATCAAGAGTTTTATGTAATTCGAGCGCGGTTTTATGTAATCCGCGCCATTTTTATGTAAAATACGCTCATAGATAAACAACGGGGTCCACCCGAGGAGAAACAAAAATGACGAAGCTCAGCATCAACGCTCAGATGATTCTTGAGAACATCGACTGCCTGCCGTCGCACCACCTCGAAGAGGCAACCGCCGAACAGCTCCAGCAAGCGATCTACGCACTGCAGGACGGCGAAGCGCTCAAGTATATGGGGCTGGGCGATGATGACATTCCCGCCATCGAGGAGGCGTATACGGCCATCGAGGAGGCGCTGGACAAGGCGCTCTAACCAGGAGAAACGAAATGACACTGACTATCTTCACTAAGAACGGCAAACTCACGGCCACCGTCCGCACCGCCCTGATCGTTCTCGCCAAGTGTGGCGAAATCCGCCCGACGCACGTTATCGGCAGAGGCCGCTACATTCAGAATTCGACCAGCACATACGGTGCTCTCGCTCCTGAAATCTGCGCGTACTTCGGCATCCCGACCGTTACCGGGAACGACGCTCCGCGCGGCGGCAAGACCGGCGATTTCGTCCGCCTGGCACGCAAGCAGGATGCGGCAAAGATCAGCAAGATTCTCGACGCTTATGCAAACTGAGGGGACAGACATGGCAAGAACAGAAAGCATCCGCAAGCGCATCGCCGCAGAGATCGAGCGCATCGAGCGTCATCCGATGGACAGCGAGATGATCCGAGTCGGCATTTACCGCGCTTGCCTGAGCAGCCACCAGAAGCGCTATTGCGATGAATTGCAGGCCTATTCCGAAGCGCTCAAGCAGTACGAAGAGCTGGCCGTCACGATGCCTTTTTTCTCGCGGCTCATGGATGACTGCCGCGAGCTGGGCACGCCGAAGGGGCAGGCCGCCGGCTTCGTGATTACCGCCACGAGCGACGCGCAGCGTGAGGAGGATTTCGAGCGGAACGGTTGGGAGGACTAGGAAATGACGGCAAAGGCGATCAGAGTCACAGTCAGCATGACGCCCGAGCAGAAGCGCCAGCTCGATGAGTTTGGAGGGTCGAAGTTCATCCAGCGGTGCATCGACGCCCGCGCGCGGTATGAGCTGCGCGTGCTGCCGATCGAGCAGCTCCAGAAGTGGCAGCAACGGGTTATGCTCGAGGACGCCACCCCGGAGAATCAGAAGCTCTTTGAGGCTCTGGCGAAGTTCAACGTGTAGCAGATATTGTAGGAGCAAACAGTATGAGCAAAGAAGTAGTTGTATTCGACATTGAAACAGTCGAAAAGATCAAGGGGGCGCTTTTTCTTCTTTCGTCGCTTGCTTTAGCAAATCGTTTACCTCAATTGACTGAAATAGACAACCTTCGGCGGATTGTGAAAGCGAAATTTTTTGAAGCAAAGCAAGGGCAAATGCGCTTCAGCGTTTTGGAATGGCATCCTGTAACGGAAAGACCTTTGGAGAGAAAGCCACTTATCACAAGATATGACAACTCTCCACATTGCGGAATTATCTGTGGAGATGTTTCTTTCGACTTTTTCTTCGACCAGGCTAAACACGCGAAGGAATGGGCATATCTGCCGGAGTGACAAATCGCAGACAAAAAAAGACCGCCCCGCATGGTGTGAACCTTGCGGGGCTTTTTATTTGGATAACAAAAAACCCGCACGGGGGGAGACTGCGCGGGGGGTTATCCGCCACTTGCACTGGCATCACTCATGAGTCTAGCACGATCTTCCGCGCGTCATCTTCCGACCGCGCGACGCCCGCCAGCCCGCCGTTCTGGCGCACCGCGCGCAGGAAGGCTTCCTGCTGATCGCGCAGCCGTCCGGTCGGACTCTTAACTTCAAGCGCGAAGAACCGCGCCCAGACTTGCCCGATGTGCTCAGGCCGCACCTGCACCGGCACCAGCCCGAAAAGGTCAGAGAATCCGGTCGGCAGTCCCGTGCTGAATGGGCGGGGGTTTTTCAGAAGCAAGTCCCCATTCGGCAGCCGGTGCGGCTCGCCAGTCCACGCCTGCCCGACATTCGCGCGGAAGGCCAGGCAGTGCCCTGCGAGCGCGTTGCGGATGGCGTTTTGAATGCCGTGCTCTTTCATCATGTCCTCAAAGGAGAATCAGCCCCGCCAGCCAGTAGGCGAAGGCTACGATGCCGAGCATTATAAAAACCGCCCGCGCCAGCTCGATCATGCCGCCCGCCTCCGCTGCGAGAAAACGTGCCACGCCCAGCCCTGCGGGCTCTTGTATCCGCGCTTTCGGGCGAGGTTGATGAGGTCTTGCAGACTCTCGCATTGAGCCTGCTCCCAGGCGCGCTGCTGGCGCATCCGCTTGCGATCTGCTTCTGTGATCTCTTTGAGCTCGCCAGCCTGCACTTCGATCTCGCGCACCTGTCGCGGCAGCTCCGCGCCGCAGTATGGGCAGCGCTCTGGAGCCGGGCGTTTGATCTGTCCGAAGCACTGCTCGCAGGTCACTGGAGCCTGCGGGTCGTTGTCGTTCGCGGCCTTCGCGCGTTTCTTTGCTCCATCTAGGCTCCATTCCTGAGGATCGTCCGGAAGGCCGTGGCGCTGGATGTTCCCGGCATGGTCGAGGATGATGGCTGTCTTGCCTTCAGCCGGGCGCAGCGCCCGCCCGACCTGCTGGAGGTGGAGCGCCAGAGATTGCGTGGGCCGGAGCAGGAGCACGCAGTCGATCGTGACGGGGCGCCCTGCGATGGCCGACAGATCGAAGCCCTCGCCGAACAGATCCACGTTGAAGAGCACCTGAATCTTCCCGTCCGCGAAGTCGCGAATGATACGCGCTCGCTCTTCGCGCGGAGTTCCACCGTCCAGATGCGCCGCCGGGATGCCTTGCGCACAGAAGGCTTCGGCGAGCGCCTGCGAGTGCTTCACAGTCACAGCGAACCCGACCGACCGGCGCCCGCCTGCGAGCTTGAGCCAATGCGTGATGGCGTCGCCCGTCAGATGCGAGTGCGACATGGCTGCCTCGGTCTCGCCGCGTGCATAGTCGCCGTGGATCCGCTTGACGCCTGTCATGTCTGGAGCCGAAGGCGCGTAGGCGCGGTACTGCGACAGGTAGCCGTGCTCGATCAGCCAGGCACACGACGGCCCGAGCACCAGATCATCGAAGTGGTCGCGCAGGCCCTTGCCGTCGAGGCGGCATGGCGTGGCCGACAGCCCGACATGCCACGCCTGCGGGTAAGCCGCCTGAATGGCCGCCCATCCGGCTGCGCCGAGGTGGTGGCATTCGTCCCAGACGATGAGCTCGGGCGCGGGCAGTCGGTCGAGCCGGTTCTTGAGCGTTTGGACGCTGCACACCTGAACTGCCGCGCTTGCATCGAGCGGGGCGGCGGGCGTAACGAGCGAGTGCGGAATGCCCACTGCGTCAAAGGTTCCGGATGTTTGAGCGACGAGCTCCTGCCGGTGGCAGACGAACCAGACGCGATGCCCGCGACGAGCTGATTCTCCCGTCATAAAAGCCGCCACTGCGGTCTTGCCTGCTCCGGTCGGCATCTGGAGCAGGACGCGCCGCGCGTGGCGCATCGCCGCCCGTGTGCGCTCGATCACATCCTCCTGATATGGTCGAAGTGTAAGTGTCATTATTTCACCCTGTAAATTGAACCAAGTAATTCTAAATCACTGGCGGTAATTCTAACGCATTCGGAATGTTGTATAATCGTCTGCGGTAACTTGTTAGCGTTACCAGTCATCGCGCTTCGATGACATTACTCAGGAGAAACCATGCAGGAAATTAAACCGGGCGTCTATACAACGCTCTCAAATCCGGAATACCACCACGGTCCCGGAATCAATAAGGGGCTGCTCGACCTCATCCATAAGTCGCCGCTGCACGCCAAGGCCGCACTCGTGGGCGAACCGGAAGCGCCCACGGAAGCCATGAAGGTCGGCACTGCCGTCCACGCTCTGGTGCTCGAGCCGAAGGAATACGAGCGCCTGTACGCGGTCGCGCCGCACGTCGATCGTCGCACGAAGGCGGGCAAGGAAGCATGGGCGCAGTTCTGCGAGGAGCACGCGGGCGCCGAGATCATCACCGAGGACACCGCCGAGCTTGTGCGTGCGATCGCCGCCAGCGTCCACGCGCACCCCGCCGCCCATGCCCTGCTGAGTGCGGAGGGTAAGGCCGAGATGTCAGCCTACTGGCAGGACACGATCTCAGGGGAGCTGTGCAAGTGCCGCCCAGACTTCTGGCGTAGGGACGGCATCATCGTTGACCTGAAGACAACCGAGGACGCGAGCCCGGAAGGCTTCGCGCGGTCGGTCGTGAACTATCGGTATTACGTGCAGGCGCCTTGGTACCTCGAGGGACTGCGGCACGTCTTCGATGCGGGCCTTGCTCCAGAAGGGTACGAGCGCCCGAAGGGATTTGTCTTCGTGGCCGTGGAGAAAAAGCCGCCGTTCGCGGTCGGCGTCTATGTCCTCGAACAGGCCGCCTATGAGACGGGAGCACATGAAGCCCGCGCGGATCTGGACAAGTTCGCGCAGTGCAAGCGCGAGGACCGGTGGCCGGGCTATGGCGACGCGATTGCGCCGCTGGCGCTCCCGGCGTGGTTCACTAATCGGCAGGCAGCTTAAGGAGAAAATATGTCAGTTCTTACGATCAGAAAAGCAGAGCGCGAAGGTGCGCGCCTCGTCATCGGCATCTCGGGCATTTCCGGCTCGGGCAAAACCTACACAGCGCTCCAGATGGCCTACGGCCTCGCGAATTACGATGCCTCCAAGATCGGCTTCATCGACACCGAGAACCGGCGCGGAAGCCTCTATGCCGACTGCCTGAGGAACGACCAGGGCGAGATCCAGCGCTTCCTCATTGGCGACCTGTACGCGCCTTTCAGCCCGCAGCGGTACATCGACGCCATCCTCGAGTTCCAGAAGGCCGGGGTCGAGGTGCTGGTCATCGACAGCGTGACGCATGAATGGGAAGGGCCGGGTGGATGCGAAGAGATCGCCACGAATACGAGCTCCCGTTTCCCCGATTGGAAACGCGCAAAGGCCGAGCACAAGCGCTTCCTCACGGCACTGCTCCAGTGCGACATGCACGTCATCGTGTGCATCCGCGCCCGCGAGAAAGTCAGCATCCAGAAAGACGAGCATGGCAAGCAGGTCGTGGTGCCGCTCGGCGTGCAGCCGATTTGCGAAAAAAACTTCATGTTCGAGATGACGGCCAGCCTCATGATGTGGGCCGAAGGCAAAGAGCAGCAGGTGCTCAAGTGCCCCGCAGAGATCCGGGGCATCCTCGGACGTGAGAAGGGCTATCTCACGCCCGCAGACGGCGCAGCGCTCCGCGCATGGGTTGACGGCGCAAAGGCGCTCGATCCCGAAGTAGAGCACGCGAAGAACGTCTTGCGCACGAGCACCGAGCGAGGCGTCGAGGGGATGCGGCAAGCCTGGCGCGAGATCCCGCAGTCGATCACGGCCCGGCTCGATGCGGCCTTCATCGAGGAGCTGAAGGAAGCCGCCGCAGCATATGATGCGCAGCGCGCCCAGAGCACCGACGCGCAGGTAGACGATTTGAATAAGCAAGTTCTAGGAGTGTAACTTTGGAAAAAACTCAGGAATTTTTGACACCGGCACAGCTTGCCGAGCGCTGGGGCGAGGCCATCACCGTGGAGACGCTTAATAACTGGCGCTTCAAAGGGCAAGGCCCCGCATACATGAAGCTCGGCGGGCGGGTGATCTACCCGCTCGAGAAGGTCAAGGAATACGAGCAGACGCTCTTCAATTCGCAACAGCAAAAGGGAAAAAATGACCAGCAGAAAAATTTTTGATGTGTGCGCCGTCGTCAGCAAATACACCGACAGGGACGGCAACGAGAAGCGCCGCTACCAGAACGTGGGCGCGGTCTTCCAGACAGATGACGGTCGCCAGTTCCTCTCTATCGCCCGGTGGTTCAATCCGGCAGGCGTGCCGGACTACTCGGGGAAGATCAACGAGAATGCCTTTTTGGCGCTGTTTGAGCCGAAGCAGAGCGGGGACGGCTTTGAGTCCCCGCGCCGCGCCGCGCCCCAGCAGGCTCAGGCACGGCCTGCACCGCACCCGGCGCCCGCTCAGCAAGGCAGTTACGACGATCCGCCCTTCTGACCGATCATCTCGATAAGTGCATCACCCCACACCCGCGCGGATGCCGCCTTGTGCGCGTCCGCGCTATTTATGTACCTGTCGGTCGTTGAAAGCCGCCTGTGCCCCAGAAGGTCAGCAATTTCCCGAACGCTCAGCCCGGCACGGTGTGCGAGGCTCCCGACCGTGTGGCGCAGATCGTGCACGCGCACATCATCCAGCGCGGCGGCCTTCCTGATCCTTGACCATTGCAAGAAAATGTCCCCGACTTTTTCCCCTATGACGCCGCAGACGACGTAATCGGATCGGCGCGGCAGGCTGCGGATCAGCTCCATGGCTGGCGGCGTGAGAACGACTGTGCGCGAGCCTGTCTTGCTGTCAGGAAGGCGCAGCAGACAGTTTTCAAAATCAACACAGCTCCACTTTGCGAGCCGGATTTCGTTCACTCTGCATCCGGTCAGCAGCAGGAGCTTGAAGAGGTTAGAGCCGGAGTAGCCTTTCCCGAGAACGTCCCATAGTCGCGTGACTTCCTCCCTTGTCAGCGTTCTGTTGCGCGGCTTTTCCTGAAACGGGCTGACACCCTTGCACGGGTTCGTGCCCTCGCTTTTGATGCTCCATTGTTCCGCGAGCGCGAATGCCTGGCGGAGTATCTCCAGCGCACGGTTTGCGCTGTATGGCGTGTGCGCCATGCTTGACTGGAGCCGCTGGATATCCCCGCGCCGGACATCCACGACGCGCATGGAGCCGAGGCGCGCGAGGATGATCTTCAATTGCGTTCGGTACATCCTGAGCGAGTTCGGCTTGAGCCTCTTCTCTTGCTCGGCCATGAACCGCTCGGCCAGATGGGCGACAGTGACGATGCTGCGCTCTTGCACGGGGTCGTGCCCGCGCCGAGCAGTTACCATCATTTCCCGCGCCATCTCCCGAGCCTCGTCCGGCGTCATCTCCACGCAGAGCGCGATGGTCTTTTTGCGCACCGCCCCGGACGGCGCTCTGTAGCGGCAGATGTAGGACTTTCGCCCGGACGCTTGGCAGAGAACAGCGAAGCCGGGGAGTTCCGAATCGAACAGCCATGCCTGCCCGGATTCCGGTGACTGCATGGCGGCGATGGCCTTGCGCGTGATCCTGATCTTCATGAACTTATGACCGTCCTGTGGCTGATTGTCGCGTGATCGGGGGTGGTTTGGTGTGATGCCGACACGACCGCCTGTCAACTAAATGATTGATTTTGCTATGCGAAGTGGTCTGCCGTGATGTCTCGTGACGGTAGCGACGATATGGGCGCATCATCAACGTGCTGAACACCGGGGCGAAGGCACCGCCGGCCGAGGGCGCGCCGACGGCGGTCTCGCGTGCCGCCGGCATGGCGCTGACCAAGGTCATGGCCAATGAGGGCGCGCCCCACGGCATCCTGGTCAATGCGCTGCTGGTCGGCATCATCGAGAGCGACCAGTGGGTGCGGCGCCATGCCGCCGATCCGCGCGGGCTGAGCTTCGAGGAATGGAAGGCCGAGGCCGGCAGGCCCGTGCCGCTCGGCCGCATCGGCCGGCCGGAGGAATTCGCCGCGACGGCCCTGTTCCTGGCCAGCGATGCAGGCGGCTACATCGCCGGCACGGCCATCAATGTCGATGGCGGCCGCAGCCCGGTGGTCTGAGGCCCGGCAGAGCTTAACGGCTGCTGCCATCTCCTGGGCAATGACGGTCAGCGTCCTGTGGATGCGGCCCGGGCAGTGTGGGAGCCGCTGATCGGGAGGTGCCGCCAAAGGACCGTGCCTGGCTATGAGGGCATCCTTTGCCGGCACCAGAACGGCATGAGGTGGCGCAGCATCCTGGCCGAACCCGGAGCGGCTGCTGGATCTGGTGCAGTGGCATGGCGCCCGCCACAGCCTTTCCCAACGGCACCCATATTCGCGCTGCCCACGAGGTGGCGGGCCCAGAAAAGAGCGAGGTCACGGGGAGCGAAATCTGCGCGCAGCTCTCGATCGCTCCCGCAGCGGCTATGTCACCCCGGCTTGCGTGATCGCGGGCGGCCTGCCGATTATGCGTCCGATACATCTCCGCAAGGATATGAGGCTTAGATAATATGCTTGCGGGGCAGCAATGCTGCGGCGAGGCGGCCTTCGGGAAGGCGGCGCTCCCGGAGAGAGCAGCGCCGTGTGTCTGACCCTCCAGCCGATACTGGCGCATTCCTGGATCGGAAGAGGGAGCATGAATCATGGCGCTGACATCAGGCAGATCGGAGTCTAGGCTGGCAAACCTGCAATTGAAGATAGCCGCCTTGAAGTGGATGACGGCAGTTTCCCTTGCGCTAACCTCCGTTGTCTGCGCGCTGACGGCAGCCGTGCTCATCAAGGCGTTTGTCGCCGGATGACTATGGCAGGAAGGCTGTAGCCAGGGGCGGCGCGATGTTGAACTCCGCCAAGGGCTGACCGCTTTTCGGCAAGGGAAGCGCCCCACTGGCCATTCTCTGTTGCATCCGGCGCGGTTTCTCCGGTTGGTCCTTCGAGGACGATATGGCCGCACCATTGTCATGGCTTACACGTGAAACGGGGATAGCAGCCAACGGCCCGGGCCAGAGGGGGGCGTGACGCTCCGCAGATCAACAATGGTCCACTTTCCCTCGCGCCCGCATCGCGACGCCCTTGGCCGAGTTACCCCAACGGCGGAGCTGTTGCTTCCCGGCCGGGGAGCCCGCAACCGGAGGAGCACGAGAGGGAGAATGCGCTGGTCACGGCATGGCATCCGCTGGCTCGCCCTCCTGGGCATGGTCGCCGCCGCCGGGCTGGCCTGGATCCTCTCCGCGCCCCGCCCGGCCTTCAGCGGGGCGGATGCGCCGCGCTTCGAGAATGGCGACGCGGCGCGCGGCAAGCTGGTCTTCGATGCCGGGCAATGCGCCTCCTGCCATGCCACGCCGGGCCAGCCGGACCGGCTGCGCCTGGGTGGCGGCCTGGCGCTCGGCTCGCCCTTCGGCAATTTCTACCCGCCGAACATCTCGCCCGATCCTGAGGACGGCATCGGCCGCTGGCGGGGCCTCGACCTCGCGAATGCCCTGGTATCCGGCGTCTCGCCAGACGGCCAGCACTACTATCCCGCCCTTCCCTATGTCGGCTACGCGCATATGCGGCCGGAGGATCTGCGCGACCTCATGGCCTATCTGCGAAGCCTGCCGCCGGTCGCCGGGCGGACGCCCGCGCATGACCTGCCCTTCCCGCTGACCATCCGCCGCGGCGTCGGCTTCTGGAAGCTGCTCTTCCTGGAGCAGGGCCCGGTCGCGGATGACCCGTCGCGCGATGCCCTCTGGAACCGCGGGCGGTATCTGGTCGAGACACTGGCGCATTGCGCGGAGTGCCATTCCACCCGGAACCTGCTCTATGCCGTCAAATCCTCCCGGCGCTTCGCGGGCGGGCCGGACCAGGAAGGCACGGGCTTCGTGCCCAATATCACGCCCCATGCCATCGGCGGCTGGTCCGAGGATCAGCTCGTCGAGCTGCTGACCACCGGCCGCACGCCGGACCTGCGCGTGGTGCGCTCCTCCATGGAGGATGTGGTGCGGAACATGTCGGCCCTGCCGGAGGAGGACCGGCGCGCCATCACCCGCTTCATCCGCAGCCTCCCGTCGCGCCCCACACCCGGCCCGGAAGGCTAAGGGCACCATGCCGGCCGCCGGGGCACGACGGGAGGTGAGGCGCTACCTCGCGGATACCTTCGCCCTGGTGGTGTTCTCGGTCGCCGTCGGCGCCTTCGTGGAGATCGTCATCGCCGGGCTGACATTCGAGCAGAGCGCCAGGGTCCGCGCCGCCGCGATACCCGTGGCGCTGCTGACGGGACGGCCCTACGGGATCTACCGGGACTGGCTCTTCAGGCTCCTGGCCCGGAATGGCACAGAGCCGTGCAGGGCCGTCCTGATAGACACCCTGGCCAACCTGTCGTTCCAGGTTCCGCTGTATGCGGCGATCCTCGCCTGGAACGGGGCCAGCCTCCAGCAGATATCCATGGCCGCCGGCTCCATCCTGCTTCTCCTGGCCCTGACCGGGCGCCCCTATGGAGTCTTCCTGATGTGGTGCAGGAAGTTCCTCGGCGTGGACCGGGTCGGATAGCGGCGGTGGCCATTCCCCGGCGATCCTGTGCTAACCTCCCGGCGGATGCCAGCCAGGGGAATGTGCCATGCGGACCCGCATCGCGGCCTGCGCCTGCGGCCAGCTTCGCGCCATCTGGACGCCTCTAAAAACCTCCCGGGCGTAAATCGTGATTCCAGTAGGATCAGAGGCTCAGGATTTGTGGAAAGGCCGTTGGGGAGGGTCTTTAGAGATGCGGTCATTGGGCAGCTTCCTGGGCCAAGATATCGGCCCTACCCGTCCAAAGGAGATCGCACCATGAGGCTCTATGCTGCACTGGATGTGTCACTGAACAAGACCGCGGTTTGCGTGATGGACCATGAGGGCCATCTGCTTCGCGAGGTCGAGGTGGCGACCTGCCCCGATGCTTTGGCGGAGTTCCTGCGCGGCTACGCCGATGGGCTCGAGCGGGTGGGCCTGGAGGCAGGCCCAATGTCGGAATGGCTGGTCCGCGGCCTGGCCGGGCACGGCATCGAGGCCGTGCTGATGGAGACCAGGCAAGCGCACAAGGCGCTCTCGGCCATGACGGTGAAGACTGACCGCAACGATGCGCGTGGCCTGGCGCATCTGCTGCGGATGGGCTGGTTCCGCCCGGTGCATGTAAAGGCGGTGAGCGCGCGCGAGCAGCGGGCGCGGATCAGCGCCCGGGAAACCCTGATCCGCCAGCTGCGGGACCTGGAGAACAGTGTGCGCGGCCTGCTGCGAGGCTTTGGCTTGCGCATGCCGCCCCTCCTGCGGGCCCGCTGGGCCGATGCGGTCAGAGCCTTGATCGAGGGACATCCGAGCCTGCCCACGATCTTTGCTCCGCTGCTGCAGGCGCGGGAGGCGCTGCGTGAGCAGCTGGCCAGCCTGGACCGGCAGGTCCGTAACGCCGCGCGGGAGGATCCGGTCTGCCGGCGGCTGATGACCGTGCCGGGGGTGGGCGCCATTGTGGCGTTGACCTATCGCAGCACCATCGACGATCCGGGACGGTTCCGCTCCTCCCGCTCGGTGGGTGCCTTTCTCGGGCTGACGCCAAGACGCTACCAGTCTGGTGAAACAGATCGGGTCGGTGCCATCAGCAAAGCAGGTGACCCTGCCGCCAGGGTGGCCCTGTTCGAGGCAGCGCATGTGCTGCTGACGCGGGTTGCCCGCTGGTCGGCGCTGAAGGCCTGGGGCATGCGGCTGGCACAACGCCGCGGCACCAAGCGGGCCAAGGTGGCGCTGGCTCGCAAGCTGGCTGGCATCCTGCACCGGATGTGGGTCAGCGAAAGCGACTTCCGCTCCGGCGCCCCGGCTGCGGCCATGGAGGGCTGATCAACCCGGAAACCCAGCTCATTGAAACGCAGAGTTCGTCCGTTCGCGGACGACGGTGGAAGCAGGCCGCTGGACACCTGGCTGCACCTCCTGGGTGACGCCGCATTCGAGATTGGCCCTTCCCTCGCATCGGACCGCCTCCTGTGGCTGCCACCGCGCAGACCACGAACAGAAGCAAGATCCGCGACCGGACGACATCTGCGTTGACCATCCACCGCCCAATGACAGAAGGGGTCCAAATGGTTCAGGTAGGGATCGGGAGGAACTACGGAGTTAGGACATCAGCGGGCATAGAGATAGGCCGCGACATCCCGTGCCTCGGCCCCGGTGATGCCGGTGGCCGGCATGGCGGTGCGGGGCGAGGCGGCGCGGGGGTCGACGATCCAGCGCACCAGGTTCTCCGGCGTGTTGCGCAGCACGCCGCCGATGAAGACACGCTCCCGCAGCCCCGCCAGCGGCGCGGCGACGCGGCCATCGGCGCCCGGCACGCCGGGAATGGCGTGGCAGCCGCCGCAGCCATAGCGCGTCAGCAGCGCGGGCGCGCGGGCCGGGTCGCCGCCCGTCATGGCCTTCGCCACCTCCTCGCGCTCCCGCTGCTGCTGCAGCGCCATGCCGCCCAGGCCCAGCAGGCCGAGGACCAGGAGCAGGGCCGCCGCCGCCACCATGCCCCGCAGCGGCAGGCGCGGCGGGGCGGGCCGGGGCTCCGCCGCAACCCCGGCCCCATCCTTGCCCCGGACGGCGCGCGACACCCCGTCCGCCCGCCAGGCCGCCCAGCCCAGCAGCAGCGCCAGCAATCCCCGCAACGCGCGCCTAGAGGGCACCGGGCGCATCGCCTGCCCTCCATGCCCGGCCCGAGCGGCGGATCCACAATGCCAGGAAGGCCAGCGCGGCGCCGGCATAGACGGTGCCCGCCGGCACCCACATGATCAGCCCGGCCAGTTGCTGGTCCTCCAGCGGCGTCAGCCCCCAGAGGCCGGAGCGGGCGGTCTGCGCGCTGTAGAGCACGCGGGGCGCGAAGGTCATGATGGTGCCGAGCAGCCCCGTATGCATCATGGTCAGCACGGTGTGGATGGCGGCCTCGCCGGGCTGGCACCGCCGCAGCAGCGCCCACCAGAACAGCAGGGCGGAGAGGAGGAAGCTGAGGTGTTGCAGCCGGTGCACGCCCACATGCTGCACCGTCGCGTCGAACAGCACCGGCACATGCCAGACCCAGATGGCCAGGCCGTGCAGCACCGTCGCCGCCAGCGGGGCGGAGAGCAGCAGCCAGGCGTGGCGCAGCGGCCATGCCCGTCCCGCCCGCCAGACCGGCCGCCGCAGCCGCGCCGGCAGCGCCCAGGCAAAGGCGCCGCCCGGCCGCGCCAGGACCAGCAGCGGCGCCGCCACGGCCATGACGATCTCATGCTCCACCATGTGCAGGGTGAAGAGGCGCTCCCCGAACCAGTGCAGCGGCGACAGCAGCGCCCCGGCCAGGGAGAGCCACCCCGCCAGATAGGCGGCCAGCCGCGCCAGGCCGATGCCTCGGCCGAAGCCGGCATGGCGCCACAGCCGCAGCGTGCCGCCGAGATAGAGCAGCAGCGAGGCCAGCAGCGGCCCGGAAACCCAGGGGTCGAAGGTCCAGCGCGGCACCTCGCCATGGTCATGGCCACCATGCGCCCATGCGGACGCGGGCAGCGACAGCAGCAGCAGCGTGGGGAGGAGGCGCGTCAGCGCTCGCATCCGCTCAGCACCATGGCGGCGGCCCCCTGCAACAGCAGCGCGAAGGCGATGACGAGGCCGAAGCATGCCCCCACCCCGCCGACGAAGCGGGAGGCGCCCGGCGGCTGCGCGCCGCGCCAGGAGAGGAAGGCGCCCAGCAGGGAAAGCCCGGCGCCGAGGAAGGAGACCAGGATGCTGGCGCGGAAGCCGCCGCCGCATTCCGCATAGGGCAGGATCTGGCCGAGCTGCGTGTTCACCAGCCAGGCCACCGGCCCCGGGAGGAAGCCCGCCCAGGGCAGCAGGCGGCGCGGCAGGCGGGCCTGGTCGTTCATAGCCGTGGCACCAGGTAGATGCAGGCATAGATCGGCAGCCAGGTCAGCACCACGAAATACCAGTAGAGCGCATTGTCCCGCACATCGCCGAAGCGGCGCTTGTTGTCGCCATGGCGGGTGAACATGACGGCGCAGAGCACCAGCGTATCGGCCACGTCGGTCAGGATATGCGCGGTATGCAGCCCCAGCAGCACCCAGAGGATGGAGCCATAGGCATTGCTGTCCCAGGAGACGTTCAGCGCGCCGAATTCATAGATGCGGACCACCAGCGGCAGCAGCCCGACCACTGACATGACGACCATCCCGA
The DNA here is from genome assembly GCF_017654485.1 of Roseomonas marmotae. Classification (NCBI taxonomy): domain Bacteria; kingdom Pseudomonadati; phylum Pseudomonadota; class Alphaproteobacteria; order Acetobacterales; family Roseomonadaceae; genus Roseomonas; species Roseomonas marmotae. Next base: position 125,824 of record NZ_CP061094.1, on the reverse strand, counting down.
TCCGCACGCGCCGCAGGTCTTCCCGCTCCGCCCAGCGGGAGACCATCCGGTTCGGCACAACGCTGGCCAACAGGATCAGCAGGAGGATGGTGCCGGGCCAGGGGTCCGGCGGCGGCGCGCCGATGGGCCAGTGCGGCGCGATGCTGGCGAGGTAGAGATAGACGGCGATGACGAGCGCGAAGCCCGTGCCCTCGATCAGCATGAAGGCCAGCGTGCCCCACCATGTCACGCTGGCGCTGCCGGAGCCGTGCAGCGGCAGGGCGGAGAGATCGGCGACGACCCTGTGCCTCATGCATCATCCTCCGGCGTGCCGCGCGGCCAGAACCAGCCGATCAGCGCCACGGCCACGGGGATGGCGCCCCAGACCACCGCCCAGGGCGTGAAGATGGAACCGACCAGCAGCAGGCTGGTGGCCACGGCGGCCCAGAAGGGCCAGACCGAATTCTGCGGCGAGGTCTCCCGCGCCTCGGGCCTCGCCTCTCCCATGCTGGTGATCAGCAGCTCCCGCCGGTGGATGCTGAGGCCCTCGGCCACCGGCAGCGCCTCCCGCTCGTCCCAGAGGGGGCTGGGGCCGGTGACGACGGGGATGCGGGCGAAGTTGTAGGGCGGCGGGGGGGAGGAGGTGGCCCATTCCAGCGTCGGCGCGTCCCAGGGGTTGTCGCCGGCCGGCGGGCCGTGGCGGGCCGCGCGGAAGGCATCGATGAAGAACAACAGGAAGCCCGCCGCCAGCACCACCGACATCAGGCTGACGAAGAGGTTCATGCCGCCCCAGCCCATCTCGGCCGGGTAGGTGTAGATGCGCCGCGTCATGCCCTGCAGCCCCAGGATATGCATGGGGAAGAAGGTGAAGTTGAAGCCCAGGAACAGCAGCGCCACCACCCAGCGGCCGATGCGCTCGCTCATCATCCGGCCCGTGATCTTGGGGAACCAGTAGTAGACGCCGCCCAGCAGCGGGAAGACGGCGCCGCCCACCAGCACGTAGTGGAAATGGGCGACGACGAAATAGGTGTCGTGCACCTGGGTATCGAGCGGCACGGAGGCCACCATCACGCCGGTCAGCCCACCCAGCACGAAGGTGAAGAAGAAGGCCAGGATGAACAGGAAAGGCACGCGGAAGACCGGGCGCCCGAGCCAGATGGTGGCCAGCCAGCAGAAGACCTGCACCCCCGCCGGCACGGCGATGGCCATGGAGGAGGCGGTGAAGAAGCTCTCCCCCAGCCGCGGCAGGCCGGTGGTGAACATGTGGTGCACCCAGAGCCCGAAGGCGAGCAGCCCCATCGACAGCAGCGCCATCACCAGCGGCAAGTAGCCGAAGACCGGCCGCCGCACGAAGGCCGGCAGCATGGAGGAGATCATGCCCACCGCCGGGATGAAGATGATGTAGACCTCCGGATGGCCGAAGAACCAGAAGAGGTGCTGCCACAGCAGCACGTCCCCGCCCTCGGCCGGGTTGAAGAAATGCGTGCCCACCAGCCGGTCCAGGATCAGCATGGAGCTGGCCGTCACCACCGCCGGCATGGCCATGATGATCATGAAGGCCGTCACCAGCAGCGCCCAGACCAGCAGCGGGATGCGGTCCAGCGACATGCCCGGCGCGCGCTGCTTCAGCACGGTCACCACGATCTCCACCGCCACGGCCAGCGCCGAGATCTCGGTGAAGGTGATCATCTGCGCCCAGATATCGGCGCGCTTGCCGGCGGCGAATTGCGGGCCGGAGAGCGGCACATAGGCGAACCACCCGACATCCGGCCCCGCCTGCAGGATGAAGGCGCCCCAGAGCATGATGCCGCCGAAGAGATAGACCCAGTAGGAGAAGGCGCCGAGGCGGGGGAAGGCGATGTTGCGCGTGCCGATCATCAGCGGCAGCAGGTAGACGGCCATGGCCTCCATCACCGGCACGGCGAAGAGGAACATCATGTTCGCGCCGTGGATGGTGAAGATCTGGTTGTACAGGTCGGGCGAGAGCACACGCGCCTCGGGCCGCGCCAGTTGCAGGCGCATCAGCAGGGCCAGCACGCCGCCCAGCACCAGGAAGGCGAAGGCGGTGATGATGTAGCGGCGGCCGATGATCTTGTGATCGACGGCGGAGAAGATGCCCCGCAGCCCGCCGGGCGTGCGCCAGGTATGCGCCAGCCGCTCCTCCAGCTGCGCCGGGCCGATGGCGCTGTCGCGCAGGTCGCGGTCCTCCTCCACCGCCGTCATTTCAGGCTCGTCAGATAGGCGGAGACGGCATGCAGCTCCCCGGCCGTCAGCGGCACCATCGGCATGTTGTTGCCGGGCTTGATGGTCTGCGGGTCGGCGATCCAGGCCGCCAGGCTGCCGCGCGTGGTGGGCAGCATGCCCGCCGCGATGGTCTGCCGCCCGCCCACATGCGTCAGGTCGGGCCCCAGCGTGCCGGCGGCGGCGGTGCCGCGCACGGTATGGCAGGCGGCGCAGGCCTTCTCCTCCAGCACGCGCCGGCCGGCCTCTTCCTCGGGCGTGCGGGGCGGTGTGGCCTCGGCGAGCTGGGTCTCGCGCCAGCGCTCGAAGGCCTCGGGCGGCTCGACCACCACGCGCAGCGCCATCCGGGCATGCTGCAGGCCGCAGAACTCGGCGCATTGGGCGCGGAAGGTGCCAGCCTGGTGCGGCGTGAAGACCAGCGTATTGTCGCGTCCGGGAATCATGTCCTGCTTGCCGGCCAGGTTGGGCACCCAGAAGGAATGGATGACATCCGCCGCCGCCAGTTCCAGCCGCACCGGGCGGCCCAGCGGCAGGCGCAGCTCGTTGGCCGTGACGAAGGCACGGTCCGGCGCGGGGTCCGCATAGGTGACTTCCCACCACCACTGGTAGCCGCGCAGGCGCACCACCAGCGCATCGGGCGGGTCCGCCGCGATGCCACGCGTGGTGAAGTAGCTCGCCAGCGTCAGGCCCGAGACGATCAGGACCGTGGCCGCGACCGCCGCGCCGACGAAGAATCCCGCGCGCCCTTCCGCCCGCCGGTCCTCCTGCCTGCGGCGGCGCCAGAGGGCCGCGGCCAGCACCAGCATGACGGCTGCCCAGACGGCGGCGCAGGTGATGGTGAAGAGCCAGAAAAGCCCGTCCAGCCGCTGCGCCGCATCGGCCCCGGGCGCCAGGACGGATTGCCAGCCCGAGCAGCCGGCGCAGGACAGGAGCGGCGCCAGGGAGGCGATCGCGCGCGGGATGCGGTGCGTCGTCATCGGCTCGGGGGCGGGCCGGGCGGCAGCATGGCGGGGGCGCGGTTCTCGGCCGGGCGGGACTGCATGGCGTCGTTGCGGCCTGGGGCCGCGAGGCTGATGGAGGTGGTGCCGAGCATCCGGACATAACCGGTGAGCTGCCAGATCTGCTCCGTGGTCAGCCGGTCCCGGAAGGCGGGCATGCCGTTGGGCCGCCCGTCGCGGATGGAGAGGAAGACGGAGACGGGGTCCGGCCCATAGCGCCACCAGCCATTCATCAGCGCGGGGCCGGAGGCGCCGCCGCCATCGGCGTGGCAGCCCTGGCAGTTGAACCATTCATAGAGCCGCTTGCCCTGCGCGATCTGGTAGGCATTGCCGTCATAGGGCTCGCCCATGGCCGCGATCACCGGGGCGGGCCGGCCGCTGATGCCATTGGGCATGACGCGCACCTGGTCCAGCGCCTCGGCCACCGGCGGGTCCAGCCGCGTCTGCCGTGCCTCCCGCTTGCAGCCGGCCAGGGAGAGCAGGGCCAGCGCCCAGGCGAGATGCCGCGTCATGGCAGCCGGAACACATGCAGGGTGACGGCCGGGTCGCGCGGCGGCGGCAGGCGCTGCAGCACATTGGCCAGGCCGCCCGCCGCCGTCGCGTCGCGCATGTCGGTCTCCGCCGCCGGCTGGTCCGACCCCGCCAGCACCGCCAGCCAGGGCCGCCCGTCCGGCCCGGTGAAGGCCAGCGGCCGGCTGGTGACCGGTGCATCCGCCTGGAAGCGCCAGAGCTCCGCGCCGGTCCGGGCATCGCGCGCCTTCAGCAGCCCGTCCGGCGTGCCGTGGAAGACCAGCCCGCCCTCGGTGGCCAGCACATCCGCCTCCAGCGGAAAGGGTTCCTGCGCCGTCCAGGCCGGGCGCGCGCCTTCCGGCTCCCAGGCCACCAGCAGGCCGGGAGGGGCCTCGCCATCGGGCCGGGCGCGCAGATTGGCGCCAGTGAAGCCTGTGCCCGGCATGAAGTTGGCGTTCCGCGCCTCCATGTCCATGCAGAGGCGGCGGGCCGGGATGTAGAGGAGGCCGGTGGAGGCCAGGAAGGCGGAGGCGCCCGTGACCGCGCCGGGGCTGGCCGGGCAGATGTGCCGCGTGGTGCCGCCGCGCCGGATTCCCTTCTCCGGGTTGCGGGACAGCGCGCCGGTCCGCAGCTCCACGCCCGCCGTGGCATTCACCGGCACGAAGGGTTCGGCGGAGAGGATCTCCCCTTTCTCCCGGTCCAGCACATAGAGATGGCCATTGGCGCCGGGATGCGCCAGCAGGCGGCGCGGGGTGCCCTGCCAGGGACGGTCCAGCAGCAGGGCCGGCGCCTGCCCGCCCAGCCCGTAGAGGTCATGCGGGTTCAGCGGCACGAACCAGCGGGCGGCGCCGGTCGCGGCGTCCCGCGCGAAGAGGCCGGAGGTCCAGCGGTTGTCGCCCTGGCGCTGCTCGGGGTTCCAGGGGGCCGGGGCGCCGGTGCCATGGAAGATCAGGCCGGAATCCGCGTCCCAGAGGATGGGGCCGGAGACGCCGCCGCCGCCATGCTGCCAAGCAGCGGGCGGCCAGGTGGCGGTGCCCCGCTCCGCCGCCGCATCCGCCGGGTCGGTGGGGCGGAAATCCGGGCCGATGCCGACCTCCGCGTCCGGCCCGGTGCTGTGGCGCCGCCAGAGCAATCGCCCGGTGGCCCGGTCCAGCGCCGCGATCCATCCGCGCGCGCCGAAGCGGTCCCCCGCATTGCCCAGGAACACGCGCCCGCCGGCCACCAGCGGCGCGGCGGCGAGGGTCTCGCCCCGCGCCGGGTCGGCCACCCGCGCCGTCCAGGCCACCGCGCCGCTCGCCGCGTCGAGGGCGATGCTGCGGCCGTCGAGCGTGTTCAGGTAGAGCATGCCATCGATCAGGGTCATGCCGCCCTGCCCGGCCCCTTCCGCCAGACCGGCGGCACGGCCATCCACCTCCGGCCTGTACTGCCAGGCCACGGGGTCGCCGGGCGCGAGGTCGATGGCATAGAGGCTGTGCGGGAAGGGCGTCAGCAGGAACAGCCGGTTCCCGGCGACCAGCGGCGCGGCAACGGGCCTGCCGGGCTGGTCCGTGCGGAAGGTGAAGGCGGGCCGGAGGGCGCCGACATTCTCCGGCGTCAGCATGGCAGTCGCACCGGGCAGGCCCTGGCCCGCCGCCGTCCCGCCCCGCGCCGCCAGCGCGAGGCCGAGGCAGCCGAGCAGGTCCCGGCGCGCCACGCCGGGCCTTCCAGCCCCGGAGGCCGGCGGTGCGGCCGGGAGGTTCATGGCCGTCCCGGCCGGAATTGACGGCGGCGGGGCATCCGCTTCCGTCAGGCGGGTGGAATGGCGTGCTCTGGAGGCTCCAGAACGCCGCCGCGGATGCAGCCGCCGGCTTGCTCGATCAGCACCCCCACAGCGTCCCCCCTCAGTCCGGTTGCGCGGAGTCAACGCGCAGGCTTGGCCATGGCTGCATACGGGTCGCGCAGGAATTACCGCGCCCGGCCCGCCGCCCCCATCTGGCGCGCCCCCCATCCCTGGGCCAGACTGCTACCGCGTGCCTGTGACGGGACGCTCATCTCTGGAGGGGAACGCCGGGCATGGACGTATTCGAGGCGATGGCCACGCGCCGCAGCCTGCGCGGCTTCCTGCCCGACCCCGTGCCGCGCGCCACCATCGAGGCCATCCTGACCATCGCGGCGCGGGCGCCCTCCGGCTCCAATATCCAGCCCTGGAAGGTGCGGGTCACGCAGGGCGAGGAGAAGGCGCGGCTTTCCGCCGCCCTGCGCGCGGCCAATGCCGCGGGCGCCATGCCGCCGCGCGAATACCAGTACTACCCCCGCAACTGGCGTGAGCCCTACCTCTCGCGCCGCCGCAAGGTGGGCTGGGACCTCTATGCGCTGGCCGGCGTCGCCAGGGGCGACCATGCCGCCGGGCAGGCGCAGCGCGCGCGCAACTTCGACTTCTTCGGCGCGCCGGTCGGGCTGGTCTTCACCATCGACCGCGACCTGGAACAGGGCTCCTGGCTCGACTACGGGATGTTCCTGCAATCCATCATGCTCGCGGCCCGTGGCTTCGGGCTGGATACCTGCCCGCAGGCGGCCTTCTGCGAGCACCATGACGTGCTGCGTGCCCATCTCGGCATCCCGGAGGGCGAGGTCCTCGTCTGCGGCATGGCGCTCGGCCGGGCGGACCCGGAGGAGCCTGCCAACCGCCTGGAGACGGAACGCGCGCCCTTGTCCGATTTCGTGCGCTTCGGGTCCGCGGCATGACCGGCGAGCAGCTGCTGGATTCCCGCGCCGCCTGGATCCGCCTCTGCGCCATCGTCGCGCTCTCCACGCTCGGCGGGGCGGGGATGTGGTCCGTCATCGTGGCGCTGCCGGCCGTGCAGGCCGAATTCGGCGTCACGCGCGGCGCGGCGTCCCTGCCCTATACGATCACCATGCTCGGCTTCGGCGCGGGCGGAATCCTGATGGGGCGCCTCACGGACCGCTTCGGCGTCATGAAGCCGCTGCTCGGCGCGATCCTGGTGCTCTGCGCCGGCTATGTGCTGGCGGGGATGGCGCCGAGCCTCACCGTCTTCACCCTGGCGCAGGGGCTGTTGATCGGCATGTTCGGCGCCTCCGCCTCCTTCTCGCCGCTGGTGGCCGATGCATCGCTCTGGTTCCGGCGGCGGCGCGGGATCGCGGTGGCCCTGGCGGCCTCCGGCAACTACCTGGCGGGCGCCGTCTGGCCGCCCATCCTGACCTGGCTGATGGGAGCCTATGGATGGCGCATGGCCCATGTCGCCATCGGCGCCATCCTGCTGGTGACGATGCTGCCGCTGGCACTGTTGCTGCGCGCGCGGGCGCCAGGCTCGCAGGGCGGCAGGCTGGCGGGCGACGAGGGCCAGGCCAGGCCGCTCGGCCTCTCGCGCAACGGGCTGACGCTCATCCTCTCCACGGCCGGGGTGGCCTGCTGCGTCGCCATGGCGATGCCGCAGGTGCATATCGTCGCCTATTGCGGCGACCTCGGCTACGGCGTGGCGCGGGGGGCGGAGATGCTGTCCCTGATGCTGGCCTGCGGCATCGTCTCCCGCCTCGCCTCGGGCCTGCTTGCCGACCGCATCGGCGGGCTGCGGACGCTGATGCTGGGGGCGGTGCTGCAGGGGATGTCGCTGTCGCTGTTCCTGTTCTTCGACGGGCTGGCCTCGCTCTACATGCTCTCGGCGCTCTTCGGGCTGGTGCAGGGCGGCATCGTGCCCTCCTATGCCGTTATCGTGCGGGAGAACTTCCCGGCCTCCGAGATCGGGACGCGGGTGGGCATCGTGCTGACGGCGACGCTGGTTGGCATGGCGCTGGGCGGCTGGCTCTCCGGCGTCATCTTCGACGCCACGGGCAGCTATGCCGCCGCCTTCCTGAACGGCATGGTCTGGAACGCGGCGAATGTGCTGATCGTGGCGATGCTGCTGCTGCGCAGCCGCGCGCGCCTCGTCCCGGCCTGAGAGCAGGCGGCGCGCGGGGAGGCATTCGCGGCATCACCATTCCGCATACCCGCCCGCCGCGGATGGTCTGCTAGCTGGGTCCTCGACAAACGAGGATCAGTGAGATTCTGGGTATCCCTTTTGCCGCCTGGTTTCAGGAAGCCTGCTGCATCGGCAAAAAAGGGCCGGATGATGCCGGAGATTCAGGGGAATCGCAGCCGTTGATCGATTTGCAGCCGCTTGCAACCCAGCCGATGGAAATTCCGGGAACGGTGGATGACGCCGCTGATCCGGATGATGTCACGCACAGGGACGCACCGCCGGCGCATCCAGCAGATTTACAGCCAGGCCCATCCGCGGATCACGATACCGGGCCGGATCATGCTCCAGCCGACGGCGGGCAGTCGGCCCAGCCTGAGGGCCGGGGCGCCGCCCGGGATAACAGCGACCGGCATAAATGGAGGAGTGGATGGAGCCCGGCGGAGATGGTAAACCTAGAGGTTGTTATGGACCTCTGGGCTGGTAACGACCAGGTTGCGGGGCATGAGTTCCCGCAAGCCGTATCCATCCGATGTATCTGATGAAGAATGGGCGCTGGTCGCGCCCTATCTGACGCTCTTGCCGGAGCAGGCTGGGCAGCGGGAGCATCCCCTGCGCGAAGTGTTCAACGGCTTGCGCTACGTGGTGAAGACCGGCGCGCCCTGGCGCTGGATGCCGAATGACCTGCCACCCTGGGCGGCGGTGTACCAGCAGACGCAGCGCTGGCTGACGGCAGGCTGCTTCGAGGCACTGGCCGAGGACCTCCGCACCGTGCTGCGGCTAGCTGCCGGACGGAAGGCGCAGCCCACCGCTGCCATCCTGGACAGCCGGACCTTGCGCTCCACGCCAGAGAGCGGCGAGCGGGCGGGCTACGATGGCGCCAAGCGCAAGAAGGGTTCCAAGCTGCACCTGGCGGTGGACACGCTGGGGCATCTGCTGGCGCTGCACGTTACGCCTGCCAGTGCCGACGACCGCGCTGAGGTTGGGCGGCTTGCCCAAGCCGTGCAGGCCTCGACGGGCCAGAGCGTCGATCTGGCCTATGTCGACCAGGGCTATACCGGCCAGAAGGCGGCCGACGCTGCCAAGGCGCATGGCATCGAGTTGGAGGTGATCAAGCTGCCGGAGGCCAAGCGCGGCTTTGTGCTGCTGCCGCGACGCTGGGTGGTGGAACGCTCCTTTGCTTGGGCTACTCGCTTCCGCCGTTTGGTGAAGGACTATGAGCGCTATGCCAGCACCCTTGCCGACCTGCACCTCGTCGCCTTCACGTGCATCATGCTCAAGCAGGCTGCTCAACTGGCCGCAGGTCCATAACAACCTCTAAATGGCAAGGCTGAAACAACAGATGGTGAAGCAATTACTTGCAGGACTCTTGCTGTATCCTACCTGAATTTAGGCGCAGAAGAATTCCTCAAGAACGTCGCGTCATCCACCGAATCGATTGCGAAGCACTTCAACGGACAGAGCGCCGATGGTGAATCCACCTTCGATAAAGACGAAAAGGAATTCTACCAGTACATGGCTCGATCGGCGCATCCACTGAGGAAACTCATGTCGGAAGATCGCATCGGGGACTACATGTGTGATCTGGTCCACACGATGCAAAAGAAAGGACACCTATACACCAAGATCCTGTTGACCACCGGGACGCACGTCATGGCCGTCTCGGTGGACATCAGCAATGCCGGCGGGCCGATCTTCATCACCACTTACGATCCGAACATCACCAACGATGATAATTTTATCAAAGTAAAGACCGCAGATGTGCTGCTGAAGAAGAATCTCAGCAGCTTCTTTCCCGATTGGGCAAACCTGACTGCAACAGACCCCAATGTCGGGTGCAAGCTTATCAACGCGATCAGCGATGTTGCCCTGGAATGCCCGGACAAAAAATACCTTCTCGAAGAGAGCGACGAAACGATCTTCGCGCGTGCCCTGTCCGACGGCTATCCATCCCTGATCCAGGACATCGGCGGGCGCTGGAGAACCCTCGATGAGAATGATCGCAACGGAAAATTCGCTGATCTGGCAGAACGAGAGATGCTTTACGAGGCACTGGTACATAATCAGGCTGAAGCCGTGGCCGCCTGTGCCAAGATCCTGGCGGAACTTGAAGTCCCTCGTACCACGGTCGACCGGCTGATGAACCGATCTTCCTCAGGACTGAGTTTTGCCGCGCAGTCAGGGAATTCTAAAGTTTTTGTGGAATATCTAAAGGCTTTGAAAAATCTAGGCTTCAACGACGAAGAAAAAATTACCCTCTTGACAGCTGCGCACGCAACACCGGGTAATCTTTTGTTGAAAGCACTCGATACAGCGGACATCGCATATGTCGAAGTGGTCAAGGCGATTTTCAATGCGTGGCCGGAAAGTATCAAGGACGGGATAGAAACGGCATTTCCCAAGGCAAATCGGCACGCGCAAAACTCGTCCGACCCGAGGTTCCACATAGCAAGCGCGATTTTGGATTTGGCACACTAATCTGTGTAGGCTGACAGCCCTCGCTGAACAGCCGGATAGGCAAGGCGGCTGGTGCCTCGGTGATCATCCGGTTCGCCATGCGCGGGTGCCGCGCGGTGGTGGTCACGGCAAGGGGTTCGTCCAGTCAGGAAGCATGCCGGGCAATATGCGACCTCCGGCGGCGCCGGGACAGCCCGAGGCCGGGGAAGCCGGCGGCAGGTGAGGATGACGCGCGGAAGGCCCGCCAGGATGACCCGCCAGGCTTTCCCGTGCCCCGTGTCAGAAGCGGTATGTCAGAAGCGGTAGGCGATGGAAAGCTGGATTACCGGATAGAACTTGTAGTTGTCCATCTTGCGCTCCAGGTCGTGGCGCTTGCTCTCCACATAGGCGGCGGCAATCGCCGGAGCACCGGCATCGGCACGCAGATTGACATCCGGGTTGCCGAGATAGGTGGCGCCGACATCGAGCGACACCGGCAGGCGGCCGCCCAGGAAGGCATAGGTGTAGCCCAGGCCGAGATAGGGCTTGATCTTGTTGTAGGTGACATCGCCATACAGCGTGCCGAGATCGGAGCCCGCGATGGTGGTGCCCTTGTAGCGGAAGTTCCGTTCCGTGTGGCCCGTCAGGTCGACCGAGTCATCGCTGTAGCGAAGGCCCGCGCTCACCCGGAAGCCGGTCCGGAAAGGATAGAAGTCCAGCGTGGCGCCGAAGGAGGAGAGGTCCAGCGTGCCGTTGTAGTTGACCCCGTTGACGCTGAAGTCACGGTCGAAATCGAAGGTGGTGTAGTTCAGGCGGAGGCCCAGGGGCCATGACTGCGGCTTGATGTTCAGTTCCGGGCCGATGCCCAGCGTGCCGCCCGTCACGCCCAGTTCCAGATTCACGCCCGACAGCGGATTCTGCGCCTGGGCCGGCATGGCCGCGCCAAGTGAGAGAACCGCGAGGGCTGCACCAGCCAGCTTCTTCATGGGAGAGGTATCCGTTCTACGCCTCATAAGCGAGGAGCGCCCCTCCAGTCGTATTTAACGCGTAACGCAAAATCAAGTCATGTAAGTTGCATTCCGCGATAGAAGCGCAGGCGCGGGCTGTGGATTGACAGGCGCCGGCCACCAGGGGATGTCCTGCCCCATGCAAGGCGCCAACTTCACCCTGAAGGACGAGATCCGGGAATACTGGACCCGCCGCGCCGAGACCTTCGACCTCTCCCCCGGCCACGGCATGAAGACCGCCGGGGAGCGCGATGCCTGGGCCGCGCTGCTGCGCGCCCATATGGGCGCCGATGCCCGGCGCGTGCTGGAACTCGCCTTCGGCACCGGGGAAGTCACCCGCGTGCTGCTGGGCATGGGCTGCGAGGTGACGGGTCTGGATCTGACCGAGGCCATGCTGCTGCGCGCCCGCGCCAAGCATGCCGGCGCGCCGGGGCTGCGCCTCTTCCTGGGCGATGCCGAGGAGACGCGAGAGCCGGACAACCATTACGACGCCGTGGTCAGCCGCCATCTGGTCTGGACATTGGTGGACCCGGCGGCGGCCTTCCGGGACTGGTACCGGGTGCTGCGCCCCGGCGGGCGCGTGGTGATCGCGGATGGCGACTATGTACGGCTCTCCCGCACCGGGCGCCTCCGGCTCATGCTGTCCGACTGGCTGGCCGCGCGCCAGGGCGCCACGGGGCCGGCGGTGGACATGGCGGCGCATGAGGCCATCCAGCGGCAGGTCTTCTTCCGCGACGGCCTGCGGCCGGAGCCGCTGCGCCGGATGCTGGAGGAAGCAGGCTTCACCGATTTCCGTCTGGAGCGCCCGCGCGGCCCGCACGCGGCACAGCGGCGGGGCGCGCCGCTGCGGCAGAAGCTGCGCGTCGGCATCTGGAACAGCTTCGTGCTGTCCTGCGCCAGGCCCGCGGGCGGTGGCTGAGGGCGCTACTCCGCCATGGCGCGGGCGATGATCTCGCCAAAGCGCTGCTTCACGCGCGCCGGCAGCGTCGCGGGGATGACGGCGGCATCGGCGGGCCGGTCCCCCACCTGCACCAGCATCACCATGCCCATGGCGTAGTGCGGGATGCACTGGATGCCATAGAAGCCGGGGGCATCGAAGGCGATCTCGATTTCCTCGTTGATGCGGGTTTTGAAGGGCGCGGCGCCCTCCGGCAGCATCGCCGGGATGGTGGCGGCGTTATGCGTCACATGCGTGGCGACGAACTTCACGCGGTCGCCGGGTTGCAGGCGCAGGTAGTCCGGCTCGTAGACCATCCCGCCGGTGGCATTGCGGTTCAGCATCCTCACCTCATGCACCTCGGCATGCGCGGTCGTGGCGAGGAGCAGCAGGGGCAGAAGCAGCAGTCGCATCGGCATTCTTTCAGGATACCGCGTGGAAGCGGATGATCCGCGCGCCATCGGCGGGATCGGTGAGGAAGGAGGCGCGGACGCCGAAGACGTCGCGCAGCAGGTCCGGCGTCAGCACCTCGCGCGGCAGGCCGGCCGCGACCAGCCGGCCACGGTGCAGCACGCCCAGCCGGTCGCAGCCCATGGCCTGGTTGAGGTCGTGCAGCGCGATGACGGTGGTCACCGGCAGTTCCGCGACCAGCCGCAGGATGGCGAGCTGGTGGTGGATGTCGAGGTGGTTGGTCGGCTCGTCCAGCAGCAGGATGCGCGGGCGCTGCGCCAGCGCGCGGGCGATATGCACGCGCTGGCGTTCCCCGCCCGAGAGCGTCGCCCAGTCGCGCCCGGCGAAGCCGGACATCTCCACCACCGCCAGGGCCTCCGCCACGATGGCGTCGTCCTCGGCCGACCAGGGCCGCAGCGCGGACAGCCAGGGCGTGCGCCCCAGCTCCACCGCGTCGCGCACCGTGATGCGGTCGGCGGTCTCCGCCTGCTGCTCCACCAGGGCCAGCAGTTGCGCCACCCGCCGCCGGGTCATCCGCGCCATGGGCTGGGCGTCCAGATGCACCTCGCCGCCATCGGGCTTCAGCACGCCGGAGAGCAGGCGCATCAGCGTGGACTTGCCGGAGCCGTTGGGGCCGATCAGCCCCAGCGTCTCTCCCGCCGCCACCTCCAGGCTGACCCCGCGCAGGATGGGCACGCCGCGCGCCGACGAGCTGAGATTCTCCGCGCGGAGCCTCATCGGGCCGGCCTCCGCCGCACCAGGATCAGCGCGAAGACCGGCGCGCCCACCAGCGCGGTGATGACGCCGATCGGCAGCACCTGCCCCTTCACGGCGATGCGCGAGATGACATCCGCCGCGATCAGGAAGATGGCGCCCATCAGCGCCGCCGCCGGCACCAGCCGGACATGCCGCACGCCCGTGATGAAGCGCGCCGCATGCGGCACCACCAGCCCGACGAAGCCGATGGAGCCGACGATGCTGACCATCACCGCCGTGGCCAGGGAGGCGGCGAGGATCAGCAGCGCCTGTACCCGCCGCACCGGCACGCCGAGGGAGATGGCGGAATCCGTGCCGAAGGTGAAGGCATCCAGCGCCCGCGCCTGCCACAGGCAGATGAGCGTGACAGCCAGTGCCACCGGCACCGCCATGCCCACATTGTCCCAGCGCGCGCCGCTGAGGTTGCCGAGCAGCCAGAACATGATGCCGCGCGCCTGCTCGGCACTGGCGGAGCGGGTGATGATGAAGGCCGTCAATGCGTTGAAGAGCTGGGAACCGGCGATGCCCGCCAGCACGATCTGCCCGGCCCCGCGCAGCCCCACCCCGCCGCCCGAGGCATGGGCCAGCAGGGCCACCAGCAGGAAGGCGGCCAGCGAGCCGCCGAAGGCGCCGAGGGAAAGCGACACCGCCCCCGCCCCCAGCCCTGCCACCGTCACCAGCACCGCGCCGGTGGAGGCGCCGGCGGAGATGCCCAGCAGATAGGGATCGGCCAGCGCGTTCCGCAGCAGCGCCTGCAGGATGACGCCCGAGACCGCCAGCCCCGCGCCGCAGCAGGCCGCGACGATGGCGCGCGTCAGCCGGTAGTTCCAGACGATGCCCTCGTCGATCCGGTCGAGGGGATAGCCGGCGCCGAACAGCTTGTTGGCCAGTGCCTGGAAGACCACGCCGGGGGGGATCGCCGTCTCGCCGATGCAGATGCCGGCGAGGATGGCGGCGGCGAGCACCGCCGCGATCCAGGCGCCGTGCAATGCCAGCCTGCCCAGCAGGCGAGCGAGCCCGGCAGTCACGGGCGCAGCTTGGCCATGGCTTCGGTCAGCGCCTCCAGCCCGTCCACCAGGCGGATGGTGGCCTGCATGGCATGGGCGTCGATGATGACGATGCGGTTGTTCCTCACCGCCTCCATCTCCCGCGTCACCGGGTCGGACTTCAGGAAGGCCAGCTTCTTCTCGAAGTCATCGGCCGGGAAGCGGCGGCGGTCCATGCGGGCGATGACGATGACGGAGGGGTTGGCGCGGGCGATGGTCTCCCACCCCACGGTCGGCCATTCCTCATCCGACTGCACCACGTTCCGCAGGCCGAGCGTGCGCATCATGTAGCCCGGGATGCCCTTCTGGCCCGCCATATAGGGGTCCAGGTCCAGGTCGGCGGAGGAGAACCAGAAGACCGCCGAGGCATCCGGCAGGTTCAGCGACTTCGCGCGCGCGACCGCCGCTTCCTCCCGCTTCCGCAGCCCGGCCACCAGCGCCGCGCCCCGGTCCTGCCGGTCGAAGATCTCCGCGAGCTGCGCGATGCCCTTGTAGAGCGCCTCCGTGCTGAAGGGCGCGGTGCGGGTGCCGTCGGCGCCCACCAGGTTGTTCTTGCCCTCGCAGTCGGCGGGCATGATGTAGGTGGCCGCGCCGAGCTCATGGAACTGCTCGCGCGTGCCGACCACGCCCTGCGGGCCGATCATCCACTCGAACTGCGTGGCCACCAGACCCGGGCGCTTGTTGATGACGGATTCGAAGCTGGGGGCGTTGTTGTCCAGGCGCGGAACCCTGTCGTTCTGCGCGCGGAACTCCGGCAGCACGTCGTTGAACCACAGCGCCGTGCCGGCCATGCGGTCGCCCGCGCCCAGGGCATAGAGGATCTCGGTCGCGGACTGGCCGATGGTGACGACGTTGTGCGGCGCGGCCTCGAAGCGCAGCGTGTGGCCGCAATTCTCCACCGTCAGGGGATAGCGCGTGGGCTCCGCCCAGGCGGCGGAGAGCGGCAGGCCGAGGCCCGCCACCAGGAGGGCGAGGCGCGACAGCATCATGGTCATTCTTCCATGTCCGGCCAGGGATGACGGCCGGAGATGGAGAGGCCATGGCGCAGGCCTGCGGCGGCGCTGGCGCGCGAAAGCGGACCGCCATGACATGCGGTGCGAACAGAACATCGACATCCTCCCCGGACACCCCGCCGGTCAGTCAGTTGCACAAGCCGGCAGGTCTCCTGACTGGCGGGTCAACGCTCCATCCGGCCTTCCCGGGATGGCTCCCAGTGGCGTGTTCGGATCGGGCTCGCCGCCTACAGTTGCGGGGGCAGTTCCGTTTCCTCGGCCCTCACGGGCCTCGGGCGGATTCCCTGTTAGTTCCTCTCGGAAACCGGCGCCCATCCTCTAGAGGAGCGGTGGAGAGGTGGCAAGCGCCTGGGGCATGCGGGTTTCAGGCAGCCGTCACGCGGCCGCATCGCCTCACCGCCCGCCCAGCCTCGCGAGCCGGATGCGGGGGGACGCGGCCTCGACGCTCAGGCGCCAGTGGTCGGCCTGGGTGACGCGGAGGATGTTGCGCGGCCGGAGGGCGGCGATGTTGACGCCGCCGGCGTGCCGCACACTGTTATAGATGATGCCCGCGCCGCCGGAGGCGCGGATGCCCTCCCCCAGCGCCTGCGAGGCGGCGTAGCTGGCGGGGTCGTAGGCGCCGGCCCGCTCCGCCTGCTGGCCACGGATATCGAGGTAGGAGCCCGCGAGCCCGGCCGTATAGGCGCGGTAGTCGCGCTCCAGCACGGCGGCGCCGGTCGCCACGGCCTCGCGGCGCAGGTGGTGGGCGACCTCGAAGGCCGCCGTCGGCAGTGCGGCCGCGGCATACCAGGCGCCGAGATCCGGGCCGTTGAAGCGCGCCCCCCCGGGCGGGACGTGCAGGAAGGACGCCATCACGACGCTGGAATTCGCCCGCCCATAGACCCATTCCTCCTGAGGGAGCCGCCACAGGCGCTCCTCCACCAGGCGGTCATTGGTCCAGCCCGCGAGTTCCATGACCGCCTCGGCATCGGCGGCCGTGGCCACGGTGTCGAAGAGCCCGATGGGCGGGAAGCGGGAGGGGATCAGCCGGTGGGAGGGGGACGGCGCCGCCGAGAAGACGTCGCTCAAGAGATGACGAGGTCCTCGTCCCGGTAGGGGCGGAAATTCCGGTCCAGGGCCTCCACCGGCTCCATGTAGATGCCGCCCCGCGCGGCGTCGAGGAAGCGCCGGACGGCCATGAGCCCGTCCTGCGTGCCGCTGGTGACGAGGTCGATCGGCGGCCTGCCGCCGAAGAGGGTGGCGCGGTGGGGGGTCCGCAGCCAGGCGATCCCGTCCCGCTCCGTGCCGTGCAGGACGCCCAGGGCCTGGTGGATGCCGAAGATCGCGGAGATGCGGGTCAGGGTGTCCACATCCAGGGTGAGGTCGCCATGCTCCCGCGCCGTCTTGGCCCATTTATGGAAGGTCGAGCGGGCGGGGCAGCCGAGGATCAGGAGGCGATGGGCCTCATCGAGCCCCCAGAGATCGGCGATGGCCAGGAAGGTCCGCATCGCCGGCGCGCTCAGGCGCCGCCGGTTCTCCGGCAGGAAGCGGCTCCGGTCCAGGCGGCCGGGCCCCTGGTCGACGGGCCGGCGCACGGCATCGAGAGCCCTCGGCATGACTGCCTCCTTCATCCGCATCTGGACTATGCCCAAATCAGGACTTTGTCAACGCCCCCGTGGCGCCCCGGTTGCCCGCGCGGGGGAGCGACGCCTCCAGCCCCGCCAGGATGAGGTCCACGAAGGTCTCGAAGCTGCTGTCCATCGGCGCGGCCGCGCCATTCTGCCAGCGCAGGACGAAGGCACGGTTCGTCAGGCGCGGCAGGAGCCGGGCGACATGGGGAAAGCGCGCGGTGTCCACCGTCGCCAGATTGGCCTGGATGCTGGACTGCCAGGAGGGCAGGTCCTCCGTCGGCATCCGCGCCAGCTCCTGCGTCACGAAGCCGACGAGCGCCGCCTGGATCGCGTTGTAGGTCTCGCAGAGGCGCTCATCCGGCACCCCCGCCTCCACCAGCACGGAGAGCACGGCCTCGACCAGGGCGAGGTCGGGGCGGAGGTTGGCGACGGTATCGGCCCCGATCAGCGGCGCCGTGTTGGGGTGGCGCCGCACCGCGTCGCGAAAGCGGGAGAAGAGGCTCCGCAGCCAGTCCTGCCAGGATTGTCCGGGCAGGCGGGGCGGCACGCTGTCCCGCAGCACCAGCCTGACGACTTCCGCGATTACGGTGTCGCGGTTGCCGACATGCCAGACGATCACGCTGCCATTGACGCCGAGCGACCGCGCCAGGCCACGGAGGCTGAAGCCGGCCAGGCCCTTGCTGTCGATCTCGTCGAGGGCCGCGGCCAGGATCGCCTCGCGGCTCAGCCCCACGGCAACCGGCGCCGCGCGGGCGGGGCGGGACCGTGGTCCAGGCTTCTGTGCCAAGCGGTTCCTGACCTTCCGAAGTCCCACGCGCTGACGGGTTCATATCAAAAGCACAGCCCGCGAGGAAGTCTCTTGCGCGGTGCTCAAGACTGCGATCAACTCAACGTGGACCGGAGCAGGATTGGGGGACGGACTTCCATGGACGCCGCGCGGACTTCTCCAGAGATCGGCTTCGGCCTGCAGGCCTTCACGCGGCCGCCCGGCGCGCCCCGCCTGCCACGCATCGCGCGGGGCGAGGGCATCTGGCTGATCGACACCGATGGCAACCGCTATCTCGACGCCTCCTCCGGCCCGGTCGCGAGCAATCTCGGCCACGGCCATCCGCGCATCCTCGCGGCGATGGAGGCGCAGGCTCGCAAGGCGGTCTTCGCCTATCCCAGCCAGTTCGAGAGCGAGGCCAACCTGGAATTCGCCGAGCGCCTCGGCCGCCTCGCGGGGCCGGGCCTCGACCGCGCCTTCATCGTCTCCGGCGGGTCGGAGGCGGTGGAAAGCGCCATCAAATTCGCGCGCCAATATGCCGTCGCGACCGGCGAGGCCTCGCGCTGGAAGGTGATCGGGCGGCAGCCGGGCTATCACGGCAATACGCTCGGCGCCCTCTCCGTCTCCGGCGATGAGCACGCGCATGAGGTCTTCGGGCCGATGATGCGTGCGGTGCCGCGCGTGCCGGCGCCGCTGAGC
Organism: Roseomonas marmotae; assembly: GCF_017654485.1. Taxonomy (NCBI): domain Bacteria; kingdom Pseudomonadati; phylum Pseudomonadota; class Alphaproteobacteria; order Acetobacterales; family Roseomonadaceae; genus Roseomonas; species Roseomonas marmotae. The sequence continues at coordinate 107,423 of NZ_CP061094.1, read as the reverse complement.
TACCGCCTGCCGCCCAACCACACCGTGGAAAGCCATGCCCGCGCCTGTGCCGCCGCGCTGGAGGAAGCCATCCTGCGCGAGGGGCCTGAGACGGTGCTGGCCTTCATCATGGAGCCGGTCGGCGGCCTCGCGACCGGCGCGCTGGTGGCACCGGATTCCTATTACGCAGCGGTGCGGGAGATCTGCACGCGCCATGGCGTGAAGCTGATCTTCGACGAGGTGATGAGCGGCGCCGGGCGCACCGGCCGCTTCCTGGCCGCCGACCACTGGCCGGATGCGCGGCCCGACATCGCCGTGCTGGCCAAGGGACTTTCCGCCGGCTACGCGCCGCTGGGCGCCGCCCTGGTCTCCGCCGAGATGGTGCGGGTGCTGGCCGAATCCGGCGGCTTCATGCATGGCTTCACCTACAACGCGCATGTGATGAGCTGCGCCGTGGGCGCGGCGGTGCTGCGGGAGATCGAGGAGGCCGACCTGGTCGGCAATGCCGCCCGGATGGGCGCATTGCTGCGGCAGCGGCTGGATGCGCTGGCAGCGGAAAGCCCCATCATCGGCGATGTGCGCGGCCAGGGCCTGCTGATGGCCGTGGAGCTGGTCGCGGACCGGCAGACCAGGCAGATGATCCCGCTGGAGAAGGTGGCGCCGGAGCGGGTGAAACAGCTCGCCCTGCGGCGCGGGCTGGCGCTCTACTGCCGCCGCACCTCGCGCGGGGCCTATGGCGACTGGCTGATGGTGTCTCCGCCATTGACCATCACGGCGGAAGAGGTCGACATTCTCGCAGGGAAACTCAGCGCCGTTCTGGATGACTATGCATCCGAGCTGCGCGCCGACGGCGTAATCCGCTAGTCCAACCAGACAAGGGAACAGGCTATGCGTCAGACGATCACGCGCCGCGGCGCGCTCCTGCTCGGGGGTGCCACGCTCGCGGCGCCATCCCTCTCGCGCGCCCAGCGCACCGACCCGCGCGTGCTGCGCTTCGTGCCGCAGGCCGCGCTCTCCATCACGGACCCCGTCGCCTCGCTCGCCGGCGTAGCCGTGAACCACAGCTACTATGTCTATGACACGCTCTACGGCATCGACGCGCAGATGCGCGTGAAGCCGCAGATGGCCGAGGGGCACACGACCTCCGACGACGGCCTGACCTGGACCATCCGCCTGCGCGAGGGCCTGTTCTTCCATGACGGGGAGCCGGTGCGCTCCCGCGACTGCGCCGCCAGCCTGCGCCGCTGGTGCAGCCGCGACACCTTCGGCCGCACGCTGGGCAATGCCGTCGCCGAATGGAAGACGCCGGACGACCGCACGCTGGTCATCCAGCTCTCCCGCCCCTTCCCGCTGCTGCTGGACGCGCTGGCCAAGGCCGGCACATGCCCGGCCTTCATCATGCCGGAGCGCATCGGCAATACCGAAGCCACGAAGCCCTTCACCGAGATCATCGGCTCCGGCCCCTATCGCTTCGCCGCCGATGAATTCGTCCCCGGCAGCCGCGCCGCCTACCGGAAGTTCGACCGCTATGTGCCCCGGCAGGAGGCGCCGGAATGGACCTCCGGCGGCAAGGTCGTGCATTTCGACCGCGTCGAATGGGTGATGATGCCGGACCAGGCGACCGCCGCCGCCGCCCTCCAGGCCGGCGAGGTGGACTGGTGGGAGCAGGTGGGCGCCGACCTGATCCCGCTGCTGCGCCGCAACCGCGACATCGCCATCGCGAATGGCGACCCGGCCGGCTACATGGGCGTGCTGCGCTTCAACCATCTGCATCCGCCCTTCAACAACGTGAAGGCGCGGCAGGCCGTGCTCGCCGCCATCGACCAGCCCGACTTCATGGGCGCGGTGACGAACAGCGACGAGACGGCCTACAACGTCTGCCACTCCTTCTTCCCCTGCACCACGCCCTATGGCCGCGCCTCCTCGCCCAACCCGATGGCGGAGGCGAATCTGGACCGTGCCCGCGCGCTGCTGAAGGAAAGCGGCTATGCGGGGGAGAAGGTGATCCTCCTCAACCCATCCGACTTCGCCTCCATCGCGCCCTTCGGGCTGATCGCGCATGACCTGCTGACCCGCATCGGCTTCGATACCGAGCTGGTCTCGATGGACTGGGGCAGCGTCCTCGGCCGCATCGTCCAGCGCAAGCCGCCCACGGAGGGCGGATGGAACATCTTCCCGGTCTGGTGGAGCGGCATGGGCATCGTCACGCCCGGCCAGAACCCGCTGATCCGCGGCCAGGGCGATGGCGGCTGGACCGGCTGGTATGAGAGCAAGGAGATGGAAGCCATGAACGAACGCTGGCTCTCCGTCCCGACGGAGGAGGAGCGCATGCGGATCGGCGACGAGATGCAGCAGCTTGCCTTCCGCGACGTGCCCACCGTGCCGCTCGGGCAGTTCTTCATCCGCACCGCCTATCGCAAGTCGCTGACGGGGGTGCTGGAAGGACCGCGCCCCGTGCCCTGGAACCTGCGCCGGGCATGACGGGGATGCTGCCGCCCGTCACGGGCTATCTCGACCGTCTCTCCCGCCGCCCGGGCGAGAAGATCACCGCGCATGTCAGCCTGCGCCGCCCCGGCCCCTGCCGCGCGCGGGTGGTGCGGGTGGTCTCGGCCGATCCCAACCCGGCGGGGCCGGGCCTGGACCTGCGGCCCGTGCCCGGGGCCTTCGACCACCGCTTCGAAGGCCGGCACCAGCCCGTGCGGCTGGGCTCCTGGGGGCTGGTGCGGGGTGGTCCGCATCTGGAGGCCGGGCAGGCCCGCTGCTGGGCCGTGCTGGTGCAGTTGCTGGCGGAACTGCCCGCGGCCACCGTCCTGGCCGCCGGGGGCGGGGCGGATGGCATCGTGATCCGTGCCGGGGCGGAAGGGGCCGAGGCCGAGATCGCCTTCGGCGGCACCGTCACCCGGCTGCGGACGGAGGCCCCCTTGCGGGCGGCCGTCTGGTACCGCCTCTGGCTGTCGCATGACCCGGCCACGGGGCGGGCGGTGCTGGGGCAGGCGCCGCTGGGCGAGCCGGGCGGCGCGGCCGTCACGGCACAGACCCCGGCGGGGAAGGCCGCGCCCGTCGCCGCCATCAGCTTCGCCGCGCGCGATGCGGCGCCGCCCCGGGACCATTTCACCGGCAAGATCGAGGACCCGCTGGTGGTGGCGGGTTTCATCGAGGCCTGGCCAGACCCCCTCCGCCTTCCCGCCCCGGCGGAAAGCCTGCGCGCCCGCTGGGACTTCTCGATCGGCATCATGACCGAGCAGGTCACGGATACCGGCCCCGATGCGCTGCATGGCAGCCTGGTCAACCTCCCCACGCGCGGGGTGGTCGGCGCCACCTGGACGGGGGCGGAAACCTGCTGGCGCCACGCCCCCGCCGAATATGCGGCCATCCATTTCCACGCGGATGACCTCAGCGACTGCGGCTGGGCGCCCTCCTTCGCCTTCGAGGTGCCGGAGGAGATGCGCAGCGGCGCCTATGCCTTCCACCTCACCTGCGAGGATGGCGAGGACTGGCTGCCCTTCTACATCCTGCCGCGCCGCGAGGGGCCGCATGCGCCGGTCGCCTTCCTGGCCTCCACCTTCACCTACCAGGCCTATGCCAACCACGCGCGCGGCAATGCCGATGCCGCCTACAGGGAGCGCGTCGCCGCCTGGGGCGCCTATCCCTACAATCCCGACGACGTTACGGCATTCGGCCATTCCACCTATAACTGCCACCCCGATGGCAGCGGCATCTCGCTCTCCTCCCGGCTGCGGCCGATCCTGACGATGCGGCCGGGCTTTCTGACCTTCAACGACGCGAAGGGCTCGGGCCTGCGGCACTATCCCGCCGATTCCCACCTGCTCGCCTGGCTGGAAGCGCGCGGCATCCCATTCGACATCGTCACCGACGAGGATCTGGACGACGAGGGCGAGGCCCTGCTCTCCCCCTACCGCACCGTCCTGACCGGCTCCCACCCCGAGTATCACACGGGGCGGATGCTGGATGCGCTGACGGACTACCGGGACCATGGCGGCAAGCTGTGCTACCTCGGCGGCAACGGCTTCTACTGGCGCATCGCGCGCGACCCCGCCCGTCCGCATGTCATCGAGATCCGCCGCGCCGAGGGCGGAATCCGCGCCTGGGCGGCGGAGGCCGGCGAATACTACCACCAGCTCGACGGCGCGCTGGGCGGGCTGTGGCGGCGCAACCGCCGGCCGCCCCAGGCGCTGGTCGGCCTCGGCTTCAGCGCGCAGGGATTGTTCGAGGGCACCTTCTACCGCCGCCTGCCAGCCTCCGAGGACCCCCGCCATGCCTGGATCTTCGAAGGCGTGCCCGAGGTCATCGGCGATTACGGGCTCTCCGGCGGCGGCGCGGCGGGGTTCGAGCTGGACCGCGCCGACCCGCGCCTGGGCACACCGCCGGGAACCGTGATCCTGGCGCGGTCCGAGCAGCCGCCGGCCTCCTTCGTCACGGTGCCGGAGGAGCTGCTCTCCCATATCGCGACCGTCACGGGGGAAAGCCCGGAGGCGCTGAAGCGGGCGGAGATCATCATCTTCGAGCTTCCGGGCGGCGGCGCGGTCTTCGCCGTCGGCTCCATCACCTTCTGCGGCAGCCTGTGGAACGGCACGGCCTTCGACGGCCCCGTCTCCCGGATGCTGGAGAATGTGGTGCGCCGCTTCGCCGGGCTCTGACCGGGCGGGGCGGGGACGCCGGGGCTGAAGGCGGCCGCCATATCGGCTAGTATCGGACGCCGCGCGTGGCGCCGCCCGCGCCGCCCACGATCTGGAGCAGCCAGCCCATGAAACTGACCTGGTTCGGCCATTCGGCCTATCGCCTGGAATTCGGCCAGTCCGTCGTGCTGATCGACCCTTTCCTCACCGGGAACCCGTCCTTCACCGGCGATGCGGAAGCTGCCGCCGCCGGCGTGACGCATGTCGTGCTGACGCATGGGCATGCGGACCATGTGGGGGATGCCGTCGCCATCTCCCGCCGCACCGGCGCGCCGGTGGTGGCGAATTTCGACCTCTGCATGTGGCTGGCCCGCCACGGGCTGGAGCGGATGGAGGCCCTGAATACCGGCGGCGCCGTGGACCTGGGGGAATTCTCCGTGGCCCTCACCATCGCCTTCCATTCCTCCGGCCAGATCGACGAGGCGGGCGTGTCGCAGGCGCTGGGCCTGCCGAACGGCGTGGTGGTGACGCCCAAGGCGGCGGGGGAGCCCACCGTCTATCACATGGGCGATACCGACATCTTCTCCGACATGGCGCTGATCGGTGAGATCTACGCGCCCGACGTCGTCATCACCCCGATCGGCGACCGCTTCACCATGGGACCCCGTGTGGCGGCGATGGCGGTGAACCGCTTCCTGCCGCAGGCGCGGACCGTCATCCCCTGCCACTTCGGCACCTTCCCGCCGCTGCAGCAGTCGCCCGACGCCTTCATGGAAGCCATGGGCGACCAGCGCGCCCGCGTGCTGCTGCCGGAGAAGAACCAGCCCGTGACCCTGCCGGGCTGAGCGGACCAGGGCCGGCGCCGGTCAGGTGGAAACGCCTGACCGGATGACGGCGATGCCATTGGGTGAAAACCCGATTGGCGGCGACTGCTATCGACCCTTTGCGGTCATTCACTGACGTACGTAGGGAGTAGATCCTGCGCTCAGGGAACCTGCCTATGAAACGGGTCCAGTTGCGGCAACTCGGATTGGACGAGATGGACGCCGCTGCCAATGTCCACCGAGCATCGTTCGACGAACGCTTGCCTTGGCTGACAGGGCTTCACACTCCTGCTGAAGATCGATGGTTTTATCGACAACGCGTGTTCCCGGGATGCTCGGTCTGGGGCGCACTCGAGAACGACACTCTGGTGGGCATAATCGCGTTCCGCCAAGACTGGATTGACCAGTTCTACGTTCTGCCAGGTGCGCAGGGTAAGGGCATCGGTACCGCTCTTCTCGAAGTCGCGAAGTCAAAGGCTGACAGCCTGCTACTCTGGACATTCCAGCGCAACAACGCTGCACGCCGGTTCTATGAACGGCGCGGCTTCGTTGCCGTGAGGGAAACTGATGGTTCCAGGAATGAGGAAGGTGAGCCGGACGTCCTGTATCGCTGGGTGATCTCATAGAGGCGACGCAGCGATGTCCGCTCTCCACCCATTCCAGCCCTTATTGGATCGTCACCCTAGCGGGCCTGGTCCAGCACGATGATCCGCCGGCTCTCCGGCAGTTGGCCGGGCTCGACCGTCAGGGTGGTGGCGCCGTGGCGGATGACCGCCTCCTCCGGCTGCCGCTCCAGGAACCGTTCCACCGGCTCGATCCCCAGCACGCCGCGCGGATGCCAGTAATGCATGGGGATGACGATGCGCGGATCGATGGCCGCGATCATCTCGTCCAGATCCTCCAGCGCGATGGTGGCATGGGCGCCGGCCAGGGCCAGCAGCACATCCACCTGCCCGGCCAGGGATTTCAGCACGGCGGGGGCGACGGGATTGCCGACATCGCCCATGTGCAGCACCCGCACGCCGCCGACCGTGAGGAGATACATCGCATTGGCATCGGGGTCCCGGCCGTAGTCGAAGGTCAGGCTCTCGCTGGTGGGGAAGGCGCGGATGGGCACGCCGCGTATGGTGGTCCCCTCCTCCGGCACGTCCAGCAGCGCATTCACCACGAGGGGCTCGCCCCGCACATGGCTGGGGTCCGAGTGGAAGCGGTCGGTCGCGGAACTCATGATGACGAGGTCGGCCGCCTCATCGATGGGGGAGAAGCCGGAAACCCCGGGCGTATAGGGGTCGGTGACGATGCTCACCTCCGGCGTCTCCAGCCGGAAGCTCGCATGGGCGTAGAAGGTGATGTTCATGCGGCGTGATTCTCCGGCGCCCTCTCATCGAGGAACGCGGCCGCCATTATCCCGATTTTCCCTGGCCTGGCGACAGGATCATCCGCCAGCGGCGCCGGGGGAGGATGCCGCCGCCGCGGCTCCAGGCCTTACACCGGCCGGACAATGGCTCCAGGAAACGCAGAAGGAGTGTTAACGTAACCGTTACTCAACCCCAGGTTGGTTTCGCGCACCCTTATCGTTGGCAATATGCAACGGTCTTATGCCTACTGATAGGGGAATACCGGAATAATGGCGGGCGACACCACACTGGCCCAGGGGCGGATCGCGCCCTTCAGGCAGGTCATCGACAGAATGCGTTCGGCGGCGCGGTCGGGCGCCGCCTCCATGCCCGCCGTCAAGCAAGGGCTCCGCCAGGCGGAACAGGGGCTGGGGCTGCTGGAACACACCGTCGGGCAGGTCCTGCCTTCCGTCATCCAGCCCCGCCCCCGCCGCCTCACCATCGCCGTCACCGCCCATTGCAACCTCCGCTGCACCGGCTGCCGCTATGGGCGTGACTTCATGCCCGGCGAGCACCTGACGCTGGAGGAAGTGCGGCAGACGCTGTCGGATGCCAGGGACAGCGGCGTGGAGCTGGTCCGCCTCTATGGCGGCGAGCCCCTGCTGCACCGCGACCTGCCGGAAATGGTGCGCCATTCCCTCCAGCTGGGGATGGCGACCTATGTCACCACCAACGGCACCCTGCTCCGCCAGAAGATCGACGCCCTGTTCGAGGCGGGGCTGCGCAACATCACCATCGGCTTCTATGGCACCGGGGAGGATTACGACAACTACGTCAACCGCAAGGACCGCTTCCGGCGGCTTGAGGAAGGCCTCTCCTATGCGCGGGCGCGCTACGGATCGGCCCTGTCCCTGCAATTGAACTACCTGGTGATGCGGCCGACCTGCAACCTGCCGGCGCTGCATGCGGCCTGGGATTTCGCGCAGCGCTTCGACATGAGCTTCCACACGGACCTCGTGCACTACTCCCTGCCCTATTTCACCGATGGCAACGAGGGCGGGCTGAACTTCATGCCCGAGCACCGGGAGATGCTGGAGGATTTCGTGCGCGAGCTCAGCCGGCTCAAGCAGCAGCATCCCCGCCGCGTCCGTGAAAGCCTGCCAAGCATCCATTCCATCCCGGACTGGCTGCTGAAGGGCCCGGATATGCGGATCCCCTGCGATGTGAAGAACCTCCTCTGGATCGGCGCCGATGGCACGGTGCAGCTCTGCTACGTGACCTTCAGGCTCGGGAATATCCGGGAGCGGCCGCTGCGCGAGATGCTCTTCACGCCGGAGCACAAATCCGCCGCGCGGGATGCCTTCAAGCTCAACTGCCCGAATTGCCATTGCGAGCGGGACGGGCGCATCCAGAAGCACCTGCCCAGCCGTCTGAATTATGCCAACCCGCCCGGATCGGCGCCGGCCGGCGCCCCGGCATAGAGCGCGGCATAGGCCGACCACTCGGCCTCGAAGGAGAACTCCGCCGCGCGCCCGGCGGCGGCGCGGCCGAGCGCCGCGCGCCGCTCCGGGCTTCGGGCCAGGGCGGCGATCTCCCGCGCCAGCGTGGCGGGATCGGCGGGCGGCACGAGCAGGCCGGCGGGCGCCGCCTCCCCCAGCATCTCCGGGATGCCGCCGACGCGGGTGGCGACCAGGGGCAGCCCGGCCGCCATGGCTTCCAGCAGCGCGAGCGGCGCGCCTTCATGCGCGGAGCAGAGCACGAAGATGTCGAGGCTCCGCAGCAGGCCGGGAATATCCGTGACCTGGGGCAGGATGCGGATATTCGGCAGGCCCGCCGCCCTGGCATGGATCTCCCCCTCCAGGGCGCCGCGCCCCACCAGCAGGAACATGACCTCCGGGTGGCCCGGCCGCAGAAGTTCGGCGGCCCGGAGCAGGTCGGCATGGCGCTTGACCGGGTCCATGCGGCCGACATGGCCGACCAGGACGGCCTGATCGGGGATACCGAGTTCCCGCCGCCACATCCGCTCCGCCTGCGTTCCGCTCCGCTGCTCCAGTGCGATGCCGTTGCGGATGACGCCGCAGCGGCGCAGCCATCCCGTGCGGGTCAGGCGGCTGGCCAGTTCCCGGGAGACGGCCACCACCGACGCGGCCGGCGCGACGGCGCGGTTCAGCGCGCGGGCCTTCCACGACCCGCGCGCGGGCCAGGAATGGAAGGTCCCGACGACGCGTGGGCGGCGACCCGCGAGAAGCCGCGTGGCCAGGACGGCGTAGAACAGCGCGGTATCATTATGCGCGTGCACCACCTCGCTGCCCCGTGCCCGCAGATGCCGCGCAAGGCGCCATGCGAAGCGCAGGTCGACGCCGGGACCACGGGGCAGGAGATGCGTGGGCACGGGCCCCGGGTCGAAGTCGAGCGCGGCGGAGCGGAAGCCCGTGTCGTAGAGCAGCATCTCGTGCCGCTGCGCGCGCCGGAGGCCGGCGCCGGCCAGGCGCAGCGCGGCCCGCTCCAGCCCGCCGATCTGCAATCCGCTCAGCAGATGCGTCACCGCGGTCATGGCGCCATATCCGCCCGCCGGGCGTCACTGGGGGCCGGGCGGCCTCCCGCCCGCACACGGCCCCGCCTCACATCGCCACGGCATAGGCCGGGCGGCGCGGGTCGGCGCCCGCGAGGCGCAGGCCCGTCGCGGGGTCGCTGCTCACGGCCTCCACGCTGCCGGCCAGCCAGGTCCAGTCCGGCCAGTCCTTGATGTCATGACCCCGCGCGCGGAGTGCCTCCCGCACCGTGGCGGGGATGCGGGATTCCACCGCCAGCCGCGCCGGGAAATAGTCATAGGGCGCGAAGGAGGAGGGGAAGGAATAGGTGGCGACGCGCGGCGCCTCGATCGCCTCCTGCAGGTCCATGCCGAAATGCAGGTGGTTCAGCAGCACCTGCAGCATCGCCTGCACCTGCACATCGCCGCCCGGCGTGCCGAAGGGCATGACGCCGCCGTCGCGCTTCACCACCATGGCCGGGTTGGGCGTCAGCCGGGGCCGCTTACCCGGCCCGACGCCGCAGGGATGCGCGGGGTCCGGGCGGGACTGCGTGCCGCGGCCGGAGGCGATGATGCCGAGCCCCGGGATGATCGGGCCGTTATAGGTGCCGTCGGAGGGCGTGGCGGAGAAGGCATTCCCCTCTGCATCCACCACGGCGACGTAGGAGGTATCGGGCTCGATGGCCGGCAGCGGCCGCTGGCTGGGCGGCGGCAGGATGGTGCCGGGGCCCAGCAGCGGCTCCGGCATGCCGGGATGGGCGCGCTGCCGGTCGATGCCGGCGAGGCGGGCGGCGAGATGCGCCTCGCCCAGCAGGGCCTCCAGCGGCACATCGGTGAAGGCGGGGTCGGCGAAATGGTATTCGCGGTCGGCCATGGCGACCTTCAGGCATTCGGCCGTCAGGTGCAGGTAGTCCGCGCTGTTATGCGCGAGGCCGTCGAAGCCCGCGCGCTCCATCAGCAGCAGCGCCTCCAGCAGCGCCGGGCCCTGGCACCAGGGGCCGGAGGTGCAGACCTGGTGGCCGCGCCATTCCCGCATCACCACCGGCTCCAGCCGGGAGCGGAAGCCGGCCATGTCCTCGGCCGAGAGGAAGCCGCCCTCGCCCTGGATGAAGTCCACGATGACCCTGGCGATATCGCCCTTGTAGAAGGCGTCATGCGCGGCGGCGAGGCCCGCCTCCCGCCCGCCGGTCGCGGCGGCGCGCCGGTCCTCGTCGGCCATGAACTGCAGCATGGCCGCCAGGTCGGGCTGGCGGAACAGCGCCCCTTCCGGCGGCGGCTGGCCGCCTGGCAGGAAGATCGCGGCATTGCTCGGCCAGCTCGCATAGTCCTTCGCATGCTCGGCGATGCTGTCGGCCAGCAGCTTGTAGACGCGGTAGCCCTCCCGCGCGAAGCGGATGGCGGGTTCCGCCACCTGCGCGAAGCCCAGCCGCCCATGCCGCTCCAGCGCCGTGATCCAGGCATCCAGCGCGGCGGGCACCACGGTGCGCAGCACGCCGCGCGGCATCTTCCCGCCATGCTCGCGCATGAAGAGGTCGGGCGGCAGCGACTTCGGCCAGTGGCCGAGGCCAGCGATGCTTTCCATTCGCCCATCCGCGCGGCGGATCAGGATGGGCGCGACGCCGCCGATATTGACGATATCCGGCTGCACGACGCCCAGCACCATGCCGGCCGCGACGCCGGCATCGATGGCATTGCCGCCGGCTTCCAGAATCGCCAGCCCCGCGCTGGCCGCGAGGTAGTGCCCGGCGCTGACGGCATGGCGGGGACCGGAGATGAGCGGGCGGGTGCTCACTGGCCCGCCCCCTTCGCCGGGCGCGCGTGATAGGCGACCAATTGCTCATCCATGCGGGGGGTATAGACCACGCCCGGCGCGGCCGCGGCGATGGTCACCTGGTTGTAGAGCGGGATGATCGGCATCTTCTCCAGCGCCGCGCGCATGGCCTGGCGCAGCGCCTCCTCCCGCCCGTCATCCATGCGGGTGATGGCGTCGTTGATGATGCGGTCCATCTCGGCATCGCTGAAGCTGCCACGGTTGCCCTGGCCGAAGGCCTGCTCGACATTCCGGCTGTGGACGGCGGTGGAGAGGATGTAGCTGGCATCGCGCGAGGAGGAGAGCGAGAGGCCGTAGAGCATCAGCGGCAGGTCGTTCTTGCCGTAGACCGTGCGCGGGAAGAAGACGCTGCTGGGCTGGGTTTCCACCTTGGCCTGCAAGCCGGCGCGGGCCAGCATCTGGCCGACCACCTGGCAGACCCGCGCGTCATTGACGAAGCGGTTGTTGGTGCAGCCGACGGTCAGGCCGAAGCCCTCGGGGTAGCCGGCCTCCGCCAGCAGGCGGCGCGCGCCCTCCGGGTCGGCGGCCGGCACGGCCAGGCTGGGGTCATAGGCGCCGAACTGCTCCGGCACCATCTGCAGGGTCGCGATCGCCTGCCCGTCCATGCCGCGCTCGGCCAGGGCCTGCCGGTCCAGCGCCAGGGAGAGCGCCCGCCGCACCCGCAGGTCGCGCAGCGGATTGACGTCGAGCGGGCTGCCGTCGGGCTTCGTCAGCAGCGCCAGCTTCTCCGCCCCCACATGCGGGATCAGGAACATGATGCGGTCGGAATTGCGCTTGAACACGCGCACCCGGCTGTCCTTCTCCAGCCGCGCGGCATCGGTGGGAGAGACATCCTCGATGAGATCGACATCGCCGGAGAGGAGGGCTGCGATCCGCGCGGCGTCATTGCCGATGACGCGGAGGTCCACCTTGGCATAAGCGGCCTTCTCGCCCCAGAACTTCTCGTTGCGCGCGAGGGACATGCCCTCCGAGTTCCGGAACTGCTCCAGCCGGAAGGGGCCGGTGCCGATGGCGGCCTTGCCAGAGGTGAAATCCGTTGTGCTGGCCCCTTCCGCCGCCTTCTTCGAGACGATGAAGATATTGGTCAGCTGCCCCATCAGCGTCGGGTTGGGGCGGTCGGTGCTGATGCGGACGGTATAGGGGTCCACCACCTGCACGCCGGTGATGGTGCGGAGATTGGAGCTGTAGGGGCCGGGGTTGTTCGGCACCTCCGGCACGCGGGCGATGCTGAAGGCCACGTCCTCGGCGGTGAAGGGGCTGCCGTCATGGAAGGTGACGCCCTGCCGCAGCTTCAGCTCCCAGGTGGTCTCGTCCAGCGGCTTCCAGCTTTCCACGATGCCCGGCACGAAGCGGCTTTCCGGGTCGCGGTTGATCAGGCTGTCATAGATATGGCGCGCCGCCGCCATGTTGGGGCCGACGAAGAGGAAATGCGGGTCGATGCCGAAGGGCGCCTGCACGCCCACCCGCAGGTTCTGCGCCTGGGCGCCCGCCCCGGCCAGGAGGCCCAGGCAGGTGGCCGCCATCAGGGCCAGGCGGCGGACCGCCCGCCGGCGGGGTGCGGGAAGGGCCATGCCCGTGGCCGTGCCACCCTGACCGGATATTCCGGTGCCAGACCAAGCCTTGATCATGCGGAGCCCCCCTACATCAATTCGTTGATTTAGGGTTCAGTATACATCGCGATTGCGGCGCTGGCGCAAGGCGGCAATCTCCGGCAAATAGCTTCCGGAAACCCGCGATGCCTCTATCCCCGGCAATCGCCTGCCTTCTATTTCAGCATACCGAAACCGGTGACCACCATGGATGACGAGGCTGCCTTCCCGGATGTCACGGCCACGCGCTGCCCGGACCTCCACGCCGCCATCCGGGCGGAGATCACCTCCCTGCGCCTGCCCCCCGGCACCCAGTTGCAGGAGGTCGCTCTGGGGCATCGTTTCGGTGTCAGCCGCACCCCGGTGCGGGAGGCCTTGCAGCGCCTGCTGCGGGACGGGCTGGTGGAGCGCTTCGGCCGTTTCTACCGCGTCATCCGCCTGACCGGGGAGGAGGTGCGCGAATTCTGCGAGCTGCGCGAGGCGCTGGAATGCATGGCCGTGACCCTGGCGGTGCGGCGCGAGCCCGGCTGCGCCGCCGATCTGGAGGCGCTGATCCGCGCGCAGCGGGCGGCGCTGGCGCGCGGGGACCTCGATGCCTTCAACGACCTCGATGGTGCGTTCCACCTCCGCATCGGCCACGCGGCGGGCAACCGTGCCCTGCTGCGGCAGCTGGAGACCCTGCACGACAAGGCCTGCCTGGTGCGCGGCATGGAGCAGCGCCGCCCCTACTGGAGCGGGCGGGTGGCGGAGGAGCACGGGCGCATCGTCGATGCCATCGGCCGTGGCGATGCCGCCATCGCCGCGGCGGAGATGCGCTACCACATCCGCAGCGTCATCGCGCTGCGCCCGGCGGGCTGGGCCGCGCCGCCCTGAAGCCAGGCCGGCGCGCCGGAGGATGTGATGGGACACCCGCGGCCATATGTTCCATCTCCATGACACCATTCTTTGGGGGAGTGCCGAGATGGCGGACGAGATTGAGGACTATCCTACCCGACTCGACGATTATCTTCCGCACGTCATTGCCCGCTGTGTCGACAAGGCTGACCGGCATCAGCGGCCCTACCGCTTCAGCCTGAACGGCGCGACGGTGGTGGTGCAGCCCGGCCAGTCCGCCGCCTCCGTCAATGAGGAGGTGCAGCGGCAATGGCAGGCCGCGGCGGCTTCCGCCGCGACATCCCGGACGCCGGGCATGCAGAGGCCGCAGGCCTAGTTCCGGCGGCCCGGCATTTCACGAGGGCGACGCGGGCCGGACCGGCCGCGCGGCGCCTCGGCCATGGTGGTCATCTGCCGCAGATCTCACGCCATGGCCTGAGCGATGGGGGACAGCGCGATGCGAATGGCTTTTACCGCCGCATTCTGCCTCATGATCGGCATGAGCGCATTCAGTACACCGGCCGCAACGAAGGAGCCGCGCCAGGGCCAGGCCGTCCGGGCGCAGGAAGCACCAGGCCATCACCTGCGGCCACAGCGCGGCCGCGCTTCCTTCTACGGCAGGCAGTTCCATGGGCGCCGGATGGCCAATGGCAAGCCCTTCAACCGCTTCTCCAATTCGGCGGCCAGCCGCACCCTGCCCCTGGGGACCGAGGCCAGGGTGAGGAACCTGGAGAATGGCCGCACGGCGCTCGTGGTGATCCAGGATCGCGGCCCCCGCACGCGCAGCCGCGTGCTCGATGTCAGCCCGCACACGGCGTCCCAGCTCGGCATGCGCGAGCAGGGGACCGCCATGGTCGAGATCACGCCGCTGCGGATTCCGCGCGGCGAACCCGGATAAGGGGGCCCGCCGGTCCCCTCCCCCTCAGCCCTGGCCCGACATCCCGACGCGGCGGAGGACGGGCTCCCATTTCTGCGTCTCGGTGTCCAGGAAGGCACTGCATTCCGCCGGCGTGCTGCTCGGCCGCACCTGGAGCGCCATGTCCAGCAGGCGCCGCTGGAAGGCCTCCTGCCCCGTCACCTTGTTCACCGCCGCGTTCAGGGCCGCGACGACCGGCTGCGGCGTGCCGGCCGGGGCCATCAGCATGTGCCAGCTATAGGCCTCGTAGCCCGGCACCCCGGCCTCGTGGATCGTCGGCACGTCCGGGGCCACCGGGGAGCGCTCCGGCGCGCCGAGACCGAGAACCCGCAGCTCGCCCCGCTCGGCATAGGGCATGGCGCCCGTGCCGACATCGATCAGCATGGCGACATTGCCGCTCAGCAGGTCCGGCATGGCCGCCGAGCTGCCGCGATAGGGGACGTGCTGCACCTTCAGGTCGCCGGCCATGCTGAGGAAGAGTTCCGAGGCCAGGTGCACGGCGCCGCCGATGCCGGATGAGGCGTAGGAATACTTGCCGGGATTGTCGCGGAACAGCGCGATCAGTTCCTGGAGGTTCCTGGCCGGCAGGTCCTTGTTGACGAAGAGGACCATCGGCACCTGGCCGATCAGCGCGGCGGGCGCGAAGTCCTTCACGGGGTCGAAGGGCAATTGCGGGAAGAGCGGGCGGAGCACGGAATGCGCGATGGTGGTGTAGAGCAGCGTGTGGCCGTCCTTCGGCGCCTTGGCGACGAATTCGGTGCCGACGACCACGCCCGCGCCGGTGCGGTTCTCCACGAGGCTGCGCTGGGGCAGGACCTTGCCGAGGTCCTCGGCGAGGAAGCGCGCCGCGACATCCGTGGGCCCGCCGGCGGCGAAGGGAACGATCAGGCGCAGGGGCTGGTTCGGCCAGGATGAAGCCTGCTGCGCGCCGGCCGGGCGCGGGGCGGTGACAAGCGGGCTCAGCATCAGCCCCGCGGCTGACGCGATGATACCTCGGCGCTTCATTGGCGCTCCTCCCTTTTGTCGCGGCAGTATCGCGAGTGTTCTGTTGCGGGGTCAATTCATTGCTGCATCGCCCGGCACCGGCGGCCACCATGGGCGGGCTTGACCCTGATCGACGCGCTTCCTAGCGTGACCGGCAGCTGCGGCGTGGCTCATCGGACGGCCCACCGGCGGCACTGAGATGTCCCGGAGAGCGCCCATGGCCACGCATCGTTTCCGCCCCACCCGCTACCACAACGCCATCGGCACCGCCGAACCGTGCCTGCGCGTCGCCGACGGGGATACGGTCGTGACCGACACCATCGACGCCTCGGGCCTCGATGCGCGGGAGGTCGCCGTCGCCAGCCGCCCGAACCCGATGACCGGCCCCTTCTTCATCGAGGGCGCCGAGCCCGGCGATACCCTGGCCGTGGAGATCAACCGCCTGACGCCGAGCCGCTCGACCGGCTGGACCTATTCGCCCCTCGCCCTCACGGTGCTGGACCCCGCGGCGATCCTGGAGCGCCCGCCCTCGCAGCGTTCCGTCTGGGACATCGACACCGGGGCCGGCGTCGTGCGGTTGCAGGAGCCCGCGCCGGGGCTGGAGGATTTCGCGCCGCCGCTGCAGCCCATGATCGGCTGCTTCGGGGTGGCCCCGGCGGGTGGCCAGGCGCTGTCCACGGCCACCAGCGCGCAGAATGGCGGCAACATGGACTACCGGCTCTTCGCGCCTGGGACGACGGCCTGGTTCCCGGTCTCGGTGCCGGGCGCGCTCTTCTACCTGGGCGACGGCCATGCCTGCCAGGGCGACGGCGAGATCGTCGGCACGGGCATCGAGACCTCCTTCGAGATGGAGGTCACCTTCCGGGTGCTGAAGCGGAAGATCACCTGGCCGCGCGGCGAGACGGCGGAGGACATCTTCACCATCGGCAATGCCCGGCCGCTGGACCAGGCCCTGCAGCACGCCACCACCGAGATGATGCACTGGCTGGGCGAGGATTACGGCCTGGACGCGCGGGCCGCCAGCCACCTGATGGGACAGGTCGTCCGCTACGATGTCGGCAATGTCTTCAACCCCGCCTATACCGTCGCCTGCCGCATCGCCAAGCGCTGGCTGACGAAGCGGTAGGCGCCGGGCGCTCAGGCCCTCGGCCGGATCATCGGCAGGGCCTGGCGGACCTCCGCCTCCCGCTCCCGCGGCCAGGCGAAGAAATTGAAGACATAGGGGTCGGAGGCCGCGTAGTCCGAGGGATCGGGGCTGGCCCGCTGCATCGTCGCGCGGTCCAGCGCCGTGGCCGGCCACCACTGCCCGTCCAGCACGAAGCAGGTGGCATAGTCCAGCGCGTCCAGGAAGGCGGGCACCGCCCAGGTGGAGCCTTCCCGGTGCCGCTCCTCCAGCTCCAGCGTCAGGACGGGGCGGCAGCGCCGCAGCGTGTCGCGCGCGCCCCGCAGCACCTCGTATTCCGCGCCTTCCGCGTCGATCTTCATGGCCGTCAGGTCCGCCAGCCCGAAACTGTCCAGCGTGACGACCGGCACCTCGATCGTCTCGGCCCGGACATGTGGGCCATGGCCCTGGAAGGTCTTGACGAGGGAGGCCCATTGCTCCTGCCGCTCCCCCTCCACGACCGGCACGGAGAGGGCCAGCCGGCCGGGCGCATCGCCCAGCGCCTGGGGGATGGGCGTGATGGCGTCGATGCCCGCGCAGGCGGCGGCGAGGCGGGCGAAGGCGGCGGGAAGCGGCTCGAAGGCCAGGACGGAGGCGCCGGGGAGCCGGGCCAGCGGCAGGGCCAGCAACCCGTCATGCGCGCCGGCATCGACCAGGGTGCCGGGACGGTGCAGCGCCGTCAGGAAGCCGAGTTCATCCATGCCGGCCGCCCCCTGCCCCGCCACTAGCAGGAGGCCGCGGCATAGGCGCGGAAGAGGCGGTTCGCGTGCAGCGGCACCGCCGGGCTTCCCTCCAGCGCCGGTGCCCGGCCCGGGCGAAGGTCGATGATGACGTAGTCGAGGCCACGGGTGCGGGCATAGGCGCAGCGCTCCGGCAGGCTCCGCAGGCGGTTGATCTCGTCCACGCGCTGGCGCCAGCCGGCATAGGTGTCGGGTGCCCACATGGCGGTGGCACCCTGCTTGAAGTCCACCCAGACCGACCGTTGGGCACCGATGCGGAAGCCGCTGGGCCAGGACGGCACCAGGAAGCGCGCCTCGGCCGGGGTATTCTGCCGGGCCCAGAGTTGCATCTCCAGCCATTCCGGGGCCCGGGGCATCATGCCCTCTAGATCCGCCTCGCGCGGGATGGCATCGGCGGCGAGCTCCTTCCGCAGGGCGGCGCCGTTCAGGATCGCCGCTGCCGCCAGCAAGGCGAGGCAAAGCGCCGGGATGGCCCGCCCCGCCGGGGCGCCCGGCGCCGCCGCCCGTGCCCCGGCCAGCCAGGCGTTCGCCAGGGCCACCGCGCTGAGGGCCCAGAGGCCGCTGAGCAGCCCGGCCAGGGACAGCAGGGCGGCGATGCCGCGCCAGTTCCAGGCGGGCTGCGCCAGCCGGGCCGTGGCGGCGGCCACATAGGCCCCGGACAGCATGATGAGCAGGCTGTCGGCGCGGATGAGGTGCAGGTTGAGGATGAAGCGCGAGTTGGCGAAGATACCGGCCACTGCCCCCGCCCCCAGCACCAGCAGCAGCCCGGCCAGGGGCAGCAGGGCCCTGCGCCAGTTCGGCAGCACCAGCAGCGCGGCGAGGCCCGCCAGCACGGCGGTGCCGGACTGCAGGATCTCCCTGGTGCTCGATGCCTGCATGAAGAAATGCTTGCCGAAGTAGAAGTAGAGATATTCGCGGTAGTCGAAGGGCGCGACGGCCGCGTCCCCGGCGGTGGAGCGGAGCACCCAGACCGCGACCGGGAGGGCCGGCACGGAAAAGGCCAGGGCGGCCAGGAGAAGCTGCCGCAGCCAGGGGCGCGGCTGCGGGCGCGGCCCGTCCCACCCCGCCCAGGGCGCCAGCAGGCCCAGCCCCACCGGCACCAGCATCCAGACGCCGATGAAGGCATTCAGCGCAAAGGCGATGCCGGCCAGTCCGGCGGCCAGCACCAGCCGCCCCCGCAGCAGCGCGGCGACCGTCAGCAGGGCGAAGGCGCCGGACAGCTCGCTATGGGTGAAGTAGTCCGGCAGCATCCCGCCCTCCCCCATCGGGGAGACGCCGTAGAGCCCCCTGGCCAGCACCAGCGCGGCGACGGCCAGCAGCAGGCGCCAGCCACCCCGCACGCCCGATGCAGTGACGATGAGGATGAGCGCCAGGAAGGTCAGCACGCGCGTCAGGACGTGGCAGGCCAGGAAGAGGCCCTGGATGTTCCGCTCATCCGCCACCAGCCCCAGGGCGAGGTAGACGGGCGAGACGAAGCGGCCCAGCGACTGGATGAAGGGGTCGCCGGCGAACTGGCCGAGCTGGCCGTATCCCAGCACGATGGGGATGTGGAAGACGTTGTTGTTGATGCCGAAGGCGAAGCCTTGCAGGCCGACTGACACCGCCGCCGCCAGGACCGCCAGCAGCAACGGATGCGCCAGGAGCCAGGACCCGGTGGCGCTCTCAGCTTTGGGCGACAAGAATCACTCCGATCACGATGAGGGCGATGCCGGAGACCCGGAGCATGCTCAGCGTCTCATGGAAGAGCAGCGCGCCGGCGGCGGCGGTCAGCACGAAGCCGAGGCTGACGAAGGGATAGGCCTTGGACAGTTCCGTGCGGCCCAGCGCCCCGATCCAGAGCACGGCCCCGAGGCCGTAGAGCGCGAGGCCCCCCAGTACCAGGGGATGGAAGAGCGTGCGGAACAGCGCCGCCAGCATGGGCAGCTCCATCCCCGGCGCCGGCCGGGCCGCCTGCACGCCGAACTTGAGCAGCACCTGCGCCGCCGCGGACATCGTGACGCTCACCAGGATGAGCGCCAGGGTGGATGGGGTCATGCCGGCCGACCGCTAGGGCGCGAACCAAGTGACCGACTTGGCGGCGGTGAGCACCAGGAAGACGCAGAGCGCGACCAGCCAGGAGACCCAGTCCCGCGCCGCGTAGATGATGGGGTCGTCATGCATGTAGCCGCGCGCGGCTGACAGCCAGAGCCGGCACTGCCAGAACAGCATCAGCGGCACCAGGGCCCAGAGCAGCGCGGGGGAGGCGTAGCGCTGCGCCTGCATCGCCTCCGCCTGCACGAACAACGCCAGGACGAGGCTGGCCGAGAAGGCGGAGGCACAGCCGAAGCCACGGAGGATGGGCAGGTCGGCCGGCGTGTAGCCGCGGCGCGAGAGCGCGCCCTTGCCGCGTTCCGCCGCCGATTGCAGCTCCTCCACCCGCTTCACCAGGGCCAGGCTCAGGAACAGGAAGCTGGAGAAGCAGATCAGCCAGAGGGAGATGATGTGGCCGGTGGCCTCGCCGCCCGCCACGATACGCAGGGTATAGAGCGCCGCCAGGACGAAGACGTCCACCAGCGGCAGCTCCTTCAGCTTCATGGAATAGGCGACCGAGAGCACCGCATAGAGCAGCAGCACCAGCAATGCCCCCGCCGCCGCGGCCAGCAGCAGCCCGATGGCCAGCAGCGCGGCCCCCGTCAGGAAGCCGGTGGTCAGCGGCACCGCGCCGCTGGCGAAGGGGCGCATCCGCTTGCGCGGGTGACGCCGGTCGGCGGCCAGGTCGGTCAGGTCGTTGAAGAGGTAGATGCCGGAGGCCGTCGCGCAGAAGGCCACGAAGGCCAGCAGCGCGGCCATCCAGCTCGCGGGGTCCAGGGCGGCATGGGCGGTGAAGACCGGCACGATGACCAGCAGGTTCTTGGCCCATTGGTGCGGCCGCATGGCCCGCAGCAGCGCCAGCGGCACCGGCATGTCCCGCTTGAACTCGGCCTCCACCCGCGTCGCCCGCCGCGCGGCGGCGGCGGTGCGGCGGCTGGCATTGACCAGGATGCCGGCCTGGGCGACGCGCCAGATGGCCACATCCGTCGCGTCATTGCCGATATAGGCGAAGTTCCCGGCGCCGAACCGCTCGACCAGCGCCTGAGCCTTGGCCTCCCCCTTGAGGTTGCGCCGGCCGTCTGAAGCCATGACCTCGTCGAACAGCCCGGCGTGATGCTCGGCCACGCCGCGTGCCACGCTGATATCGGCGGCGGTCACCAGCACGAGCTGGCGGCCCCGCCGCTTCTCCTCCTGCAGGTAGGTAAGCAGGCTGGTGTTGTAGGGCAGCAGGGTGGCATCCATCAGCGTGGCTTCCGCCACCCGCTGCTTCAGCAGCGCGCGCCCGCCCGTCAGCAGGCCATGCAGGGCCCAGGGCAGGTGCCTGCTGGCCAGTAGCGCCAGCAGGCCCTCCACCAGCGTGTCGGATGGCGTCAGCGTCCCGTCGAGATCCACACAGAGCGGGCAGGACGGCGCGATATCGGCCAGGTCCTGTGGGGCGGAAGCGACTGGCGTCTCGGCGTCTGCATGGCGGCTCTGCACGCTATCCTCATTCTACTCCTGAGCCTCGATGTGACCATGTTTCTTCTGACAGCGCAATTTTCGGCCGAGCCTTTGCTCCGGCCTGCCAGGGGCCGGCCGGCGGGAGCCCCGCCTGCCGCGGCCGATCCTAGAGGCGGATGGCCCTCAGCCGCAGCGCGTTGCCGATCACGGAGACCGAGCTCAAGGCCATGGCCATGGCCGCGACGACGGGGCTGAGCAGGATGCCCAGAACGGGATAGAGCACCCCCGCCGCCAGCGGCACCCCGGCGGCGTTGTAGATGAAGGCGAAGAACAGGTTCTGCCGGATGTTCCGCATCACCGCATGCGACAGGGTCCGCGCCCGGGCGATGCCCGCGAGGTCGCCCTTCACCAGCGTCACGCCCGCGCTCTGCATGGCGACATCCGTCCCGGTGCCCATGGCGATGCCGACATCGGCCTCCGCCAGCGCCGGGGCGTCGTTCACGCCATCCCCGGCCATGGCGACGACCTTGCCCCTGGCGCGAAGCTCCCGGACGATGCGGTGCTTGTCCTCGGGCAGGACATCCCCGTGGAACTCCGCGATGCCGAGCCTGCGGGCCACGGCCTCCGCCGTCGTGCTGTTGTCGCCTGTCAGCATGACGATATGGATGCCGCTGGCGCGCAGGCTCTCCAGCGCGGCCGGCGTGGTCTGCTTGACGGGGTCCGCCACGACGATGAGCCCGCCCGGCCTGCCGTCCACGGCCAGGAACAGCGCCGTGCCGCCCTCGCGCCGGAACTCCTCGGCCCGGGTGGCGAGGTCGCCGGGCTCCACCCCCAGCTCCTGCATCAGCCGCGCATTGCCCAGCGCCACCCGGCGGCCCTCCACCGTGCCGGTCACGCCCTTGCCCGTGGCGGAGGCGAAGCCGGCGGGCTCGCCGAGGGCCATGCCGCGCTCCTTGGCGGCGGCCACGACCGCGGCGGCCAGCGGGTGCTCGCTGGAGCGTTCCAGCATGGCGGCGAGCGGCAGCACCTCGGCCTCTGTGAAGCCGGGCGCCGGGACCACGGCCGTGACCTTGGGCCTGCCCTCGGTCAGGGTGCCGGTCTTGTCCACGACCAGCGTGTCCACCTTCTCCATGTGTTCGAGCGCCTCGGCGTTCTTGATGAGCACGCCGCCCGTCGCGCCCTTGCCGACGCCCACCATGATGCTCATGGGCGTGGCGAGGCCGAGCGCGCAGGGGCAGGCGATGATGAGCACCGAGACGGCCGCGATCAGCCCGTAGGAGAGCGCGGGCGGCGGGCCCCAGATGGCCCAGGCGACGAAGGCCAGGACCGCGACGGCGATGATGGCGGGGACGAAGTAGCCGGCCACCGTATCGGCCAGGCGCTGGATCGGCGCCCGGCTGCGCTGCGCCTCGGCCACCATCGCCACGATGCGCGAGAGCATGGTGTCGGAGCCGACCTTATCCGCCCGCATCACCAGCGCGCCCGTGCCGTTCACGGTGCCGCCGACGACGCGGGAGCCGGGCCCCTTCTCCACGGGCAGGGATTCGCCGGTGACCATGGATTCATCCACGGCGCCGCTTCCCTCCAGCACCTCGCCATCCACGGGCACGCTGTCTCCCGGCCGGATTCGCAGCCGGTCGCCGGCATGTACCTCGCCCAGCGGGACTTCCTCGTCGGAGCCGTCGGCGCGGATGCGCCGCGCCGTCTTGGGCGCCATGTTCAGCAGGGCGCGGATGGCGCCCCCGGTCCGCTCGCGGGCCCGGAGTTCCAGGACCTGCCCGAACAGGACCAGCACGGTGATGACGGCCGCCGCCTCGAAATAGACGGCGACGGTGCCGTCGCGACCGCGGAATCCCTCCGGGAAGATACCGGGCGCGAAGATCGCGACCAGGCTGTAGAAATAAGCCGCGCCGGCGCCGAGGGAGATCAGGCTGAACATGTTCAGGCTGCGGTTCCTGAACGACTGCCATCCCCGCACGAAGAATGGCCAGCCCGCCCAGAGCACGACCGGCGTGCCGAGCAGGAACTGGACCCAGGCGGAGACCCGAGGCGGCACCAGATGGTCCAGGCCGAGGCCGGGGATATGCGCGCCCATGTCCAGGATGACGATCGGCACGGTCAGCACGAGGCCGATCCAGAACCGCCGGCTCATATCGGCGAGTTCCTCGTTGGGGGCGGCCTCGGCCGTGACCTCCAGCGGCTCCAGCGCCATGCCGCAGATGGGGCAGCTGCCCGGCCCCTGCTGGCGGATCTCCGGATGCATGGGGCAGGTGTAGACCGCCCCCGCCCGCGCGGCCCTGGGCGGGGCGGCGGCCTGCGCCGCTGGCTGCCGGACCGGCACGGCCCCGGCGCCCGCCGCCAGCGGCTTCAGGGTCATGCCGCAGATGGGGCATTTGCCCGGCCCCTGCTGGCGGACCTCCGGATGCATGGGGCAGGTATAAACCGTCGCGCTTTGCGGCGCCCCGGGCGCGGCCGGTTCCTTTGCCGTGAGGTACCGGTCCGGGTCGGCCTCGAACTTCGCCTTGCAGCCCGCCGAGCAGAAATGGAAGGTGGTGTCGTGATACCGGGCATGGTGCGGCGTCCTGGCAGGATCGACCGTCATGCCGCAGACGGGATCGTGAACCAGGGCCTGCTCTCCCCCGGCCGGCGGGCGCTCACCGGGACGCACGCCAGGGTGATGCTCGTCCATCCGCGACACTCCTCTGCGGCTGTCGTGGTCCTGTGACCGCATTCGCAGATAGGGACGGCCCTCCCTGAAAGGAAGGTGCGGCACCGGAACGGTCCTTGCTCCGCGGATGCCGAAGGCGCGCCGATGCGTTGGTGCGTATCGCCACGTTCAAGGATATGCCCGCGCAATTCCAGCCTGTCTCAGGCATCCCGGCGATCGGGCTGGAGGATATGGCCGGGCCCGGCATGCGTAGCGTGGCGGCAACGGGCGACGACCATCCGGCGGTCGCCGCCCTGGCCTTCCACACCGGCTCCTGGCCTGAAAGACAGGGCCCGGCGCGAAGAACCGGGTCAGGGAAGCCCCCGTCACATTGGGTAGCCGATGATCTCCTTGACCCGGCCGCTGGTCAGCAACTTCTCGAAATAGGCGATCGTCTTCTCCAGGCCCGCCCGCAGGTCGACCTCGGGCTCCCATCCCAGCACCCGCTGCGCCTTCTCGATGTCCGGGCGGCGCTGCTTCGGGTCGTCATGGGGCAAGGACTGATACACGATCCTCGAAGAGGAATTGGTCATCCTGATGACCTCCTGGGCCAGTTCAGTGATGGTGAACTCCCCGGGATTTCCCATGTTGATGGGCCCCGTGACATCGTCCGGCGTTTGCATCAGGCGAACGAAGCCTTCGATCAGGTCGTCCACGTAGCAGAAGGAACGTGTCTGGCTGCCATCGCCGAAGACGGTGATGTCCTTGCCGATCAGCGCCTGGACAATGAAGCTGGAGACCACGCGCCCGTCATTCGGGTGCATGCGGGGGCCATAGGTATTGAAGATCCGGGCCACCTTGATGCGGAGATTGTGCTGGCGCCGGTAGTCGAAGAACAATGTCTCGGCGCATCGCTTGCCCTCGTCGTAACAGGACCGGAACCCGATGGGGTTGACGTTACCCCAGTAGTTCTCGGGCT
The DNA here is from genome assembly GCF_017654485.1 of Roseomonas marmotae. Lineage (NCBI taxonomy): Bacteria > Pseudomonadati > Pseudomonadota > Alphaproteobacteria > Acetobacterales > Roseomonadaceae > Roseomonas > Roseomonas marmotae. The sequence goes on along the minus strand of NZ_CP061094.1, from coordinate 82,885 downwards.
GCGGATGCACATGCGGATCTCCATAGACTTCCGAAGTTGAAGCCTGGAAGATCCTGGCCTTCACGCGCTTGGCCAGGCCCAGCATATTGATGGCGCCGGAGACGCTGGTCTTGGTCGTCTGTACCGGATCACGCTGGTAATGGATCGGCGAGGCGGGGCAAGCGAGATTGTAGATCTCATCGCATTCCACATAGAGCGGAAAGCAGACATCGTGCCGGATCAGCTCGAAACGGGGATGGTCTCGAATGGCTTCGATATTGTGATGCGCCCCGGTGAAGAAATTATCCGCGCAGATGACATGGGCGCCGTCCGCGATCAGCCGTTCGCATAAATGGGAGCCCAGGAAACCGGCGCCGCCCGTCACCAGAACCCGCTTTTCAAGATGCATTGTCGTCTCCTGTTTGAAGAGAACCAGCAGACTTCATCAAACCAACTCGAGTTCCGGCCGATGCTCTGCGCTAGCGCGACTCAGGCCCTGCCGGCATGCTCCGGCAGCCTTCGGGGTTCCCCGGTTCCACGGGATCATGAACTGCCCGGACAACCGGGATTCCGGGCCTGCCCGCGCTGGTGGCTTATGCACTAGCCGGCGGCCTGGGCGGCGTGGATGGCCCTGTCGGGAACGAGCTTCGCGGGAACTTCGTTCTGCAGACCTGCCCGGCCCAGCTGATCGGCGAGGAGAAGAGCATCAATCCACAGATAGGCCTTCTTCTGGGAAATTTCCTCTGCGAGCTTCCACAGATAAAGTGCATCCGCATTGCCGAAATCAAAGCGGATATCCTTCAGCGCATGGCGGATATCGCGGATGATGTCCCTGAGCAACGCGGCAGAGGCATCGTTGATGCTGACGGAGGAGGAGATGCGAGCCGATGCGCGGCGTTGGCAGATCATGACCGCCAGCTGATACGCTTTCTCTGCCTCATCGGAAGTCCCCAGGCGCTCCCTCAGCACCATGAGGCGGGACCTCTCGGCAACCGTCATCTGCAATGCGCCCACCCCTATGGGCTGATCTGCCACGGAAGCAGACTCCCTGACGACGGCGGAAAGCAATCTCAGGCAGAGATAGCCAATCTCCGTCGATTCGAGGGACAGCCAGGCGCTGCGGTCGGAATAGCGTAGCTTCCGCCTCAGCTTCCTGGGGTCCAGATACCCGTCCCAGGCTATCCTGGAGATCGCATCGCGGATCCTGACATCCTGCCCGAACAAGGAGGGGCGGGATCTGACCAGATGCTGCGCCAGCTCGTTGAACAGCGCCACGACATCATCCTGATTCTCAGGCGAAAGGGAACGGCAGCCCGTCCCGTATGCGGCGGTCGCCGTGACCTGGACGATCCTGATCTTCTGGACAGGTCGGTCACCCTGCACGAGACGTAACATGACTCTGCGGAGGTCGAGGACGACGGCGGGCATCAGCGCCGCGCCGAAATGGAAAACAGCGGATTTCGTGCAGTAGAACTTCATCGAACGAATGATGAACTTTCTTGCCATAGGCATATCGCGCCGGTAGATCGCGCCTTTGCCAAAGTCGAGGCATATCTCCGCCAGTTTGTGCTTCAGCGTGGTTGGGGAAAGCGAAAGCCTGTCCGACAGGGCTCTGGCGTTATAGAGAGACGCATCGAAGAACCGCAGCATGTTGGAAGAGATTCCGACGCCGCGCGTGTAATCCGTCAGGATCTCAGGGCACAGCACGATCTTCCAGCCGGATGCGGCCAGCCGGACCCAGAGGTTATAATCTTCAACAGAGATGAGCTCCCGCGCCTCATCGAACCCCCCCAGCGCCAGGAACACGTCCCGGCGGATGAGGACCGTCGAGTTCGCGATCCAGTTCCGCCTCCACAGAAGATCGAAGTCCAGGACTTCCGGGACATCCGCGCGGTCGTCAATCAGCGTGTGCACCAGACCGACATCGTCCGGGATCGTATACGGCAGCTGCCTCTCGAGTTTCGCCGGCCCCCATTGGTCGTCAGCGTCAAGAAAGGCGATCCAACGGCCGCGCGCATGGCTTACGCCAAGGTTCCTGGCCGATGCCGGCCCCCCATTCAGCTTTCGGATGACACGTACGCAAGGCCCGAAAGCCGCTGCGACGGCGGCGGTGTCATCGGCGGAGCCGTCATCGACAACGATGATTTCGAGCGGCGGCACCGTCTGGGACAATACGCTTCTGATTGTCCGTCCCAGCGTATTCGCGCTGTTGAAGGCGGGGATGACGACGCTCACGCTCATATCCCCGGCGGGTTCATCCATGGAATGGGGCGCGCCGGGCATCATTCCTGCCTTTCTCTGACGACATCCTGGTACATCTGGATGATCTGGGGCACGACGACCTCCTCGTCGAAAGTCTGCCGTATGTGCCGCTTTGCCCGGTCGGCCAGGGCCGCGCGATACTCCGGCCGCAGCATGTCCAGGATTCCGTCCCTGATTCCCCCCGGCACCGAGAGGTCCCTGTAAAGCGCCCCCTCACCGGCCACGTAACGGAAATCCGGCGTATCATGGCACAGGATGGGAAGCCCGCTTGCCATGGCCTCGATCAGCACGATGCCGAAGAGTTCGAACAGCGATGGCAGGACGAAGATGTCGGATGCGGCGTAGAGGCCGCCCATCTCTTCTCTTGGGAGGCTGACGAAGATCCTGACGGAATCGTCCAGAAGCTCTTTTGCGAGGCTGATCAGTTCGGGAGTATCCGTCTCGCGCCCGCCGGCCATGACGAGGACCAGCTTCTCGTTTGTGAGGCGGCGGGCATCGGCGAATTCCCGGATCAGGCAGTCGATGCGTTTATGCTTCTTCCGGATGGCCGCGCAGCACAGGACCACGGTGGCATCCGGATCGATGCCAAGCCGCTCGCGCGCCTGCTGCCGGCTGCCGGAGGCGAATTGCGCCACCTTCACGAAATTCGGGACCATGTAGCTGCGCTGCGGGGCAGGCTTCGCGGGGGCCCAGGATTCGAATGCCCGGGGCGTGAGATGCTGGAGATAGCGGAACCGGCCTAGCACCTCCGGGCCTTCGCCGGTTCCATTCGCGAACAGGACCCGCGGGCGGGACAGGCCAAGCGCGTGGGCGCGGTCGAAGAACTTCGCGACGGCCACGTCCTGCACATGGAGAATGTCGAACCCGGTGCGGATGTGCCGGATGAGGCCAAGGGCGAATGATGTCTGCTCGACCTCGTAGGTGGAGCCCATGCCGAAGCGCCAGCCGCCGAGCGAAGCCAGTGTATGCGCCGCGAGCCTTGCCGCGTGGCCCGAGCGGCGCCAGCAGAAGACATCGAGTGCCCGCTCCAGCGGAGCACCGGCGAAAAGGGTCGCTTCGACGGAAGCGCGGCGCTGATCCAGCGCGGCGCCCAGATCCCGTGCCCAGGACTCGATACCACGCTGGACATGCCCTAGCCCGGAGCAGGCAACCGCGACCCTGATACGCTGCTCCGGCTGCTCCACATTTCCCCCGCATACGCTCTGGCTGACGCTTCGCGCCAGCCGTCTTAATAACGATTCATTGCCCGCAACTTTCCCGGCGGCGTTCTTCGCACCGTGAATATTCTCGGAAAAAGATACTCTTGTGGTTTTTATAGTGGAGTTAGTTTCGAACTCAACACGAAATTGCGATCGTTGAATAACGTAGTCGTGAGGTTCTCTCTGATCCGGGTATCGCTGGATGCACGACCTGCGCTCTCCGTGCGGCGCCTGGCGGCCGGGGCTGCGGCCGTCGGGCCATTCCGCACCGGAGCGATGCCCGGCTGGATCGGCTGGTTGTCCTGGGAAGGACGGGGACCGGCGCGGCATGCGGCAGGGTCCGGGAAGCTGCGCGCCGGAACGGAGAATCTGCTGATCCACCCAGAGGGCCGGGAGCGCCGACATGCCTGCCGAGTGGATCTGTTCCGTTCCGGAACACGGCTGTACCGGCCTGCACGCCTTCGGGGCCGTGAGCCGCGCGACGCCGGTGCCTGTCCTCGCCGCCGGGCGACGAGGAGGCCGTTCGTCAGGCTGGCAGGAAGCGGCGGATGATGCCGGCGATCTCCCGGTGATGCGTTTCCAGGGCGAAGTGCCCGGTGTCGAGCAGATGCACCTCCGCCTTCGGCAGGTCCCGCCTGAACGCTTCTGCCCCCGCGGGGAGGAAGTACGGATCGTTCTTGCCCCAGACCGCCAGCAGCGGCGGCTGGTGCTGCCGGAAGTAGCCCTGGAAGGCGGGATAGAGCGCCACATTCGTCCGGTAGCTCAGGATGAGGTCGAGCTGGATATCGGCTGCTGCGGCGCGGTGCATGAAGAACTGGTCGAGCGTGTAGCCATCGGGAGCGACACGCCCCGCCGGCGCGCCCTGCTCATACTGGGAGCGGATGAATTCGTCGGTCAGCGCGGCACGGCAGCGGGCGCGGTTGTCCTCCGTCGGCTCGCGCCAATAAGCCTGCCAGGCATCCCACTCCGTGCTCAGCCCCTCAAGATAGGCGTTGCCGTTCTGAGAGATGATCGCGCTCACCCGCTCGGGCCGCGCCATCGCCAGCCGCAATCCGGTCGGCGCGCCGTAATCGAAGACATAGAGCGCATAGCGCCCCAGGCCCATCGCGTCGGTGAACTGGCCGATGACCTTGGCCAGGTTGTCGAAGCTGTAGTCGAAGCTTTCACGTCCCGGCGCCCTGGTCAGGCCGAAGCCGGGCAGGTCCGGCGCGATCACCCGGTAGCGGTCGGCGAGCAGCGGGATCAGATCGCGGAACATGTGGCTGCTCGTCGGGAAGCCGTGCAGCAGCAGGATGACCGGCGCATCGGCCGCTCCCGCCTCGCGGTAGAAGACTTCCACGGGGCCGATCTGTCGGGTGCGGTAGTGGATGTCGAACATGCTTGTCTCCGTTGTTGATGCCGGGCGGGCGGCAGCCGGCGCGAAAGGCGCCAGGGCCGGGGCCGCCGCCAGGGAGAGCAACAGCCTGCGGCGCTGAAGCGCTGAACTCGTCTGGTTCATGGCGTCACCTCGTTGCTGTTGAGCCAGGGTAGTGACTTGCACGAGACGGCTGAATGCGCGTTGGATGACCTGCTCGATTTCAGGATCTGAAACCATGGACCGGCTTGACGCGATGGAGCTGGCGGTCGCCGCCATCGACGAAGGCTCACTCGCCGCCGCCGCGCGGCGGCTCGGCCGGTCGGCGGCGGCGGCCACGCGCGCCATCGCCCTCCTGGAGGCATCTGCGGGGGAGACGCTGCTGCTGCGCTCCACGCGCGGCCTGCGCCTGACCGAGGCCGGCGAGCGGCACGCCGCGATCTGGCGTGACGTCCTGGCCCGGCTCGCCGAGGCCCGGGAGGGACAGGCGGCGAAGGCCATCGGCGGCACGCTGGTATTGACCGCGCCGGAGCTCTTCGGCCGGCTGAAGGTGGCGCCGGTGCTGGAATCATTCCTCGAACGGCATCCCGAGGTGCAGGCGCGGGCACTGCTGCTGAACCGCATGGTCGACATGATGGGCGAAGGCATCGACCTCGCCATCCGGCTGGCGCATCTGCACGACAGCGGCCTGGTCGCGGTGAGGCTCGGCGAGGTGCGGCAGGTCGTATGTGCCTCGCCCGCCTATCTCGCCCGTCATGGTCCGCCCCGGGAGCCGGCGGAGCTTTCCGGCCATCGCTGCATCGGGGTGAACCCGGACGGGAACCGCGAACTCTGGACGTTCCGGCAGAAGCCCGGCGGCGCGCGGACGCGGTCGATACAGGTGCACACGCGGCTCTCCATCACGAGTGTCGGCGCGGGGCTCGACGCGGCGCTCCGGGGGCAGGGCCTGATGCGCGCGCTGTCCTATCAGGTGGCGGAGCTGTTGTCGGCGGACCGGCTGCGGCGCGTGCTCACCCCGTATGAGCCGGAAGCGGTCCCGGTGAACATGATCTTCCGGCCGAACCCGCGGCCCTGGTCGCCGGTGCGCGGTTTCGTGGACCATGCCGTGCCCATCCTGCGACGGGAACTGACGCAGGTCGCGGCGGTCGTGGACTGGCTGCCCACGGCTGAGGAATAGGCGCAGCCGGACCGCAGGATGGCCGGGCTCCGCTGCCGGGAAGCCCACTGCATGCGCCTGGATGCCGGTCCATTGCCCGGCGGGTAAGAGGCTTTCCTGCCTCTCGATCAGATTTCGGCCGCCCGTGCGATCATGCGCGGGCCCGGCGTCGCGCTGCCGCAAGGGGCAGGCCCGGCGCGAGATTTCGGGCTTTGACACCCGAAACGTTTTGGATCACGGTTTCGGCCATGTCGCTGCGCCGGATCGCCCAGGGCCTGAATATCTCGGTCACCACGGTCTCCCGTGCCCTGGGCGGCTTCAGCGATGTCTCGGCCGAGACGCGGGAGCGGGTGCGCGCGGAGGCGGACCGGCTGGGCTACCGCCCCAATGCCGCCGCCCGCCGGCTGCGCGGCGGCACCAGCGATGCCGTGGGCGTCGTGCTGCCCACCGGGCCAGGGCAGCTGGAGGATGCCTTCTTCCTGCGCCTGCTGGGCGCCATCGGGCCCAAGCTGGCTGCCGCCGGGCTCGACCTGATCGTCGGCACCGCCCGCGTCGGTGAGGAGGAGCAGGCCTTCTACCGCCAGCTGGTGGAGAACCGCCGCGTCGATGCCGTGATCCTGGCCCGGGCCCGCCGCCAGGACCCTCGCGTCGGCTACCTGCTGGATTCCCGCATGCCTTTCGTGCTGCATGGCCGCACGGAGGAAGCGCGGCCGCATGCCCATGTCGATGTCGATGGCGAAGGTGCCTTCCGGCTGGCCACGCGGCGGCTGATCGCCGCGGGCCATCGCCGCATCGGGCTGCTGGGCGCGCCCCGTCTCTACAGCTTCGGGCATCACCGCGCCCGTGGCTTCGAGAATGCGATGGCCGAGGCAGGCCTCTCCCCCGGCCCCGTGGCCGAGGCCGAACCGACGGAGGAGAACGGCTTCCGCCTGCTGCAGGGCATGATCGACGCCGGCCGCGCCCCCAGCGCGCTGCTCTGCGCCACCGACCGGCTGGCCGTGGGCGCGCTGCGGGCGGCGGCACGGGCCGGCCTGAAGGTGGGCCACGACCTTGCCGTCATCGGCTACGACAACCTGCCGGTCGCCACCTATACCGACCCGCCCCTGACCACCTTCGACCCCGATGTCGAGCGCAGCGCGCTGCGGATGGTGGAAATGCTTCTGGAACTGCTGCGCGGCGCCAGCCCGGCCGGCATGGCCGAGCTGCGGCAGGCGCGGCTGATCGTCCGGGCCTCCGACGGCCCGGCGCCTGAACCCGTATCCAAGGACCGGCGACCAAGCCGGCATCAACCGGAGGAAACCCTGCATGGCAAAGGTCCCATCATCCCGTAGAGGTTTTGCCACCGCGCTCGCCGGCCTCCTGCTCGGCACCGCCGCCGCATGGGCGCCCGCGCCCGCCAGCGCGCAGGAACTGGTCTTCCTGTCCACGCAGCTGCGCCCGATCGAATCGGCGCAGAAGATGCGGACGCAGATCCTGGCGGGCGCGCCCGTGCCGACCAGTTTCGTGACCGAGCAGCCACCGCAGCTCGGCGTGCATGTGCGGGCCGAGGCGCAGGGCGGCAAGGTCGTCAGCAGCCTGATCGGCGGCCTGCATGGGGAATTGCTGCCGCTGGCCGGCACCAAAAATCTGGCGCCGCTGGATGACGTGCTGGGCAGCCTGACCAACCGCCAGATCAACCCGTCGATGCTGGAGGCGGGCAAGCTGGGCGGCGGCCAGCAGCTCTATATCCCGTGGATGCAGGCCACCTACATCATGGTGGCCAATAAGCAGGCGCTGCCCTTCCTGCCCGCCGGCGCCGACATCAATGCGCTGACCTATGATCAGCTCCGGCAATGGGCCGCCAATGTCCAGGAGAAGACCGGCCGGCGCATGCTGGGCTTCCCCGCCGGCCCCACCGGGCTGATGCCGCGCTTCTTCGAGGGCTATCTCTATCCCTCCTTCACCGGCGGCGTGGTGCGCAGCTTCCGTTCGCCGGAGGCCGAGCAGATGTGGACGCAGTTCCGCGAACTCTGGAAGTTCGTGAACCCGAATTCCACCAATTACGGCTTCATGCAGGAGCCGCTGCTCTCCGGCGATGTCTGGATCGCCTTCGACCATGTGGCGCGGCTGATGGATGCGCTGAGCCGCAAGCCCGATGACTTCGTGGCCTTCCCCGCCCCCGCCGGTCCGAAGGGGCGGGGCTGGATGCCCGTGGTGGCCGGACTTTCCATCGCCAATGGCGCGCCAGCCGCCGCCGAGGCCGCGAAGCTAATCGAATACCTCACGCGCCCGGCCGTGCAGATCGAGACGCTGAAGGCCGTGGCCTTCTTCCCGGTCGTGCAGGTGGAGATGCCCGCTGACCTCGACCCCGGCCTGCGGCTGGCCGCCGATGCCGTCGCGAAGATGGGCGCGGCGCCGGATTCCCTGGTCAGTGCCCTGCCGGTCGGGCTCGACCAGCGCGGGGGTGAGTTCGACAAGCTCTTCATGGATACCTTCCAGCGCGTGGTGCTGCGGGGCGAGCCGCCGCGGGCCGTGCTGGACCGCCAGGCCGGGGCCATGAAGCGCATCATCGCGGATACCAAGGCTTCCTGCTGGGCACCGGATGCCCGCAGCGACGGTCCCTGCCCGGTCGAGTGACAGCCCATGCGCCGCGCCGGGGCCCTGCCCTATCTGCTGGTCCTGCCTTCCGTGCTGTTCCTCGGCGTGCTCTTCGTGGTGCCGCTGGCGCAGACCGCCCTGCTGGCCTTCCAGGAGGGCGGCACCTGGTCCCTCGGCAACTGGCACCGCATGGCGGATGACCTGAATTTCCAGGACGCCGTGGTCAATACCTTCTCGGTGGTGCTGATCGTCGTGCCGCTGCAATGCATGCTGGCGCTCGGCATGACCATGATGCTGCGGCATGTGAGGAAGGGGCGGGATATCATCCTCTGGGTCTGGTCCATCCCGCTCGGCATCTCCGACCTCGCGGCGGGGCTGGTCTGGCTGGCCATCCTGACCGACCAGGGCTGGCTGAACACGCTGCTCTTCAAGCTCGGCGTGATCAGCGGCCCGGAGGCCTGGCTGACCTATGAGACGCCGATGGTGCTGCTGGCCGGCATCATCGTCGCCGAATTGTGGCGCGCGACCGCCATCGTCTTCGTCATCCTGCTGGCCGGAGTGCAGCTGCTGCCGAAGGAATACGAGGAAGCGGCGGAGGTCTTCGGCGCCTCCCCCTGGCAGCGCTTCTGGCGCATCACCCTGCCGCTTCTGCGGCCCAGCCTGCAGACCGCGCTGATCCTGCGCACCGTGCTGGCCTTCGAGATGTTCGCCATGGCCCTCGCCCTCGGCGGCCGCAACTTCCCCGTGCTGGTCAGCGAGGCCTTCAACTGGCAGTACGGCAACCAGGATTATGGCGTGGCCGCCAGCTATGCGGTGCTGGTCATGGTGATCTCGGTCGCGGCGACGCTGCTCTATCTGGTGGCGCTGCGCGTGCCGGCGGAGCAGCGGGCATGACCCCCGTCTGGCGGCGCGGGCTGCTCTGGTGCGGCGTGGCCGTGCTCTGCGCCTGGACGCTGGTGCCGATCTACCTGCTGGCGCTGGGCGCCTTCGGCGGGCGGGAGATCGTCTCGCAATGGCCGAAGCCCTTCCTGCCGCTCGGGCTTTCGCTGGATACGGTCGGCGCCTTCCTGGCCATCGACGGCGTCTGGCGCGCCACATGGGTCAGCGTGCAGGCGGCGGCCATGTGCATGGTGCTGGCCCTGCTGCTGGGCGTGCCCGCCGGCTATGCCCTGGCGCGCTTCCGCTTTCCGGGCGCCGGCAGCTACCGGCTGCTGATCCTGATGACGCGGGCCTTTCCCGTGGCCATCCTGGCCCTGCCGCTGACGGTCAGTTTTATTCGTCTCGGCCTCTACGACACGCCCTTCGGCGTCGCGCTGCTGCATGCGGTGCTGGCGGTGCCCTTCGCCACGCTGGTCTGCGCCAGCCTCTTCCAGGGCATCCCGGCGGAACTGGAGGAAGCGGCCTGGGTCTTCGGCTGCTCCCGCTTCACCGGCTTCCTGCGCGTGGTGCTGCCGCTGGCGCTGCCGGGCATCGCCGCCGCCAGCATCTTTGCCTTCGTGCTCTCCTGGAACGAGGTCTTCGCGGCCTCGGTCCTCACGGTGCGGCACCGGACACTGACGGCCTATCTGCTCTCGGTGCTCTCGGAATCGCCGCTGCATGTGCAGTTCGCGGGCGGGATGATCCTGATCGTTCCTTCCGTCATCTTCATCTTCCTGGTCCGGCGTCGCCTTTTCGCGATGTGGGGCATCGGCAACCGATAGGCTGGCCGCGTGGCAAACATCACCATCGACCGAATCCAGAAAGCCTTCGGCGCCACCCGCGCGCTGGAGGAAATCAGCCTCGAAGTGCATGACGGCGAGTTCCTGGCGCTGCTCGGCCCTTCCGGCTGCGGCAAGACCACCCTGCTGCGCATCATCGCGGGGCTCGAGGCGCAGAGCGGCGGGCGCGTGCTGATCGGCGGGCGCGATGTCTCGGCCCTGCCGCCGCGCAAGCGGGGCCTCGCCATGGTCTTCCAGAACTACGCGGTCTTTCCGCACCTGACGGTGGCCGAGAACATCGCCTTCGGCCTGCGGATGGCGGGCGCCGACAAGGCGCGCATGCAGCGGCAGGTGGAGCGCGCGGCATCGCTGCTGCATATCGAACCGCTGCTGGCCCGCTACCCGGCGCAGCTTTCCGGCGGCCAGCGGCAGCGCGTGGCGGTGGCCCGCGCCCTGGCGGTGGAGCCGGCGGTGCTGCTGATGGACGAGCCGCTCTCCAACCTCGATGCCCTGCTGCGGCTGGAGATGCGGGCGGAGCTGAAGGCGGTGCTGGCGGCCTCCGGCACCACCACCATCTACGTGACGCATGACCAGACCGAGGCCATGGGCCTGGCCGACCGCATCGCCGTGATGCATGGCGGCGTGATCGAGCAGATCGGCGGCGCTTCCGAGATCTATCACCGCCCGCGCACCCGCTTTGTCGGCGGCTTCGTCGGCAGCCCGCCGATGAACTTCCTGCGTCTGCCGGTGCGCGGCGGGCAGGTCGCGCTGGGTGGCCTGACGCTGCCGGCGCCCGCCCCTGCCGCCGAGGTGGTGCTGGGCCTGCGCGCCGAGGACCTGCAGCCCGCCACGCCGCGGGATGGATTCGCCTTCGAGCTGCGCGTGGCCGAGCCGCTGGGTTCCCACCTGCTGCTGACCGGCACCACCGAGGGCCAGCTGATGCGCGTGGTGGTGCCCTACGCCGATGGCGCCCTGCCCCAGCCCGGGCAGGTGCTGCACCTGCGGCCCAACCTGGACCGCCTCAACTGGATGGACGCCGCCAAGGGTGTGGCGCTGGAGAGTCGCGCATGAGCGAGCGCCTGCAGGCAGCACAGGCCGTGCTGCGGACCAATGACCGCGGCGGCTATACCGTGCCGACCGACCGGCTCTACCCCTTCCAGTGGAACTGGGACTCCGCCTTCGTCGCCATGGGCTGGGGGATCTTCGACGAGCCGCGCGCCTGGCGGGAGATCCACCGGCTGCTGGAAGGCCAGTGGGAGGACGGGCTGGTGCCGCAGATCGTCTTCCACGCGCCGTCAGACGATTACTTCCCCGGCCCCGAGGTCTGGGGCGTGCGCCGCGATCCGCCGACCTCCGGCATCACCCAGCCGCCGGTGCTGGCCACCGCCACCCGCCGCCTGCTGGACCGCGCCAGCGACCGCGCGGCGGCTGAGGCGGAGGCCGCCGCCATCTACCCCAGGCTGCTGGCCAGCCATCGCTGGTGGGCCGAGGCGCGCGACCCCGGTCGCACCGGGCTGGTCGCCACCCTGCATCCCTGGGAAACCGGCATGGACAACAGCCCGGCCTGGGACAGCATCCTGGACCGGGTGCCGACCGAGACCACCTCGGAGATCCGCCGCCGGGACACCGCGCATATTGACCCCGCCTTCCGCCCGCGCGCCATCGACTACCAGCGCTTCATTCATCTCGTGGACCTCTTCCGGGCCGAGGGATGGGATGCGGCGCGGATGCTGCGGGCCTCGCCCTTCCGGGTGGCGGATGTCGGCACCAATGCCATCCTGGCCCGCGCCGAGCGCGACCTGCTGGCCCTCGCCGCCCGCTTCGGCAGCGCCGCCGACCGCGCCGCCATTGAGACCCGCCTCGCCCGCGCCGAACCCGCCATCGAGACCCTGTGGCAGAAAGCCGCGGGCATCTACCGCTCCCGCGACCTGGTCGGTGGGGAGATCCTGCCCGCCAGCACCTCCGCCGGCTTTCTGCCGCTGTTTGGCGGCGTCCATCGCCATGCGGAGCAACTCGCTGCGACGCTGGAGGACTGGCTGGCGCGGGTGCGCTTCGCCGTGCCCTCCACCGACCCGGCGCATCCGATGTTCGAGCCGCTGCGCTACTGGCGCGGCCCGATCTGGGCCGTGGTGAACTGGATGATCGCCGAGGGCTTTGCCGATGCGGGCCGGGCGGCCCAGGCCGCGCGCATCCGCGCCGATACCCGCGCGCTGATCGGGCGCGAGGGCTTCAGCGAGTATTTCGACCCCACCACCGGCCAGGGCATCGGCGGCGGCACCTTCTCCTGGACCGCCGCCATCGACCTGCTGCTGGCGGAGGAGGCGCCATGAATGCCATGACCGCCGGCGCCATCGACTGCGACATCCACCCCGCCGTGCCAGGCCCGGCGGCGCTGCTGCCCTACCTGCCGCCGCAATGGCGGGACATGGTGGTGCAACGCGGCGTGCATGACCTGGAGACGATCACCTACCCCCGCAACTCGCCGCTGACCGCGCGGCCGGACTGGCGGCTGCCGGAAGGCCGCAAGCCCGGCAGCGACCTCGGGCAGTTGCGGGCGCAGGCGCTGGATGGCTTCGGGCTGCGCCTCGCCATCTGCAACTGCCTCTACGGCGTGCAGGTGCTGTTCAGCGAGGATATGGCCGCCGCCTATGCCACCGCCGTCAATGACTGGCTTGCGGCGGAATGGCTGGACCAGGAGCCGCGCCTGCGCGCCTCCATCCTCGTGCCGGTGCAGAACCCGGAGATGGCGGCGGCCGAGATCGAGCGCCGCGCCGCCGACCGCCGCTTCGTGCAGGTGCTGCTGCCGGCGCAGGGCGACGTGCCGCTGGGCAGGCGCAGCCTCTGGCCCATCTATGCCGCCGCCGAGCGCCATGGCCTGCCCATCGGCATCCATGCCGGCGGTTCCTACCGCCATCCCATCACGCCGGTCGGCTGGCCCTCCTATCACACGGAGGATTACGTCGATCAGGCGCAGGGCATGCAGACGCAGCTGACCAGCCTGGTCTGCGAGGGGGTCTTTTCGAAATTCCCCGCGCTGCGCGTGGTGATGATCGAATCCGGCTTCACCTGGCTGCCGGCCTTCCTGTGGCGCCTCGAAAAATACTGGCGCGGCCTGCGGATGGAGATCCCCTGGGTGGACCGCTCCCCCAGCGCCATCATCCGGGAGCAGGCGCGCTTCACCCTTCAGCCCGTGGATGGCCCGCCCGAGGCCGCCGACCTGCTGAAGGTGATCGAGCATATGGGATCGGAGGAACTGCTGTTGTTCTCGACCGATTACCCACATTGGCAGTTTGATGGAAACGCCGCGCTGCCCGCCACGCTGCCGCCGGAGCTGATACGCCGGATCACCGTGGAGAATCCGCTGGCGACCTATCCACGGCTGAGGGAGGCCATCGCGTCATGAGCCTGGACCTGCAAGAGGCCGGCAGCGCCGCGCCGGGTGCCACCAGGCCCGCCATCGCCGATTGCGACATCCATCCCTGCCTGATGCAGGCGAAGGATATCCTGCCCTGGCTGCCGCGGCGCTGGCAGCGGCACATGGAGCAGTTCGGCATGCTGCCGCGCCATGGCTACCAGTCCGGCCCGGCCTATCCCAAGGGCCAGCCGGATGCGGCGCGCATCGATGCCTGGCCACCGGGCGGGCGGCCGGGCAGCGATCTCGGCTTCATGCAGCGACAGCATCTCGACCCCAACAACGTTGCCCTGGGCATCCTGAACGTCATCGCCCCCGCCGCCGGCGCGGCGCAGAACCTGGATTTCAGCGCCGCCCTCTGCCGCGCGCTGAACCAGTGGCAGGTGGATGAATGGACGAGCAGGGATTCCCGCCTGAAAGGCTCCATCCTCGTCCCCTATGAGGACGGGCACGCGGCGGCGGCCGAGATCGAACACTGGGCCGGGCACAAGGATTTCGTGCAGGTCATGCTGCTCAGCCGCACCGCCGAGCCGCTGGGGCAGCGGCGCTACTGGCCGCTCTATGCCGCCGCAGAACGCGCGGGACTGCCCATCGGCGTGCATGCCTTCGGCTATGGCGGCTACCCCGTCACCGCCGGCGGCTGGCCTTCCTACTATATCGAGGAAATGGTCGGCCATGCGCAGTGCTGCCAGGCGTTGCTGACCAGCATGGTGGTCGAGGGCGTCTTCGAGCGCTTCCCCGGCCTGAAGCTGGTGCTGATCGAGGCCGGCTTCGCCTGGCTGCCCTCCCTCGCCTGGCGGCTGGACAAGACCTGGGCCCGGCTGCGGGAGGAAGTGCCGCATCTGACGCGGCCGCCCTCGGAGGTGATCCGCCAGCATGTCTGGCTCACCACCCAGCCGATGGAGGAGCCGGAGAAGCGCCGCCACCTGCATGACGTGATCGAATGGATCGGCATCGACCGCCTGCTCTTCGCCACCGATTATCCGCACTGGGATTACGACGACCCGGAATGGAGCCTGCCGGTACGGCTGGGCGAGGATGCGCGGCAGGATCTCTTCCTCCGCAATGCCCTCAAGCTCTACGGGCAAGGCTGATGCCGCGGCATGTCGTGGCGCCGGTCTCGGCGGTGCCGCCGGGCGGGCGGATGCTGGCGGAGGTGGCGGGCAAGAAGATCGCCATCTTCAATCTGGGCGGCGAATTCTTCGGGCTGCTGAACCGCTGCCCGCATCAGGGCGGCGAATTGTGCCGGGGCACCACCTCCGGGCTGGTGGAAGCCACCGCGCCCGGCGAATACCGCTATACCCGCCCGGGCGAGATCCTGCGCTGCCCCTGGCATGGCTGGGAATTCGACATCCGCACCGGCCAGTCCCGCGCCGAGCCGCAGCGCATCCGCACCAGGGCCTATCCGGTCGGCGCCGTCAGCGGCGCGGCCCTGGTGGAGGAGCCCGTGCTGCGGGCGGAAACCTTCCCTGTGGCCGTCGAGCAGGATTACATCGTCATCGATCTCTAGGCGCCGCTGCCGCGCCACGGCTTCCGACATCGCGGCCGGAAGGTCAGGCCCTGTCGCGCGCGAAGCGGCCGGGCGGGCAGCCAAGGCGCTTCCGGAAGGCGGTGCTGAATGCGCTCGCGGATTCGTAGCCGATCTCCTCCGCGATCTGGTCCAGCGATTTCCTCCCGCTCGAGAGGGCATCCTTCGCGATCGCCATCCACCATCGCGCCAGATACTCGATCGGCGCGCATCCCAAGCTCTCGGTGAAACGCGCGGAGAAACCGGATCTGGACATACCGGCGATCCTGGCGAGACCGGCGACAGTCCAGTTCGCGCGCACATCGGCATGCAGAGCCTGAAGGGCCCGGGCGAGCGCGGGGTCCCGCAGGCCGGTGAAAAGGCCGGTCGGTGCCGATCGGGTTTCGCTGCCCCGCCATCGCAGCGCCTCGACAAGCAGCACTTCGAGCATGCGGCCGATGATCAGCTCCCGGCCCGGATGATCGCCGGCGCATTCCTCGGAAAGCAGCTCGATGAGGCGGCCAAGCCGCGTGGCCCGCCCCTCGGAAGCCGGGATGTGGATGAGATCGGGCAGCAGGGCGAGCAACAGGGACGAGTTCACACGTTCGAACGCGAAGCTGCCGCCGAGAGCGAGGAAGTCGGGGGCGCCGTCCTGCTCGCCATGGCGGACCGCTTCATCCCGCGGCTCCAGCGGCACGCAGGCAGCCCCCGGCGCATGGCTGAGGGTGAAGGCGGGCGTGGACGGCAGCAGGATGAAGTCGCCTTGTCCGAGCTGGAGAGGTTCCCTTCCATCGAGCGTGAGCCAGGCCTGCCCGTTCATCACGATCGTGAACCCGGGCGCGTCGTGGGCCTGGTACCGGACGCCCCAGCGGCCGCGGGCGGAAATCGGCTTCGCGACGGCGGCCGTGGGGCGCAGCAAGCCGATCATGTCGCTCAGGGGGTCCATGTTCTGGACGATCCATCAATGGTTCTGGACTCCGGATTATGTAGCGTCCATTCCGGCCCGTCTATGCTCCAGCCATCAGACGGCAGGAGAAAGCCAATGGCCCAGTCCATCCTCATCACCGGCACCTCGTCAGGCTACGGCAAGGCGACCGTGGAACATTTCCTCCGGAACGGCTGGGATGTGATTGCCGCCATGCGGCGACCCGACCCCGATGTCTTCGGGAAGGATACCGGCCGGCTGCGGGTGCTGCCGCTGGACGTCACGGAGGCAGGGAGCATCGCGGCGCTGGTCGAGGCCGTCGGCGCCGTCGATGTCCTGGTCAACAATGCCGGCGTGGGCGGGATAGGCGCCTTCGAGGCGATGCCGATGTCGCTGGTCCGGCAACTCTTCGAGACCAATACGATCGGCGTCATGGCGATGTGCCAGGCCATCATCCCGCGGATGCGGGAGCGCGGATCGGGCATGATCGTCAACGTGACATCAAGCGTGACGCTCGGGGAATTTCCGCTCGCCGCCGCATATACCGCGTCCAAGCAGGCGGTCGAGGGATTCTCCGGCTCGCTTGTCCACGAGCTTGCTTGCTTCGGTGTCAAGGTGAAGCTCGTCCAACCCGGCTATGCGCCGACGACCCGGTTCGGCGCGAATGCCATCCTTCCGGTCGAGGCGCTCCTTCCGGGTGACTATGCCGAATTCGCGCGGCCGATCCTTGCGGCTTTCGCGATGCCGGCGATGACGACACGAGAAACCGACGTGGCCGAGGCGGTATGGGCGGCCGTCCATGACAGCACCGGCCAGCTCCGCTTCCCCGCCGGCGCCGATGCCGTCGCCCTGGCCCGGGCGCGCTGACAAGGTTCCGGCGCGGCCGGGGTCATCGTCATAGCTGCCGCCATGGCCTGTCATCCCGGGGGTGTGAGCAATCCGCCCTTGATCAGCGACGCGAATACCCCGACCGCCTGGGCCTCGCTGAACTGGCCACGCACCAGCGCGGCCGAGAGCGCCTCGCCCGCGCCGACGAGGCCGATGCAGCGGCGCTCCAGCTCATCGGCCGGCAGGGTGTTGTGCGGCGTCAGCACCGCTATGAACATCTGGACGGAGTGGTTGAGCAACTCCTGAAAAACCGCGGATTTCTCCTCGCTGCCCGCCAGGGCGGCGCCCACGGCGTGGAACTCGTCCGTCTTGTCGGCGGCACAATGGATATAGGCGGCCGCCAGGGCTCTGACGCATTCATCGAGGCTCCGCTCGCCGCTGGCCATCGCGTTCCGGAACGCGTTCACGCGCTCCAGGTCAATCCATCTGTAGAGCTCGATCAGCAGGCCCGACCGCGTGTCGAAGTGATCATAGGCCACTGGTTTGGAAACACCGGCCCGCGCGGCCAGGTGCCCCAGCGTCAGCCGGTCCGCGCCCTCTTCCCGGACGATCAGAAGCGCCGTTTCGAGCAGCTGGCTCCGCCGCTCGGCCTTCGAGAGCCTGCGCGAAGCCGGACGCCGGGCTGCCTCTCGCTCACTGGGTCTCACTGTATCGTGCGCCTTTTAACCTACCAAAAGTAGGTTAATGGGTTTACCTACCGGAAGTAAGTTCGTAATCCCAGGCGAGGAAGCCTAGCAATGTCATCCGCTCCGATCCTGCTCATGGGCGGCTCCGGCGCCATCGGTCGTTGGACGACGCGGTGCCTGCGGGCCGCCCACCCGGATCTGCCGCTGCTGATCGGCGGCCGCGACCTCGCCAAAGCCCGCAGGGCCGCGGCAGAGGCCGGCGGCGCCGAGGGCGTGGCGATCAACCTGACCGCCGATGACCTCGGCCTCGGCGGGCGGCCCATCAGTGCCGTCGCCGTCCTGTTCTGGGACGAGAGGCTCGCCGGGCTCCGCTACGCGCATGCGCGCGGGGTGCCGCATATCAGCATCTCCTCCGGCATCCACGAGATGGCCCCGGAAATCGCGACCTACATGCATAAGCCGGACGCGGCGCCGGTTGTCCTTGGCTATGAATGGCTCGTGGGCGCCACGACCGTTCCCGCGCTCGAACTCGCCAGGGCCTTCCGCCGTGTCGACAGCATTGTCATCGGCGCGCTGGTCGATGAGCAGGATACCGGCGGCCCGGCGGTCGCCGAGGATTTCGAGCGCCTGAGCAGGACCCTGCCCGCTGCCCTGACGCGCCGTGGCGGCGGCTATCTCTGGCGCGGCGGCGACGATGCCAAGACCTGGTTCGACGCCGCCGACGGCACCAGGATGGAGGCCGGCGGCTTCTCCTCCATCGACGTCGCCGGGCTGGCGACAGCGACCGGCGCGCCGGACGTCCAGTTCAATATCGCGACCGGCGTCAGTTCCACCCGCCGCCGTGGCGAGCCGGTCTCGACCGAGATCATCATCGAACTCGCCGGCGAGGATCATGGGGGCCGCGCCCTTCGCACCCGCCACGCGGTCGTCCATCGCGGGGGAGCGGCGCCTCTGACCGGCCTCGGGGTCGCCATGATCCTGGAACGGCTGACAGGGCTCGATGGCCGTCCGGCGACCCCCGCCGGGCTCTACTTCCCGCACCAGCTGCTCGATTCCGGCGCGTATTTCGCCCGCCTCAGGGAATCCGGGGGCGAGGTTCTGGAGCTGGAGGCGCGGTGATGCCGTTCATTCCGACGGCGCCCAGGACAGATGGGACCCCCGAAGAGAAGCCGGAGGAGCTGAACCGCCTGGCCATCTCCTGGCTGAGGAGGCGCTTTCCCTCGCATTAGCCCCGGCGGGCGGATCGGGGAGAGATCAGGCCGGGGCCGGAGTGCCGCGGCTTGACCCATGGGGGCCGGCGCCGGTCCTCGCGGGGCGGCCGCCACGGCATCCCGCCCCGTTCCAACCGCCGCGGTCCCGACGGCTTCAGGCCCCTGATGCTAGGCGCCGAATGCGCCGTCGATCGTGTGCATCGCGCCGGTCACGAAGCCGGCTTCCGGCCCGGCCAGCCAGGCCACCATCCCCGCCACTTCCTCGGGGCGTCCATGGCGCTTGATGGCCATGAAGCTGTGCATCAGGTCCTTCATCGGCCCCTCCGCCGGATTGGCATCGGTGTCGATCGGCCCGGGCTGCACGATGTTGATCGTGATGCCGCGCGGCCCGAAATCCCGCGCCAGCCCGCGCGCCATTCCCTGCAGGGCGGATTTGCTCAGCGCATAGGCCGCCATCCCCGGGACGGGCATCCGGTCCCCGTTCACGGAGCCGATGACGATGATCCGCCCGCCCTCCGGCATCCGCCGTGCCGCCTCGACCGAGGCATGGTAGGGGGCATGGACATTGATCCGGATCAGCCGGTCCATCGCGTCCGGATCGAGTTCCAGGGCATCACCGAAAAGGGCGATCCCGGCATTCACCACCAGCACGTCGAGCGGCCCGCTCTCGCGCACCCGCGCGATCACCGCGTCCCGGTCCGCGCTGTCGGTCATCACCGCCCTGCTGCCCGTCTCGGCCGCGAGCTGCTCCGCCGCCTCACGCGACCCGGCATAGGTGAAGCTCACCGACGCGCCTTCCGCCGCGAAGCGCCGCACGATCGCCGCCCCGATTCCCCGGCTGCCGCCCAGCACCAGAACGGATTTTCCCTGAAACGCGGCCATAGGCCCTCCTTGAGAATTAAATTAGGATTCACTACATAAACTCAAGGAAGGCTTGGTCAAGGCATTTTGTATCAGTGACTACAAATAAACCACGGCCCCGTGGCCGCCCCCGTCGCTTCGACCCGGACCAGGCGGTCGCCATCGCCCAGGGCCTCTTCCACGCCCGCGGCTATGATGCCGTCAGCGTCGCGGAGGTCACCGAAGCCCTGGGCATCAATCCGCCCAGCTTCTACGCCGCCTTTGGCAACAAGGCCGGCCTCTACGCCCGCGTCCTCGACCGCTATGCGGGCGCCGAGGCCATTCCCCTTTCCGACCTCCTGCGCCCCGATCGCCCCGTGGCCGAAGCCCTCGCGGCGCTGCTGGAGGAGGCCGCCCGCCGCTACGCCGCCAATCCCGCCGCCGCCGGCTGCCTCGTGCTGGAAGGCACCCGCTGCAACGACCCCGAGGCGCGTGAGGCCTCCCGCGCCTTCCATGCGGCGGCGGAGGACATGATCCGCCGCTACATCGCCGCCCGCCATCCGGAGGAGGCCGAGCGCCTGACGGATTTCGTCAGCACCACCATGACCGGCCTTTCCGCCAAGGCCCGCGGCGGGCATGACCTGAACCGCCTCCTGGCCACCGCGCGGCTCGCAGGCCAGGCCATCGCCCAGGCGTTTCCCGGCTGAGCACGGCGCGGGCCGGCATGCCCGCCGGATGGCCATCCGGCAGTTGCCGCCAAGCCGATCGCCTGGTCGCTCAACCCTCTTCCGGGTCGCGGTCCTGGAATGGCCGGAGAATGGTAGCTGTGTCAGGAAGGCGGCCACCACTGGCCCGGCCCGCCATCCGTGGCAGGCCAGGCCAACTCGGCGCGGATCGCCCTACTGCCTGAAAGGCGGGGCGATGTTCTCGTAGTCGAACAGCATCAGAACGCTGACCTCGCCATGCCGGCCCTCGTAGCGGCGCGGCCGGCCATCCGCCTCGGCGATCCAGATGCGGCCCAGCGCGACGCTCTCGCCCGCGTCCCGAGGCAGGGTCTGCTGGTAGCTGAAGAGCCGGACCGCCGTGCCATCGAGGTCCTGGCGGCCTTCCTCGCGGCAATTCTGCAGCGGATGGGCCAGGAAGCTGGCCTCCAGGGCATCGCGGTCAGCTTCCGTGAGGGGCAGCTTGATCCAGCGGCCCGCCCCGGGCGAATTGGCATAGACCACGTCGCCCAGCACGAAGCGCTCCTGCTCCACCGGGCGCCGCCGGCCGGGCGTGCGCGCGACCATGCGCGAGTGGAACTGCCGCGCCGCGCCGATCTCGTGCACGGCGCGGGCGATGGCGCCGCAGGCAGCCTCGCCCGTCGCCGCTTCATCCCCCGCGGCCACCGCCGCGGGGGGAAGCATGGCCAGGCCGGCGAGCAGCGCCATCCCGGCCATCCATCCTGGCTGTCCCATTCCCTGCTTCCTCACGTGCGCAGCTGCTCGCCGATCGGCAGCTGGCGGATACGCTTGCCGGTCGCGGCGAAGATGGCGTTGCACAGGGCCGGGGCGAAAGGCGGCAGCCCCGGCTCCCCGACCCCGCCCGGAGGCACCTCCAGGCCCGCCGGCACGATATGCACACGCACCTCGCGCGGCGCATCGTCCATGCGCGACACCTCGTAGTCGTGGAAGTTCGATTGCTCCACGCGGCCCTCGGCATAGGTGATGGCACTCTTGGTCGCGAGGCTCATGCCCATGACGCAGGCACCTTCCATCTGCGCGCGGACGCGTTCCGGATTGACCGTGAAGCCGCAATCCACCGCCATATCCACCCGCGGCACGGAGAGATTGCCGCGCTCATCCACCGCCGCCTCCACCACCGTGGCGACATAGGTGACGAAGCTGCGGTGCACCGCGATGCCAAGCCCATGCCGTGGCGGCAGCGGGCGGCCCCAGCCGGCTTCCTTGGCCGCGAGTTCCACCACGCGCCGGAGGCGGCCGGCATCCACGGGGTAGAGGCGCGGGTCCTCGTTGTAGTTCCAGTATTGCGTCTGTCCCGTGAATTCCACGATGCGGGGCGGCCCGATCAGTTCGAGCAGATAGTCCTTCGGATCCCGGCCGACGGCATGCGCCAACTCGGCAGCGAAGGACTGCATCGCGAAGACATGCGGGATGTTCAGCACGGAGCGGAACCACCCGATCCGCGTATGCGCCGCCGCCTCGCCATTCTCCAGCCGGAGGTTGGGAATGTCGAAGGGGGTATCGACCAGGCCCATGCCGATCTCGAAGGCCCCGCCCTGCTTCGGGTCGGGCGCGAAGATCGAGAGAATGGTGGGGAAGGCACTGCGCTGCATCCAGGCCGTGGCCTTGCCATTCGCATCCAGCCCGGCTTCCAGGTGGTCGGCCTGCACCGTGTGGTAGTAGCCGTTCCGGATGTCGTCCTCGCGGGTCCAGACCACCTTCACCGGCGCGCCGCCCATCTCCCTCGACAGCAGCGCGGCCTCGATGGCGAAGTCGCATTTCGACTTGCGCCCGAAGCCGCCGCCCAGCAGCGTCACGTTGACGGTGACATCCTCCTCCTTGAGTTCGAGCCGCTTCGCCACCTCGCCCCTGACCGAATAGGGGCTCTGCGCCGGCGCCCAGATCTCCGCCTTGCCATCGGCGATGCGGACCACCGCCGCGGGCGGCTCCATGGGGGCATGCGCCAGATGCGGCGAGAAATACTCGGCCTCGATCTTGCGGTCCGCCTTCTCCATGGCATCGCTGAACTCGCCCTCGTCGCGTACCCGCCGGGCCGGCTGGCGCACGACCTGGCGCAGGTTCTCGCCATAGGTGGTGCTGTCATAGGAGCGGTTCGGCCCGTCATCCCAGGTGATCTTCAGCGCCTCACGCCCCTGCATCGCCGCCCAGGTGTTGCGCGCGATGACGGCGACGCCGCCGAGAGGCTGGAACTTCGCCGGAGGCGGCGTGCCCTCCACCTGCACGACCCGCACCACGCCAGGCACCTTCAGCGCCTCGCTGTCATCCACCGAGGTCACTTTCCCGCCGAAGACCGGCGGCCGCGCGATGACGGCGAACAGCATCTCCGGCAGGACGATGTCCTGGCCATATATGGCGCGGCCGGTGGTGATATCGAAGCCATCGACCAGCGGCAGCCCGCCCTTGCCGATGTAGCGGAAGGCCGAAGCCTCCTTCAGCCGCAGATCCTCCCGCTTCGGCACCGGCAGGGCCGCGGCCTGCTGCGCCAGATCGCCATAGCCGAAGCTGCGGCCGGTCGGGCGGTGCAGGACCTGGTGGTCGCGTGCCTCGACCTCGCCGACGGGCACGCCCCAGCGGGCCGCGGCCGCGCTTTCCAGCATCATGCGCGCCGCGGCGCCGCATTCGCGCATCGGCAGCAGGAAGTGCCGCGTGCTGCGCGAGCCATCCGTGTCCTGGTTGCCGAAGCGCGGCTCGTCGCCCGGTGCCTGGGCGACCTTCACCCGTGCCCAGTCAGCTTCCAGCTCATCCGCCACGATCATGGGCATGCTGGTGCGGACACCCTGGCCCATCTCCGAGCGATGGCAGATGATGGTCACGCTGCCGTCGGGGGCGATGGAAACAAAGGCCAGCGGATCGTTGGTCGTGCCATGCGGCATGGCATCGGCGCCGAATTTCGGCTCCGGCGCCTCGACCGCCCTGGCGGGAAGGATGCGGAGGGCGAGGACGAGCCCGCCCGCGGCCAGGGCGCCTCTGAGGATGTCGCGGCGGCTGGCCTTGGCGATGATGGAGATGGCCATGTCACACCTCCCCCTGGGCGGCGGCCTTGATGGCCGCCCGGATGCGCTGATAGGTGCCGCACCGGCAGATATTGCCGGACATCGCGGTGTCGATGTCCTCGTCCGTCGGGTTGGGCGTGGTCTTCAGCAGCGCCGCGGCCTGCATGATCTGCCCGGTCTGGCAGTAGCCGCATTGCGGCACCCCCATGGCACGCCATGCGCGCTGCAGCGGATGGCTTCCGTCGGGGCTGAGGCCCTCGACGGTGAGGACGGCACCGCCTTCCAGGTCGCCCATCGCGGTCTGGCAGGACCGCGTGGCCTCGCCATTCACATGCACGGTACAGGCGCCGCACAGCGCCTGCCCGCAGCCGAACTTGGTTCCCGTCAAGGCCAGGATATCGCGCAGGTACCACAACAGGGGCATGGCGGGATCGCCGTCGTAGGAGCGGCTTTCACCGTTGATTTGAAGCGTCACCATCGTCGCGAACTCCTTCTGCTCTGCTGGCCATTGACGGGAAGACAGGCCTATTGCTGAGCCCGCTGCTTCAGAGCGAAAACCCAGACGACGCCGCCCTGCGGCACATCCCGGCGGAAGCGCACCGGATCGATCTCGAAGAGCTTCTCCTGCATGCGCTGCGCGTCGACGCCCCAACCGGACTGGACGGCGATGTACTGGGTCCCGTCCACCTCGAAGGAGGTCGGCACGCCCGTGACGCCGGAATTGGTACGGATCTGCCAGAGCTGCTGCCCCGTCTTCGCGTCGAAAGCGCGGAACATCCGGTCATTGGTGCCGCCGGTGAAGACCAGGCCACCGCCTGTCGCCAGGACCGGTCCCCAGAGCTGGGAATTCGGGAAAGGATGCGACCACACCTTGCGGTTCGTCGCCATGTCCCAGGCCTGAAGCTCGCCGATATGAGGGGCGTTCGGCCGGAGGGACATGCCGATATCCTCGATGCCCGCCCCCAGGAAGAGCTGCCCCGGCACGTAGTCCATGCGGTGCCCGCTGAGCGAGCCGCAGAGATTTTCATTGGCCGGGATGTAGACCAGGCGCGTCTGCGGGCTGTAGGCCGCCGGCGGCCAGTCCTTGCCACCCCAGAGCGAGGGGCAGAATTCCACGCGCTGCTCCAGGCGCGGCTTGCGCGCCTGATTATAGGTCGGGCGCCCCGTCTTGGGGTCCAGGCTCGCGAAGACATCCTGCTGCACGAAGGGCACGCCGGAGAGGAAGCCGATGCGGTCCGGCGCCCGTTCGAGGGTCCAGAGATAGCCATTGCGCGCGGGATGCACGAGGGCGGGAATGGTGCGTCCGCCGCGTTCCACATCCATCAGGATGGGTGCGCTGACCTCATCCCAGTCCCAGCTGTCGTTCCAGTGGTACTGATGATGGGCGCGGATCTTGCCATCGTCGGGGTTCAGGGCGAGAACCGAACTGGTGTGAAG
Organism: Roseomonas marmotae; assembly: GCF_017654485.1. Taxonomy (NCBI): domain Bacteria; kingdom Pseudomonadati; phylum Pseudomonadota; class Alphaproteobacteria; order Acetobacterales; family Roseomonadaceae; genus Roseomonas; species Roseomonas marmotae. The sequence goes on along the minus strand of NZ_CP061094.1, from coordinate 58,079 downwards.
ATTGTCGCCGGGCCTGGCATCGCCCATCCAGGGCGCGGCATTGCCCGTGCCCCAATAGGCCAGGTTGAGCTGCGGGTCGTAGTGCCCTGTCAGCCATACCGGGGCGCCGCCGGTTTCCCACCCGCTCTGCCAGGTATCATGGCCTGGCTCGCCCGGGCCGGGCACGGTGTAGGTGCGCCAGGCTTCCTCTCCGGTACCCGCGTCAAAGGCCGCGATGTAGCCGCGCACGCCGAACTCGCCGCCGGAGCCGCCGACCATCACCTTGCCGCGGGCGACCAGCGGCGCCAGCGTCATGTAATGGCCTTTCTGGTAATCCTCGACCTTCTTCGCCCAGATCTCGGTGCCTGTCTTCGCATCCAGCGCCACCAGATAGGCATCCACGGTCGCGAGATAGACCCGGTCGCCATAGAGCGCGACGCCGCGATTGGTCGGGTGGAGCTGCGTCAGGTCTTCCGGCAACTGCCGCTTGTAGTTCCAGATCTGGTCGCCTGTCTTCACGTCCAGGGCGATCACCTGCGCCTGTGGCGTGGTGATGAACATGATGCCGTCATTGACGATGGGCGGCGACTGGTGCCCTTCCAGCACGCCTGTCGAATAAGTCCAGACCGGCACCAGATCCTGCACGTTCCCGGCATTGATCTGGTCGAGCGGGCTGAAACCCTGGCCGTCATAGGTCCGGCGGTACATCAGCCAGTTACGCGGTTCGGGAGATTGCAGGCGCTGGTCGGTCACGGGGTTGTAGGGCCGCGCAGGCCGCGCCTGCTGCGTCCCGGACCGCTCCGACGGCGCGGGCACCGGCGTGACCGGCGTGGCGCCGCCTTGCGACTGCTGCGCCCAGGCGCCTGCGGAAAGCGTGATGCCGGCGACCGCGCCAAGCAACGCCGTCCTGAACTGCTTCCTCATCACTTTTCTTCCTTCCTCACCTGGCCAGGCGAGTTTGTTGTTTGAGGCGGAGGGCCGGCTTCAGCTTTGCGAGAAGCCAACCCGCCCTGTGAACCGGCCGGCAACGACCAGCAGGTCGCCCTCCAGACCAAGCGGCAGGGCCGGAAGGGCTCGCAGGGCTGGCCCTCCCACCACCTTGCCGCCGGCGAAGGGGTCGAACTCGGAAGCGTGACACGGGCAATGCAGCGCACTCTTCGTCTGGCGCCACTCCGTCACCGCGCATTGCGCATGAGTACAGATGGCCGAATAGGCCACCACGCCCTCCGCCGAGCGCCCGCGGGTCTCTTCCTGAAGTTCCGAAGGCTCCACCCTCAGCAGGAGGACCTGGTTGAGGCGCGAGGCATTGCGGATGACGCCTGTCCCGGGCTCCATCGCCCAGGCCAGCACCTGCGGATCGCCCTGCGTGATGTCGCTGAGCTGGATCGTCTGTCCCGCCTTCTTCCCGGAGACAAAGACCAGCCTGTCGCCCTTCTCGGGCCGCGCGCGCGCGGCGGGGGATTGCTCCTGCGCGGCCGCCCGCCGGCCCAGCCCGCCAATGACCAGCCCGGCCGACCCGGAGAGAAGACCTCGCCTTTTACTGGAATAACCTGCCGTAACCCGCTCCTCCTCGGCCAAAGGCCCGGCTTCGTCACACGCGCAGCAGCGGCCAGGATTCCGAGATGAGTTCACTTCATTTCCCCTGATTTCTTCGGAAGCGTTCTTCGGGCTTCCGTTTTCTCCTTTTGTCGAAGACTAGGACGGTATTTTGCCGCCAAGGTTATCATCTTCTGGTGAAGCGGTGGATTTATCGATTTATGGGCGATTTCTGAAGATGATTTCTTACAAAAGAGCAATGCCCTACACCGAATCATACTCGGTTCTTATAAATAACGACGGATTCCGGTTTTTTGACCGGACACCTGGAACTTCACTATGCGTTCCACGGGCATCATGGACATGCCGAAGGAAGTTCAGCAGGCGCGGCGGACGGAGCATGACGTCATCTGTGTCCCCTCCAGCCAACTCGGGCATATGCCACCCGAGCAACCCCGTCCGCTTTCGGGCATGCGGCGATCCCGTCCCTATGGCCGGAACGTGTACACATCCGCCATGGCCAGATCCGAAGATGGGCGGGCAGCCCTGGCTGAAAACGAATGCGTGAATGGCTCTTCCGCTCGGAGTACGGCTGACATTCCGTCGAGCGCGTTGAGAGACATGGATCCAGCCTGAAGCCAAACCAGCTTCACGGTGGCAGGAGGAGCGCCGCGGCTCCGTCGAGGTCCGGGACCTCGGCGTAGGGAAGCCACTCCGGGTTTCCGACCTGCCCCAACCGGTTCACCCATATTCCCCGCACACCAAGTTCGTGGCAGGCCTTCATGTCGAGGAACATGCCCATGGCGACGTGAACTGTCTCCTCCTTCGTCACGCCCATCATGCGGTAGGCATATTCGAAGATCTGCCGGGAAGGCTTGTAGGCCCCTGCCCGCTCGGCCGTGATGACATAGTCGAAGGGAACACCGATCCGCGCCACGTTCCGGGCAATGAGATCCTCATCCGAGTTCGTGAAGATCGCGAGCTTATAGCCTTCGCGCAGCCTCCGCAGCGCCCCCGGCACCTCGGGATGCGGGCCCATGGTCGGGATAGCGGCCGCAAGCCGCTCCACCATTCCTTCGCTTGGGGCGATGGCGTGCTCCTGCAGGGCGGCGCGGAAACCGGTTCGCAAGATGTCCTTGTAGAGCCGGTGGGGTCGCTCCGCCTCCAGGCGCCGCGAGTGCTGTGAGAAGGTATCGAGCAGCCTGCCCGCTTCCGAACCATCCCGCCCTTGATCGTCAAGGATCGACCTGATCTCACGAAGCAGCACCTCGTACCACTGCACGAGCGTCCCGTAGCAGTCGAAGGTGATGATTTTCGGCGCAGGTTCGAGCAGGAAGGTCATGGCGTACGGTCCGGCATCTGTGAAGCACCGCAATGGCGGCTGACGGTGTCAGTCCTATGCCAGGCGATGCCAGCCTGCATCATCACTGATTGATGTTTGCTTCCAGGCTGTCGCCAGACATCGGGGGCAGCCGCTCTGGACGCTGAGCGGCCGGTCGAAGGAGCATCTGCTCAAGATTGTCCGCTGGTCGCCCATCTTGTCAAAGAGGACGCCGATGGCTGGTGGCGATGAGAATCCCGTGGATTCCTCAAGGGCCATGTCCAGGATAGACCAGCGTTCCATCAGGCCCTCGCACCGCCGCGGTGTTCAGGGTTGCCCTCTCGACCTTGCCTGCCCCCAGGATGTGGAACACCTCGTCGCCACCCGCGAGGAGATAGTCGGCGATGATACGCCGATGGCAGCGCCACCAGACAGCCTCGGCGCACATCATGGCGCAGACATGGTCGCGGCCGAGTTCGTGGAGCGCGGCCATGCCCTCCCGGAAGTCCGGAGTGGCCGTGTAGTCGGCATAGTTCCGGAAACTCCGGTTCTCCCAGAAGGTGTTGCGCGACGGCGGCTGGTCCTTCCGATGCCCGCGCAGGCCGCCCAGCTTCCGGAGGTGCCGGTAGCCGATTTGCCAGGTGGCCAGCGCGTCCGGAAGCGTGTCGGCATTGAACTGCGGATTGGTGCGCGAACGCGGGATGGTCCTCACATCGACGACAAGGTCGGCTCCGGCCTGCCGGAGGAGGTCGGCAAGCTCCTCCACCGACCGGGTCGAATGGCCCACGGTGTAGAAGGGAGGATCGCCTCGCATCCCCTGCCCTGCTTTCGTCACGAGGATAACGTTGCGAGGTGGTGGCCGTTTGGCAGGTCCATCTGGTGCGTCATGGCTGCGATGCCGGGGCCAGTTCCCATGGGACCAGCGCCAAGTGACAACCGCCCACCGGTGGCAGCGGTCCGGCCTGTGTCGGTCATGCGGGCACTCCTGTCATCGGCAGCAGGATGGCTCGAAGGCCCGGACAGGCTATCCCCAAGGGGGCCTGAACCGGCCATTCACCGGGGCGAATGGTACGAGTTGGCCACCCGGGATGCGAGCCTCATCGGCATGGCGGTAGGCGCGGAACTGGCAGGCCGCTCTGTCCCAGCGAGGTTGCCGCATCTCTGCTTCTGGCGGGCCTGATCGCCACCCTCGCCGCCAATGGCCGCCCAGGACCGCTTAATATCGCGCACGACACATCTGCATGGCTGGTATGCAGCGATTTATGTCGCGCACGATTAAATACGGCGGTAGATAAACCCCACCGCGCCGCAGGGCGCCACCCGAACCATACACCAAAGGATCACGTCCATGTCCCGCTTCACCACCGCCGCCGCCGCCCTCCTGGTCAGCTTCTCCGCCGCCAGCGCCTTCGCCACCCCGCTGACCGTGCTCGGCCAGGGCGAGAACTTCTCGGTCCAGTATGAGGAGAGCTACACCGGCAACATCGTCGGCGGCGGCGCCGTCCACGTCATGGGCCAGGGCGAAAGCCAGCAGATCGTCCATGTCGAGGCCCGCTTTGCTCCCCACGCCGCCGGCATCCCCGTCTTCACCGGCGGCTCGGAAGGCGGCGTGGCCTACCTTCCCGCCACGGCCTCGGCGATGGCGTCTCGCTGACCCGGGCACGCCACACACCGCGTAAGGCGCCAGGGTTCCCGCAAGGGCGCCCTGGTGTTCCGCTGTCAGGACCATCCGCCGCGTGCCCTTGTTGGATACTCACATACCGCCATTGGTTGCCTTAAGCTCGACTTTGGCCATCTGAGGCGGGCGAAGGCGGCGAGGCGGGTGACTGGCCAGGCTGGCGTATCCCCGCCAGGAGACGCCGCCATGCCTCACCTTCCATCCTGCTTCGCCGCGGTGATCCTGAGCTTTGCGCCGCTGTTTTGCCAGCGCAGTTGGCGGCATACTGAGGTGCTGCTGATTGGGGCCATCCTGGCGCCCGGCAAACATACGGTGACCAGCCTGTTGCAGCGGGCTCGTGCGGGAGCGGCGCTTCGTAAACTATCATCGGGTGCTCAACCAGGTGGCCTGGAGCCCCCCGGGCTGCATCGCGTGTTCTGCTGACACATCTGATTGCGGCTTTCGCACCCGGCGGGCCAGTCGTCCTGGGCATCGACGACACCATTGAGCGCCGCCGCGGCAGGCAGATTGCAGCGCTAGGCACCTACCGTGACCCGGTGCGATCCAGCCACGGCGCCAGCTTACACCACCAGCTATAGGCCACGCTGACCGCGGCCGGTCCGGCGCCCTGACCAGGAGTCAGCGGAATCCAGGCCGCCTGGCTTCAGGCCATGCCTGCCCGGCAGGAAGGCCCGGCGCATTGCTGCGCCGGGCCTGAACCTTCAGGCCAGGACAAGATCCTGGCGCAGCGACAGGCCATTATCGGCGAGCTGGCCAAGAAGATCCTGCGACTCCTGCGCGTCCAGGAAGCCCTGCACCACCTGGCCACGACTGCCGCCGCTCTCCAGGAAGCTGTTCCAGAAGACCGCGCCGTCGGCATCGGCATCGCGGCCGAAGGCATTGCCATAGAGGCTCAGGATGAAGTCGCTGTTGCTCTGGCTGCCGTAGAGCTGCGTGAACTCATCAGAATTCACGAAGGCATCGGCATAGGACCGCTCTGTGAAGAGGCCATTGCCGAGGTTCTGCGCATGGAACTGCAGCCCGGCGGCTTCCCCGGAACGGCCCAGGGCCGCCCGATAGCCATGCTCAGCCAACAGGACATTGTAGTTCGCGACCATCAGGCCAGCCATGGCGCCGCCGATATCGGCCGAGTGCGCTTCGGCCGAGCCCGCCACATCGGCCACCAGCTCACCCCGCGTAGTACCCGCGGCGAGCGACTGCACGCGGCCGGCGACTTCCTCATCGCCTGCCTCGCGGCCCAGGGCGGAGGAATAGATCTTCCGCACGAAGCTGGCATCGTCCAGGCCCCCCAGAACCGCCGAGCCTTCTGCCGAATTCAGGAATGCCTCTGCCAGCACGGCCCTGGACATCCCTTGCTCCACCATCGCCGTCCAGCGCGCGGCGCCGAGGCCATCGCCCTCGCGGCCCAGCAGAGCCGTGTACAGGCGGTCCACCAGCGCGGCATCGCTGGAGGCGGTGTATTCAACACGCGCATCCACCAGTTCGGCACGCTCGATCCCGGTGAAGGTGGTCACGTCCGCCGCGCTCCAGCCGATACTGGAACGGCCTTCGGAAAGCCCCAGCGAGATCGTCACATCGCCCCGGCCGAAGCCGGAGAAGACGAGCCGGTCGAAGCCCGCGCCGCCATCCACCGTGTCCAGGCCTCCGGTCGCGGTGATCGTGTCATCGCCGCCCCGGCCGAGGATAACGTTGTCAGCGAAGTTACCCTTCAGCGTGTCGTTTCCGTCGCCGCCTGTGGCATTCTCGATCACCACGCCATTGGCTATGGTATATCCACCGCCGATGAAGGCGGCGTAGCTCAGCACGCCATAGCCCGTCTCGCTCATGTCGAGCGTAGCGGGAGTGAGGTCGATGATGACATTGCGGGTGCCTGCGACGGCATTGCCATTGGCATCCATCACGTCATAGCGGATCTCGTCGATGCCGCCCGCGTCCCAGATACATTCCCAGTAGGCCACGTCGGGCTGGTAGATGATCGATTCCGGCACGCCAGCTTCATTCGGCTCGCCGCGCACGAAGGGATGCGGGTCGTTCGAATCCGGCAGGATGTAGACGTTATCCCCCGTGCGATAGTTCATGTTGGCGCCGTAGAGATACTGAACGGCGGCGATGTCGTAGGCCATTGGTGTGGCCGCGAAACCATGGTCGAGGAAGAAGTCATCGGCCACCGGGCGCTGGCGCGTCGGCACCAGCTGCACATGCCCCTGCTCGTCGAACTCGTAGCCATGGATATAGGACATGACCGAACCGAGCATGTGGTTCAGCTCGAGCACGCCCAGGCTGCGCTGCCGCTCCGCCGAGGTCATGGTGGAATCGATGCCAGGGAAATAATTGCCTGCGAATTCGCCGCTGCCGCCGTCATGCGGGTGCTTCAGGCCCAGGCCATGGCCCACTTCGTGAATAAAGGTGCGGTGGAAATTGCCGCCCGGCTCCATCTGGTCCGGGGTCCATTGCCGCACATTCACGGCCTCGAAATTATAGGTGCCGAAGGACTGCGCGTTCGGGTTGGCGCTGGGCAGGTTGTGGGAGGCGGAGACGGTGCCGCCGGCTGTGGCCTGATCCTGCAGTCGCTCGCGGAACAGGGCTTCCTCGGCGGTGAAGACCTGATTGAAGGTCACATTGGCCACATTGGCCCAACCCTGCACCGCCTTCTGCCAGGCCTGCATTTCGAAGGGCCGCCAGTCGTACGGCGTGCCGGCCCCGGTTGTTGGATTGGTCGGCCCCGGCAGCTTGTCGAAGTAGTAGTCGATGACAAAAGGAGAGGTGTTTGGTGTCCCGTCGTCATTCGGGGCGTTGACGTAGTGCCGACCGTTATTGATAAACGCATCGACGAATTGGTTCCCGCTTTCGGGAGAGATTGCGGTGAGCGCCATGTTTCCTCCGGTATGCATGATTGGAGTAGGCAAGCTCTATCGGCGAGCCGAAACTCACCGCTGTCTTCATTCTGCCCAATAAAAAATCTCCAGGTCCAGCTGCAGGAACATGGTTTTTGCTCCGGCCACGATGTCTCACAGGGAATTTACAAATCAGTAAGAAGGAAACGGCTGCCGCATCCATTGATGCCCGGGTGTAGCCAGCCTTCATCCAGGAGCCGGAACCACATCGTGCAGCCTCTTTCCGATCGGGCCCTGCGCCATTTCAACAGGGGAGCGCATTTGCTGCGACAAGGGCGGCTGCGTGAGGCCGAGCCGCTGTTCCGGGCCGTCGTCGCGCAGTATCCGGACCTGCCAGAAGCCAATGCCACACTGGGGGCGATCCTGGGCGCCCTGGGACGGCTATCGGAGGCCGAAATCTTTCTGCGCCGCGCCCTTCACGCCCGCCCTGATTCTGCCGATGCATATGGCAACCTGGGCAACCTGCTGCGGGATCTGGGACGCCTGACGGAGGCGGAAGCCTGCCTGCACGAGGCCCTGCGCCTGCGGCCCCAGTATCCGGAAGCCCTCAACAATCTGGGCGCCGTGCGGCGGGACCGGAGCGATCCTGCAGGGGCCGAGCGAGCTTTCCGCGCGGCGCTGGAGCAACGTCCGGATTTTCAGCCGGCACGTATCAACCTGGCGCAACTGCTGCTGCAACAAAGCCAGCCTGCGACGGCGGAAGTACAGTACCGGCTGCTGCTGCGCGCCAACCCGCATGATGCCGCGGCCCTGGCCGGGCTTGGCGAGAGCCTGCGGCGGCAAGGTCGCTACCAGGAAGCGGAAGCTTACCTGCGTGCAGCCCTGCGGCTGCGGCCGGAGGTGAGCGCCGCCTGGGTGGAGCTGGGAAACATCCTGCTCGCCGCAGCCCGTCCGGTGGAGGCAGCCCCTTGCTTCCGCTCGGCCCTGGAGCGCGACCCAGGTAGCCCGGAAGCGCATCTGGGCCTCGGCATCACCGCGGCCATCCAGGGGGATTACGCGGAAGCCGAAGGGCACTTCAGGACGACGCTGGCGCTGAAACCGGACCTGGCAGCCGCGCATAATTCCCTGGGCGATACCCTGCGCAACCGGAAGGCCTTCGCCGCGGCCGAGGCCAGCCTCCGGCACGCGCTGCGACTGGCACCGGGCCTGGCGGAGGCACAGGTGAATCTCGCTTTTACCCTGCTGCAAACCGGCCGCGACGAGGAAGGATGGGCCGCCTACGAGCATCGCTGGAATGCGGCGCCCTGGATACATGAGCCCCAGAGCCTGCCGGGACAGCCCTGGCGAGGCGAGAACCTGGGTGGCCAGAGCATTCTGCTGCAGGCCGAACAGGGATTGGGCGATACGCTGCAATTCGTCCGCTACGCGACGCGCTTTCCGCCGGAAACCCATGTGGTGCTGCGGGTGCAACGCCCCCTGGTCCGGCTGTTGCAGCGGCTGCCCGGTATCGCGGGCGTCCAGGCCATGGACGAGCCTCCGCCCCGCCTGGACTGGCACGCTCCCCTGCTCAGCCTGCCGCATCGCCTGAGGGGTATGGCGGCCCCGGTGGTGCCTTATCTGGCCGCGGAGCCATCCCGGGTCATGTCATGGCGGGAGCGGCTGGCGCATCTCCCCGGCGCGAGGATCGGACTGGCCTGGGCCGGCAGCCCCGGCATGGCGGCGGATGCGCGCCGCTCCATGCCCCTGCACCTTCTGGAGCCGCTGGCCGATCTCACCGGCGCCAGCTTCGTATCCCTGCAGCGCGGCGCGGCCGCCGACGCGCTCTCCCGGCTGCCGCTGGAGCGGCCCGCCATGGACGGCGATGGCTTCGAGGATACCGCCGCCCTGGTCATGGCGCTGGATCTGGTGATCAGCGTCGATACCGCCGTGCTGCATCTCGCAGGCGGGCTGGGCCAGCCGGTCTGGCTGTTGAACCGGTATGATTCCTGCTGGCGCTGGCAGGAAGGGCGGGAGGACAGCCCCTGGTATCCCGGCCTGCGCCAGTTCCGCCAGCCCGCGCCGGGCGACTGGGTCAGTGTGGTCCGGAAGCTACAGGCCGCATTGGCGCGGCAGGAGTGGCGGCCGGAAGCCGGGAACCGTTGAAAGCCCGCGTGGCGCCACGGGAAGGCGGGGCCTGCCGCTGAGCAGGCTCCCGCCTCCTGGCCTCACTCGGCCGGACGCACCATGAGGGCGTTGAAGCGCCGCTCCGGGCGGGAGACGACATTCAGGCCCTTGCGCACCGCGAAGTCCCAGGTCGGGTGGAAGAGCGGGATGATGGCCTGTTCCTCCATCGCGGCTTCAATGGCCTGGTGCTCGGCCTGGCGGCGCTTCTCGGTATCCATCTCGGTCAGGGCCGCCACCACCAGGGCATCCACCCGCGGGTTGCTGAACCGGGTGCGGTTCGCGGCGCCCAGGCCGGCCTGGGCGTCATTGGTGTGGATCACCGCCCGCAACCCGTCGCTGGCCTGATTGACGCCATACTGGGCGGAGAAGGCGCTGTATTCCTGCCGTGTGGCCGCCGCGAAGAAGACCTGGCCCGGAACACCCTCGACCGTCACATTCAGGCCGGCACGGGTCCACATCTGGCCGATGGCCTGGGCGATCTGGCCATCCTTGGGGTAGCGGTCATTGGTGGAATGCAGGGTCAGACGGAAGCCGTTCGGGTAGCCGGCCTCGCGCAGCAGGGCCTTGGCGCGGTCAGGATCGAAGGCATCGGGCCGCAGATTGGGGCTGGTACCCTCGAACTCGCTCGGCAGGAACTGGCTGGCGGGGGTGGCGGAGCCTTCCATCAGCCGCTCCGTCAGCGCCTCGCGGTTGATGGAAAGGGAAAGGGCGCGGCGGACGCGCTTGTCCATCAGCGGATTGCCGCGCAGGGCCGGCTGGCCGGGCGCCGCGCTCACGAAGGGGCTCTGCTCGCGCGCCGCGTCCAGGGCGATGTACTGCACGACGCCGGCGGTGCCGCTGACGGAGCGGAAGCGGCTGTCGGAGGAGATGCGCTTCTTGTCCGCGGTGGGGACCAGGTCGATGCCGTCCACTTCGCCCGCCAGCAGCGCCGCGACGCGGGAAGCGTCGCTCGCGATGGTGCGCAGTTCCACCTGCTCCCAGGGCTCGCGGCCCTCCCACCAGGCGTCGTTGCGGGAGAGGGTCATGGAGGTCCCGTTCTCCCAGCGGACGAAGCGGTAGGGACCGGTGCCATTGACCCGCCCGCCGTTGAAGTCCGTGGTCGTGGCCGAGGCATCCCGCGCCGGGATGATGAAGATCCGCGCGAGATCGAAGGGCTGCGTCGGCGCCGGAGTGCTGGTGATGACGCGGACGGTGTGGTCATCGACCTTCACCACCTCTTTCACCGAGCGGATGAAGGAGGTGAAGAGGGCCGGGCTGTTCGGGACATTCGGGACGCGGGCGATGGTCGCGACCACGTCGTCGGCCGTGAAGGGCGTGCCGTCGTGGAACCGCACGTCGCGGCGCAGCTTGAACTCCCAGGTATGGTTGTCGATCAGGCTCCAGGATTCCGCGAGCGCCGGCTCCAGCTCCAGGCGCTCGTTGATCTGCGCCAGACCTTCCCAGACCTGCGCATGCGCGGAAGCGGTGGGAAAGCCGTTGAAGAAATGCGGATCAAGGGTGGTGAGTTGAAGCTTGGTCGCCAGGGTCAGCTTCTGGGCGGACACCGGTCCCGCCGAGAGCGCCAGCGCGATGGTCGCCGCCGCTGCGAGCGGCCTTGCGATGCGGATCATGACTTATCCTCCTCTATATCTCTTGGGCCTGCGGGCCCGCGGCGTCTCAGGCGACGGTGACGCGTGCCTTGTCGCCGGCGATGTCCATGGTGACGCCGAAGGGCGCGGAAAGTGCCGCGAAGCGGCGCAGGATGCTCCGGGCTTCCTCACCCTCGGCCAGGCGGGGGCGGCCCCGCAGATGCCGTGCCTCGCCGAGACCCAGCGTGACGGGATGGATATCGATACTGCTCAGCTTCCCTTCCGCATAGATGCAGACGGGCATCACCGTTTCCCAGAAGCGGCGGTCGGATGGGAAGCCCTTGCGGTCGTCATCAGTACGCTTGCGGTAGACGGCGGCAGGCGTCAGCGCGGGGTCCGCGCGGAAGCGCTCATAGGAATCCATGGGCAGCCGGGCCACCAGTTCGTTCTGCCCGATGAAGTTGCCGAGGCTGTAGAAGATCGGCTTGCCGCGGTAGATTTCCATGCCGCGCAGGAGATGCGGGCCGTGACCGACGACCATGTCGGCACCTTCATCGATCATCTGCCGCGCGGAGGCCACCAGGAATTCCGCCGGGTCCTCCTTGCTGGCCCCCTGCTCATGCGCGTGCACGCTGACCATCACCACATCGGAGACGAGGCGCGCCTCACGGATCCAGCGGGCGATGGCATCGAGATCCTTCGCCCGGGCCTTCGTCCGCAGGGCCACCTGGTCGGAGGCGCTGAAGACCATGTCGCCCAGTGCGACGGCATCGGGGTCGTCGAGGGGGAAGCCGAAGCCGAGCTGGATCCTGCTCTGCCGCTGCTTCTCCAGTCCAAGCTGCTCCGCGACGCCCCGCAGGGCGCTGAGCTGTGCGGGCGTGACCTGATGCACGGTGTCGAAGCGCAGCGGATTGAGGCCGGGGCGGCCCTGCATCTCAGCGGTCTGGGGCGAGGCTTCCTGCCCCTTTGCAAAGGTGGAAGCGCAGGAGAGCATCGCGACGGTGCCATGCGGATGCTCACGATAGACGGGCATCCGCGCCTCGCCCAGATGCTGGCCGATGCCCGCATAGAGGACGCCGCGCCGGTCCAGCTCCTCCTTGGCCGCAAGGAGGCCGGAGATGCTGTAATCCAGGCAATGGTTTGTCGCGGTAGCGAAAAGATCGAAGCCTGCGTCCACCAGTTCGTCGATCACCCAGGGCGGCGCGGCAAAATGCGAGCCGCCACTCTCCAGCGCCGGATCGCCACGATAGCCGTTGGGAAGGCATTCGAGATTGGTGAAAGCCACATCAGCATCGCGCACGATGTCGAAAAGCGGACGCAGCTGCGGGTCGGTGAGCGTGCCAAGGCGCCGCATGAGAATACTGTCGCCTGTCAGGGCGATCCGGAGCGGCGATCTCGACGTCATAAAGCGACTTCTCCTGCTTTCTCGGGCGTCGGCCCAGTGGGTGAGCCGTCGGAGCTTTTAAGGGATAAATTTCACTTCCGCCTAGTGGTCTTGAGCTTGGCTTTCCCGGCGGCTCGTGATGCGGCGCTGCGGGCGTGCCAGTGCGTCAGACCCTGGAGCGGCATGGCGGGCGGCCGGGCGCTGGCGAGGGCGACAGTCTGTAGTCCTGGCGGCGCGGCCGGGTCTGGGGTGGCCACGACCAGCCGCAGCATTCACCGTCGATCCTGCCTGAGATAATGGCCCCCTTTCGGCCTGTGCTGGCACGACAGGCGGATCGGCTGGTCATCGACGATACGGCGTTGCCCAGGAAGGGCACGACGTCGGTGGGTGTAGCGCCGCAGTACTGCGACCGGCCTGGCAGGCCGGTCGACCGCCAGTCGCCTGTCCTATTTATCCTGGCGCAGGGTAAGGTGCCGGCTCCGGTGGCTTCCGGCTGTTTCTACTGGCATTACAGCTGCGGTTTTGGATGATCTCCGAATCTATGGCGGACCATGATTTGGAGATCATGGATGGCGGGCGCTTCGATCGAGGCGACATTGGAGCTCTGGGCGTCATCGCTGCGTGAGGTCAAAGCACGGATCCGGCCGCTGTTTGCTCAGGAGCGGGTAGCGGTCTCCGCTGGGCTGTTCCTGGATGGCCTGCCGGGAGCTGAGCGCCGCAAGACAGGCTGGATGCGGGCTGAGGCGGCGGGCGATCCCGGGCCATGGCGCCAGCAGGCCATTCTCGGCCGCGGCCGCTGGGAGGCCGATGCGCTGCGCGACATGGTGCGCGACTACGTGGTCGAGCATTTCGCCGCGGAGGATGCCGTACTGGTCATTGATGAGACCGGCTTCCTGAAGCAGGGCCGCGCTTCCTGTAGTGTGGGGCGGCAGTACACCGGCTCGGCAGGCAAGATCACCAACTGCCAGATCGGCCGGAACACCCATCGAGACGCTCGTCGCTGTCGAGGACCATCGCTGGGCCATCGATGACAGCTTTGAGACCGCCAGGAACGAACTCGGCCTGACGCATAATGAACCGGTCAAGGCAGTGCCCTGAACCCTGGCACGGCTGGCACCGCCACGTGTCGCTGGTGATGCTGGCCTTCCATGCTGGCGGTGATCTGCCATCACGCAATCCAGCCGACGCCCCAAAAAGCACAGAAGCAGCCCCGGGCAGCCCGCGCCTCATCCGGTGGTCGATTCAGGAAATCCGCCGCATAGCGATCCACCTGGCACAGCGGCGGATCCAGCCCGCCACCATCATCGCCTGGTCACTCTGGCAACGCGCTCATCAAGCCGCCGCGCAAGAGGCCCACGCCAAACGAAGAAAGCAACTGTGATGCCAGGAAGGATTCTTCAGCCTTGCAGCAACGCCGCCGAACGGCGTCGCAGCTCGGCAGCCAGTCGAGCGGGTCCGCCTTCGGCGAGCAGGGCAGCGAAATCGGCCCGGCGCGAGGCCAGCTCGCTGATCGAGCCTGTCAGATAGACATCAACAATACGCCAAGTGCCGCCGCTGCGTCGCACCAGATAGTTCAACTGCACGGCGCTGTTGCCTGGCCGGTTGAGCACGGTGCGGATGAGGCGATCGCCATTGCGAAGTTCCGACTCTCCTTCGGTGGTGAAGCTCTCGCCGGAAAACCCGTTGAAGCGGTTGGCGTAGGTGGCGATGGACCACTCGGAAAAGGCCTGCACCAACGCGGCCTGTTGCTCAGGGGTGATGCGCGTCCAGGCGGGGCCTATGGCGATGCGCGTCATCGCCGGCAGGTCGAAACTTGCTTCCATGACGGAGCGCAGCCTGTTGAAGCGGCCCTGGACGCCCAAGGCCTGGGCCTGCCGCGAGACATCCAGAAGCGCCGCGTGAAGCTGCTCCACCGGCTGTGCAGCGCTGACCTGCGCATGGAGTGGCGCCGCGCCGAGCGCGGCAATGCAGAGACCTGCCAGAAGCCGGCGAGGCAGGTCAGCGGCGGAAGGTGCTGCGTGGTCGCGATCCATGAGGCCAATATAGGCGAGACAGATGGAAATGCGCCCCCCTGATGCACAGGATTCTTCGCCGGCCGGTGCGGCGCAGCGGCGTACGGGCACCCGCCCCAGAGCGCCGTCGGCACCAGAACAGCAGCCTGTCGTGGAGTGGATCGCTGCTGCCCGGCGCGATTGCTGCCGTAGCGTCGCTGCTGGTCAACGCCGCTACCCGCTGTCTCGCCGCGCGGATCGCAGCACCAGTAACGGCTAGGTTAGCGCCAGAAACCGCGCTCGGTTAGCCATTCCTGAAGGAGTTGCGCCACTGCGTTGCCATTGTGGTCCATCATGATCATGTGGGTATTACCGGCGATGCCCCGGGCGGGCAGGTCGATCTCGTCAACCTGCCCGCCGGCCTCGCGGATTGCTGCTGCGAAGCGCCGGGCGTTGTCGCGGATCGCTGACCAACGCGGGTCCATGTTGTCGCCGTAAACGAAGACCTGCGGGATATCCTTGAGCCGGCCGGCCTGTGCCATGTCGCCAGTTCCAGCGGGTTCGACCAGGACCAATGCGCGGAACAGCTCGGGCCGCCGCTGTGCCAGCTGCCAGGCGAAGGCGGCGCCCTGGCTATGGGCAATCACCACGCTGGGTCCCACCCGCTCCAACAATGCGGCGTAACCGGCCAGCACGTCCTCGTCGGTGCTGAGGAACCGCGGCACGACCTGTCTCATGAAGTTCAGGTAGCTGTCCCGGTTGGTCGGGAACTGCGCGCCAGGCGCGGTGGTATTGCGCGCGAAAGAGCCAGGGCCATCACCGATGCGGAAGCGCTCCCAAGGATTCTGGAGTGGCAGAAACACGGGCTCGCGGAAGATTTCGGGAACCATGGCCCAGCCACTACGCCCGCGCTCCACTGCATCGGTCACGTAGGTTGCCCAACCCCGGCGCAGGAAGAAGTGCTCCCAGCCTTCCCGGCCATCCGGCGTGGTTTCATAGGTCACGCCGGTCAAGTAAGCGCCGTGCCAGAGCATCAGCGGCGCGGTGCCGCGCTGTGGGCTGGGGATCTTGTACTGCGCGTACATGGCCCCTACGATGTAGGAGCCGTTTGGGTCGATCCGGTTCAAGGCGCCGCCGATGGTCGGCATGTACTCGCGAATGGGCTGGCCGGAAATCTCCACCATGCGGCCACCGACGTGGAAGGAGCCGAATCGCTCCAGCGTGATCGGCCCCGCCTCCTGTGCCCGCACGGAAGCCGGGAGGCCCGCGAAGACCAAGGCTGCGGTAAAGGTAAGATGACGCAAATGACGCTTGAGCCGAACCACTCCTGTTCGGCGATGCTTATCAATGCTCATGACGTTTCCCCATATTATACATTCAGATCGGCCTTCCGTTTCTCATCAAACCGGAGCTGGCTGCGATTGCTGCGGCAGGCCAAGCAACCTCCTGATGGCAGCAGCTACGGTCGGGACTCATAACCCGTAGCTCGCGCTGTGCCGCGCCGTAGCTCTTCAGCCCGCAGCCGGCGCCTGAAGAAGCGTCTGGCGGCACCCCGCATTCCGCAGGTCCTGGACCGGGATGTCCAGCATCAGCTCCGGATACTCTCGTGCGTGACGGTGATGCCCCGTTCCGCCAGGATCAGTTCCACGCCCCGCAGGCTCAGGCTGAACACGTGATACAGCCAGACCGCGTGGCTCATGATCTCCGCCGGGAAGCGGCATCCAGGATAAGTGACGGGGCCTGGCGTCATCCGACCAGCTTCGCACAGCTCGCTCTCTCCGGCTTCTGCCGCTCAACTTGGCAATGCCCGGACGAGGCATGCGGGCCCAGGTCACCCTTGTCGCCGAGTTGTTCCATGCCGTCGCCAGATCTGGCTTCTGTCGCGGCCATTCACGGCTGCCAGAAATTGCTGAACGGAACCCGTCCCGACCACGCCATGAGGCTTGACCCACGCTCCAGGCCGCCGCAGCCTGCATGGGCTCGCGGGCAATGTAACAATCTCCTCCGCAGCCTTCAGTGATCATTTCGGCGCGAGACGTGGCGAGAGACCACTTCATCGTTGCGGCCCAGGCGCGGCCTTGCCGATATTCGCAGCAACAGCGCGGCGACAGTTCGCGCAGGAGAGGATACCAAGATGGCGACGTTGAACATCAACGGGCGAAGCGTGAAGGTGGATGCTGATCCGGATACCCCCCTGCTCTGGGCCATTCGCGAGCATGTCGGGCTGACCGGCACGAAATACGGCTGCGGCATTGCCCAATGCGGCGCCTGCACCGTGCATCTGGACGGGCAGGCCATCCGCTCCTGTGCCTTCCCGTTGTCGGCGGTGGCCGAGGACCAGAAGATCGTGACGATCGAGGGCCTCTCACCCGACGGCACTCATCCCCTCCAGGTCGCCTGGCGCGCGCTGGACGTACCGCAATGCGGGTTCTGCCAGCCCGGCATGATCATGGCCGCCGCCGCGCTGCTGGCCGAGAAGCCGCGCCCGACGGACGAGGACATCAACGAGGCCATCACCAACATCTGCCGCTGCGGGACTTACAAACGGGTGCGCGCGGGCATCCATCAGGCCGCCGGCGGCGGCATCGCAGGCTGAGGGAGGGCGCGACATGACGACGTTTGAAACCGTGCGTCCGTCCCGCCGGGGGCTGATGAAGGCTGCCGCCGGGGCGGTGCTGCTGGGGTTCCACCTTCCCGCGCGGCAAGCCGCCGCGCAGGGTATGCCCGCCGGCTCCCCGCCCGAACTGAACGCCTGGGTGGTGATCCACCCCGACGACCGGGTGGTGCTGCGGATGGCGAAGAGCGAGATGGGCCAGGGCGTCCGGACGGGCCTCGCGCAGATGTTCGCGGAGGAGATGCACTGCGACTGGTCGAAGCTCTCCACCGAATATGTCACGCCGGGCCAGAGCCTGGCCCGGAGCCGGGTCTGGGGCAACTTTCAGACCGCGGGCAGCCAGGGGATCCGGTCGAGCCAGGAGATCGTCCGCAAGGGCGGCGCGGCGGCGCGGGTGATGCTGACCGAGGCCGCCGCCGCCCGCTGGGGGGTGCCGGCCGCCGAGTGCTCCGCCAAGGACAGCGTGATCACCCATGCCGGAAGCGGGCGCAGGCTGCGCTATGCCGAGGTCGTGGCGGAGGCATCGCGCCTGACCCCGCCGGCGGACGTTCCGCTGAAGGATCCGGCGCAGTGGACGGTGATCGGCAAGCCCCTTCCGCGCCTGGATACCACGGACAAGACCACGGGCAAGCTGGTCTATGGCCAGGACCTGCGGATGCCGGGCATGCTGATCGCGGTGCCGAAGCGCTGCCCCGTCTTTGGCGGCACGGTGAAGTCCTTCGATGCCGCGGCGGCGTCGGGCATGCCCGGCGTGCGCCACGTCCTGCAGGTGGGCGATTCCGCCGTTGCCGTGGTGGCTGACACCTTCTGGCAGGCGAAGACGGCGCTCGATGCGCTGCCGGTGGAATGGGATGCCGGGGAGAACGGCGGCGTCTCGTCAGAAACCATCTCGGTCATGCTGGACGAGGGGCTCACGGCGCCTGAGGCCTTCATCGGCAACCAGCAGGGCGATGCGCGGGCGGCCATTGCGGGCGCGGTCCGCCGGGTGGAGGCGACCTACTCCTATCCCTACCAGAACCACGCGCCGATGGAGCCGATGAACGCCACGGTGGTCTGGACGCCTGAGCGCTGCGACGTCTGGTGCCCGACCCAGAACGGGGAGGCGGCGCTGGCCGCCGCTGCCCAGGCGGCGGGCCTGCCGCAGACGGCGTGCGACATCCACCGCCTGGACCTCGGCGGCGGCTTCGGCCGGCGCACGGTGCATGACTGGCTGGCGGATGCGGTCCTGATCGCGCGGCAGGTGCCGGGCGTCCCGATCAAGACCATGTGGACGCGTGAGGAGGACATGGTGCAGGGGCGCTACCACCCCGTCACCAAGTGCCGGCTCGTCGCGGGTCTCGACGCGGACAACCGGATCGTCGGGCTGCATATGCGCATCTCCGGCCAGTCCATCCTGGCCACCGCCTTCCCCGGCGGTCTCCAGAACGGGCGCGATCCCGTGCAGTTCCAGGGGCTGAACGCCGGCGGCGCGGAGAGCGCCATCGGCTATACCTTCCCCAATCTGCTGATCGACCACGCGATGCGGAACCCGCATGTGCCCGCTCATTTCTGGCGGGGCGTGAACAACAACCAGAACGCCATCTATCTCGAATGCTTCCTCGACGAGGTGGCGCAGGCGACGAACCAGGACCCGCTGGCGCTGCGCCGCTCGCTGATGGCAAACCACCCGAAGCACCTGGCCGTGCTGAACGCGGTGGCGGAGGGGATCGGCTGGGGGACGCCAGCGCCGGCCGGGATCCATCGTGGCATCGCGCAGCAGATGGGATTCGGCAGCTACGTCGCCGCCGCGGCCGAGGTCTCGGTCAGCGACCGCGGGGATCTGCGGATCCATCGCATCGTCGCGGCGACGGATTGCGGCCACGCGGTGAACCCCCGCCAGATCGAGATGCAGGTGGAAGGGTCTTTCGTCTACGGCCTTTCCGCCATGCTGTACGGGGCCTGCACAGTAAAGGACGGTGCCATCGAGCAGACGAATTTCGACACCTATAACGTGATGCGCCTCGGCGAGATGCCGGAAGTCCAGACCATCGTCGTGCCGTCAGGCGGCTTCTGGGGTGGCGTGGGCGAGCCGACCATCATGGTCGCGGCGCCGGCGGTGCTGAACGCGGTCTTCGCGGGAACCGGCCGGCGCATCCGCGAGATGCCGCTGGGGGATCAGCTTCGCAAGCAAGGCTGAGGTGCGAGGAGCCGCGCCTGTGCTGGTCTTGTCCCTTCTCGCCGCGCCCGCGGCAGGACAGGTGGCGCCCTTCACGGTGACGTCGGACGCCATCGAGGCGCCGCTGGACGGGCTGCGGGGCGATCCTGCACGGGGCGAGGCGGTGGTCCGGAACCGGGAGACGGCAAATTGCCTGATATGCCACATGATTCCTGGTACGACCGAGCGCTTCATGGGGGAGGTCGGCCCCCCGCTCGCGGGGGTGGGGTCTCGTCTGAGTCCGGGGCAGATCCGGCTTCGGGTCGTGGACCCGACCCTGTGGAACCCGCAGGCGATCATGCCGGCTTATCACCGCACGGAGGGGCTGCTGCGGGTAGACCGGCAATACCGCGGCCGTCCGGTGCTGACGGCCCAGGAGGTGGAGGACGTGGTGGCTTATCTGAGCGCGCTGAAGGCGCCGGAGCGATGACGGTGCTGTCCCGCCGTGCCCTGCTGGCGGCTCCCCTCCTGGCCGCCAGTGCTTCCCGGGCGGCGGCGGAGGAGGACTTCGCGGCGGCGCTGCGCGCCATCCTCACCGGCCGCGTCCCGGCCGAGGGTGCGATCGCCCTCGATGTCCCGCCACTGTCGGAGAACGGGAATTCGGTGGACCTCTCGGTCCGGGTGGACAGCCCCATGACGGCGGAGGACCACGTCACCGCCATCCATCTCCTGGCGGAGAAGAACCCCTTTCCCCTCGTCGCCACCTTCTCGCTGACGCCGCGGGCCGGCCGGGCGGAGGTCGCCACCCGGATCCGCCTGGCCACCAGCCAGACGATCGTCGCCATTGCCGAGACGAGCCGGGGCGAGGTCCACCGCGCGGCGCGCGACGTGATCGTCGTGCTCGGCGCCTGCGTCGAGACGGGGTAGCCATGCAGACGGTTCCGATCACCGCGCGGATCACGCTTCCGGCTTCCGCACGGCGGGGCGAGGTGGTGACGGTGCGCGTCCTTGTCCGCCACCCTATGGAACGGGCGGTGGACGCGGCGGGGCTGACCCCGGTGCCGCGGAAAATCCTCCACACCCTGCGCGTCACCTATGCCGGAGAGGAAGTGTTCCACATGGTGCTCTCCCCCGGCATTGCAGCGAACCCCTATCTGGAGTTCACGACGGTCGCCACGGAGACGGGCGACCTCGTCTTCGCATGGGAGGAGGATGGCGGGACGATCTATCGGCGCGAGGCGCGCCTGGTAGTAACGTGACCCGCGCCCGCTGGGGGCTGCTGCCGCTCATCGCGATCCTCCTCGGGGCCGCCGAGCTGCGGCCGACGCAGGAGTATCTCTCTCCGGAGATCCGCGCGGCGCAGGAGGACCCCTCCCGCCACCCGGGCTGGCTCTGGGTGGAGGAGGGCGAGGCCTTGTGGCGGGCCGGGGAGAAGCCCTGCGCCGCCTGCCACGGAGGCATCGCTGGCATGGCGGGGGTGGCGGCGCGCTATCCCGCGGTTGCGAGGGACGGCCAGCTTCTGGATCTGGAGGGGCGGATCGAACGATGCCGGACGCAGCACCAGGGCGAGGCCAGCTTTGGCCGGGAAAGTGAGGCACTGCTGGCCCTGACGGCCGCCATCGCGCTGCAATCCCGGGGAATGCCCGTCGCGGTCGCGACAGATGGGCCGGCGGCTCCCTTCCTGGAGGAGGGGCGCCGCTTCTATGAGACGCGGCAGGGACAGTTGAACCTCTCCTGCGGCCAGTGCCACGACGACAATGCGGGCCGGCGGCTGCGGGGGGATGTGATCTCCAATGGCCTCGGCACCGGATACCCGGCCTACCGGCTGGAGTGGAACACGATGGGCTCGCTGCATCGCCGCCTGCGGGCCTGCTCGCTGGGCGTGCGGGCGGAGCAGTTTTCCCTGGGATCGCAGGAATACCTGACGCTGGAGCTCTTCCTGGCGAGCCGTGCGCAAGGGCTGCCGGTCGAGGCGCCGGGGCTGCGGCGATGATCCGCGCGGCCCTGCTTCTCATTCTCTTCACGGGTGCCGCCCCGGCGCAGCCCGCGAAACCCGTGGCCGAGGGCTGTGTGACCTGCCACGGCCCGGGCGGCAGGGGATCCGGGACGGTGCCGCCCCTCGCGGGCCGGGACACGGCCGAACTCACCGCCGCCATGGCTGCCTTCCGCGCCAACGAGCGGCCAGCGACCATCATGAACCGGATCGCGCGGGGCTATACCGAGGCGGAGATCGCCGCCGTCGCCGCCTATTTCTCGGGGTTGCGATGACCATTCCCCTTCCCCGCCGCGTCCTCCTCGGCGCCACTCTCGCCATGCCCGCGCTGGCCCGCGCGCAGGGCGCGGCCCGGCTGCTGGTGGTCGGCGGTGGCTTCGGCGGCGCCACTGCCGCATCCTACGCGCGCCGCGAATACCCCTGGCTGGACGTGACGCTGGTGGAGCAGCGGAGGTCCTACATCACCTGCCCCTATTCCAACCGCGTCCTCGCGGGCGACCTCGCGCTCGCTGACATCACCCATGGATATGAAGGCCTGCGTGCCAGGGGCGTGCGGGTGGTCCATGACCGCGCTGTCCACCTCGACCCTGTGGCGCGGCGTCTGCGCTTAGGCGGCGGCGAGACCCTCTTCTACGACCGCATGATCCTCTCACCCGGCATCGCGCTGCGGTACGACGCGTTGGAGGGCTATGACGAGGCCGCATCGGCACGAATGCCCCACGCCTGGATCGCCGCTGACGGCGCGCAGATCACGCTCCTGCGGCGGCAACTGGAGGCCATGCCGGATGGTGGCGTCGTCGGGCTTGTCATCCCGCCCAATCCCTATCGCTGCCCTCCGGGCCCCTATGAGCGGATCAGCCTGATCGCCAGCTATCTCTCAAAGTACAAGCCGCGTTCCAAGATCCTGGCCCTCGATGCGAAGGATGCCTTTTCCAAGCAGGCGCTGTTCCAGGACGCCTGGCAGGCCCTCTATCCCGGTATGGTCGAGTGGGTTTCCGCCACGAATGACGGGCGCGTGGTCCGCGTGGACCCTGAGGCCATGGTGCTGGAGACGGAGTTCGGCACCCGCCACCGGGTGGACGTGGCGAATGTCATCCCGCCGCAATCGGCCGCCGCCATCGCGGCCGACGCGGGGCTGGCCGATAGCACGGGCTGGGTGTCCGTGGACCCACGGACGCTGGAGTCACGCTTGGCGCCGGGCGTCCATGTGGTAGGGGACGCGATGTTTCCCGGCCCCATGCCGAAATCCGGCTTCCTCGCCAGTTCCGAGGCAAAAGCCGCAGTGGGCGCGGCTGCCGCCCTGCTCCGCGGAGAAGCCCCACCGGAGCCGGTCTTCGTCAATACCTGCTATTCCCATATCGGGCCGGAATACGCGATCTCGGTCGCGAACATCTTCCACGCGGATGCGGAGAGCCGAAGCTTCGCGGAGGTGCCGGCCTCCGGCGGCACCTCCCCGCGTGGTGACCTGCCGGAGCAGCGGCGGCTGGAGGCTCTGCACGCCGATGGTTGGTACGCCAGCATCACCCGTGACATGTTCGGCTGACAGCGCACCCAGCATGGTGCGCTCCTTGCCGCCGCGCGAGGCCTCCACGGATGCACCTTGCACGGATACTGAGGCCCGCATGCGCTGTCGAAACCTTCCTGGCCGGGATCTGAGGATCATGAGGTTGTGGGTGAGGACGCGCAGGATGAGTTCGCGGCGCTGCGGCTGATGGCTGCGCGCAGTCAGCGCGGAGCCGAGGCGGCGTTCATGTTGGCTGAACCCGCTCTCGATGTGCCACTGCTGGTGATAGAGGACGCGAGGAAAGCGATGCCGATGCCGGGTTCGTCCCGGCAGAGGCGATGGTTGTGCGCGGCGTCATGCCCTGCATCAG
Organism: Roseomonas marmotae; assembly: GCF_017654485.1. NCBI lineage: Bacteria > Pseudomonadati > Pseudomonadota > Alphaproteobacteria > Acetobacterales > Roseomonadaceae > Roseomonas > Roseomonas marmotae. The sequence continues at coordinate 35,010 of NZ_CP061094.1, read as the reverse complement.
CCGGCACCGTGTCCAAAGCTATGATGGCCGCACGCGACGAAAGCTCGCCCGCCCCAAACCCGAAACACCTGAAGGTCGAGCCGGACCAGAGGACATCGCCCGCGCACGCCTCATTGCTGAGGACGCCAAGGAGGTCTCACAACCGGGCAGCTAGGGCGTGGCGCCGGGATCTTCCAGCACATCCACTGCGTCAGGAGTGGCGCCGCTACGGCCAAGCTGCGCGTCGCGCTGCTGCTGCCACACGCTGCGGAGCCGCGCGTAGTAGTCGAGCGAGCCGGTCCGCAATTCGTCCAGTCCCTCTATATTCTGCTCCCGCACATCGATGCCATCAACCCCGGCGCGCGTGAGGGAGAGATCGAGGGGCAGCAGCCAGTTGAAGGGATTCATGAAGCCGTCGCCAACCCGTCCGACCAGGTCACGCGCATTGGAAGGCCCGGCCACGGGGAGCACCAGATAGGGCCCATCCCCCACGCCCCAGACCCATAGGGTCTGACCAAAATCGCCCTGATGGCGGCCCAGGCCCCAATCGGTCGCGACATCGTAAAGACCGCCGACGCCGACAGTGGAGTTGAAGACGAATCGCAGCATCGTCTCCGCCGCCCCGAGGGGCCGGAATTGCAGCAGCTGATTGACGAAGATGCGCGGCTCATCGAGGTTGTCAAGGAAGGCGCGGACGCGGCGGCGGCCATAGCTCGGCACGACCTTGCGGTAGCCCATCGCCACCGGCTGGATCGCAGCATCATCGATGGCCGTGTTGAATGCCAGGACGTCGCGGTTGAGCGGCTCCAGCGGGTCTCCCGCCGTCGGCGGCGGCGAGCCAGTTCCCCTGCTCGCGCAGGCACCCAAGGCCAGCAGCATTGCCAAAACCGGCAGGAGGCGAAGGCCGCGCATAGCCATAGCATAGGTGAGGCCGGCCGCAGCAGGAGCTTCCGCCTGCGCACGATGCCGTGACATCATGCCCGCGCCGGACGCGCCAGCAATGCCGGGCGGAAGAGCAGCGTGACCAGCAATTCCCAGCCCAGGGACAGCATCAGAAGCCGCCCCATGCTGGCGGTACCTGGATGGCTGGAAAGCCAGAGTGCACCAAAGGCCGTCGCCGTCGTCAATGCGCTAAACACCACGGCACGGGTCAGGCTTGATTGCAGCAGGTGCGTCTCGCCATTCCGCCAGGCCATGACGAAATAGATGTTGAAGGCTACGCCGACACCGAACAGCAGCGGCAATGCGATGATGTTTGCGAAGTTCAGAGGCAGGTCCAGCGCCGCGCAACTGGCAAGGGTGAGCAATCCGCTGAGCAGGACCGGCACCAAGGTCAGGATGACATCCCGCACCCGACGCAGAACGACCGCCAGCAGCAGCGTGATGGCGATGCCCGCGAAGAGCCCGGCCTGCAGGAAGGCCGTGACGATCATGTCCCCGGCGGCACGGATCGAGATCGGAACCCCCGTCGCCTCCGGCTCGACACGTTGGACGGCGGCGGCAAAGCGGCCGAGAGAGGCATCATCCTCCGCACCGGAATGCGGGAAGACCTGGACACGGATGCGGCCATCGCGCGCGACCCAATCTGCCTTCAGGTCATCCGGCAGATCCTCCAGCGTGATGGGGCCGGAGGAGAGCAACGCACGGGTCTGATCCAACACGACGCGCAGCGGCATCACAACAGCCTCAGCCGCCTTGGCGCGGATCTCGGGGCTTGCATCCCGCAGGGCCTCAAGCAATCCGGCGAGCTTTCCGGCGGTCTCTGCCGGGGGGCCGGTGCCCTGACCTGCCGCCGCCCGCAAGGCCGCCGCGGTGCGGGCCAGGCTCTCCCTGAGATCCGCGTCCGAGGGTGGTGGCTGGGGGGCTATCCCTTCCAGCACGGGGGTCAGGAACATGCCGGCATCGGCGATGAGAGCGAGTTTCTCGTCCTGCGCCGCCGGTACCAGATCGGTCAGCGTGACGGTGCGACCCACTTCCGGCAGTTCCTCCAACTGTCGCGCGAGGGCCCGCGCTTCTTCCGGGGTGTTGGCCAGAAGAGTCAGGCTGTTGGGGCTGCGGTCCGGGTCCGTCATGAGGTCATGGAGCGTGGACATCGATTCCACGCGCTCGCTGCGGAGATGCAGCGGATTGAAATCGAACCGCACGAAGGGCAGCAGCGCCAGACACACAATGGCGGTCGCACCCCCGCCCGCCAACACGAGCCCACGGCGGCGGCGCAGCCAGGCCTCAACCGGGGCGAGCGCCGGAAAGCCCGGCTCCGCCATTCCTGCGCTACGCGAAGCCAGAAGCATGAGCAGCGCGGGCAGCAGTGTGACGCTGAGCGCGAACGCGATGATCATGCCCAGGCCAGAGATCGCGCCCAGTTCCGCCACGCCCAGATAGCTCGTCGGCAGGAAGGCGAAGAAGCCCAGCCCAATCGCGGCGGAGGACAGCGCCAAGCCGCGCCCAACACTCCGGCCCGCCGCCGCCAGCGCCGATGCCGTATCTGGCTGCCCCACCCGTTCGGCCAGGAAGCGGATGCTGAACTGGATGCTGAAATCGATCCCCAGCCCGACGAAAAGCGGGATGAACGCGACGGAAATCAGGTTGAACCGCCCAGTGGCCAGCAGGCCCAGCCCCGTCGTCATCACCAGCCCGAGCAATGTCGTGATCAGGATCGCAACCACCACGCGCCCCGAGCGCACGGCCAGCCAGAGAATGCCGATGAGGGCGGCCAGCATGACGGCCGTTACCAGTTCCGCATCCTCGGCCAGCGTGGCGAATTCCTCATCGGCCAGGGGCACGGGCCCTGTCAGGCGCACGGTCACGCCCTGGTCCGGCGTCACCCCCTCTTTGGCGGCGATGCTGCGGATTGCGCGGCCGGCAGCGGCACCGGGCTGGAGAGCGGTGAAATCCATCACCGGCTGCACCAGCAGAATGCGCCGCGTCTCCCGCCGGGTGGGTGCCGTGTCCGCGATCAGGCTGCGCCAGGAGAAGAAGGCCGGTTGCCCGGCCAGGACATCTTCGAAGGTTCGCGCGAAGGCGTTGATGCCCGGCTGCAGATTGGCCAGGGTGGTCTCGCCGCGTTCGACCCCCTCAAGCGCCGTCGACAAGCTACCGAGAGCGCCGCGCAAACTGGGATCAAGCGCCAGCGGGCCAAGGAAAGGCTGTGCATTGACCAGTTGCGAAGTGGCTTTCTCCACCTCGGCTTCCGGCAACATCAGCAGCCCGTTTCGTTCCAGGAAGGCGCCACCATCCGGCTGCCGCACACTGCGGAACAGGCCAGGCTGCCCGCGCAATGCCGTGGCGAGGCGTTGGGATGCGGCGTCGGCCAGTTCCGGTGTCCGGCCGTCGATCACGACCAGGATCAGATCGTCCAGCTGGGGGAAGGCGGCATCGAAAGACAGTTCCCGCTTTCGCCAGTCGAGATCGGTGGAGATCAACTCCGCCGTATCGGTCGTGATGGCAAAGTTACGCGCTGTGTAGAACAGCGCCGCAGCGGCAAGCAGGACCGCCAACAGCACCGTGACCCAGGCGTGGCGCGTGCTGATAGTGACAACGCGCGCCAGAGAAGAGGGTCCCTCTGGGCGGCTCGGCATGGTCATGGACCGGAAGTATCAGCGGCGTGAGGAAACATTCGCCGCCTGACTCGCGCCTCCCAGCGCTGCCAGGACGGTGTCGACGATGGAGCGTGCGGAGAGCCCGGCGGCGTCGTATTGCGCCTTTGGCGTGTCGTGGTCGATGAAGATGTCTGGCAGGCACATCGGACGGAATTTCAGTCCGGCATCGAAGGCGCCGCGCCAGGCCAGGTGCTGCATGACCAGCGCGCCGAAGCCGCAGGCCGAGCCTTCCTCCAGCGTCACCAGCACCTCGTGCTCCCGCGCCAGCCGCTCCACCAGGGCGGTGTCCAGCGGCTTGGCGAAGCGGGCATCGGCCACGGTGCAGGAGAGGCCATGCGCCGCCAGCTCGGCGGCGGCCTGCAGGGCTTCCTGCAGGCGGGTGCCGTAGCTCAGCAGGGCGACGGTCTCGCCCTCGCGCAGGATGCGGCCGCGGCCGATCTCCAGCCGCGTGCCGCGCGCCGGCACGCTCTCCAGCCCGAAGCCCTCGCCGCGCGGGAAGCGGAAGGCGATGGGCCCCGCGTCATGGCCGGCGGCGGTGGCCACCATATGCGCCAGCTCCACCTCATCGGCCGGCGCCATCAGCACCATCTCCGGGATGCAGCCGAGATAGGCGATGTCATAGGCGCCGGCATGGGTGGCGCCATCGGCGCCGACCAGCCCGGCGCGGTCCAGCGCGAAGCGCACCGGCAGCTTCTGCAGCGCCACGTCATGCACCACCTGGTCATAGGCGCGCTGGAGGAAGGTGGAATAGATCGCCACGAAGGGCTTGATCCCTTCCGTCGCCATGCCGGCCGCGAAGGTCACGGCATGCTGCTCGGCGATGCCCACGTCGAAGCTGCGGCGCGGGAAGCGCTTCTGGAACAGGTCCAGCCCGGTGCCGGAGGGCATGGCGGCGGTGATGGCGACGATCTTCTCGTCCCGCTCGGCCTCGGCGACCAGCGACTGGGCGAAGACCTTCGTATAGGTCGGCGGGCCGGGGGGCGCCTTGGCCTGGGTGCCGGTGACGACGTTGAACTTGGCCACCGCGTGATACTTGTCGGCGCTGGCCTCGGCGGGCGCATAGCCCTTGCCCTTCTGCGTCACGACATGCAGCAGCACCGGCGGGCCGCTCTCGGCGTCGCGCAGGTTGCGCAGCAGCGGCAGCAGGTGGTCCAGGTTATGCCCGTCCACCGGGCCGACATAGTAGAAGCCCAGCTCCTCGAACAGCGTGCCGCCGGTCAGCATGCCGCGGGCGAATTCATCGGCGCGCCGCGCCGCGCGCTCCAGCGGCGCGGGGAAGCGGCGGGCGAGCTTGGCCATCACCTCCCGCAGCGTCAGGAAGGGGCGGGAGGAGATCAGGCGGGAGAGATAGGCCGACATGGCGCCCACCGGCGGCGCGATCGACATGTCGTTGTCGTTCAGCACCACGATCAGGCGGGAGCGCATGGCGCCCGCGTTGTTCATGGCCTCATAGGCCATGCCCGCGCTCATGGCGCCGTCGCCGATCACGGCGATGACGTTCTGCTCGTTGCGGCGGCCGCGCAGCAGGTCGCGGGCCACTGCCATGCCCAGCCCGGCCGAGATGGAGGTGGAGGAATGCGCGCGCCGAAGGGGTCGTATTCGCTCTCGCTGCGGCGGGTGAAGCCGGAGAGGCCGCCGCCCTGGCGCAGGCTGCGGATGCGGTCGCGCCGCCGGTCAGGATCTTGTGCGGATAGGCCTGGTGGCCGACATCCCAGATCAGCCGGTCGCGCGGCGTGTCGAAGATGGCATGGATGGCGACCGTCAGCTCCACCACGCCCAGCGAGGCACCGAGATGCCCGCCGGTCTGGCTGACGGCATGCACCGTCTCCGCCCGCAGCTCATCCGCCACCTGCCGCAGCTGGTCGGCGGAGAAGTTCTTGAGGTCGGCGGGCGTGCGGATGCGGTCCAGCAACGGCGTCACCGGGCGGGGATTGGCCGCCGGGGGGGTCGGGGACTGAGCCATCAGGATCTCCGGGCGATGGTGTAGCCGGCCAGCATCCTCAAGAGATCGGCGCGCTCCCCCAGGCTGTCGAGATGGTCGCGCGCCTGGGCCGCCAGTCGTTCCGCCTGCGCGCGGGCCCGCTCCAGCCCCAGCAGCCCGACCAGGGTGGCCTTGCCGGCCCCGGCATCCTTGCCGGTGGCCTTGCCGGTCTCCTCGGCCGTCGCGGTCGCGTCCAGCACGTCGTCGGCGATCTGGAAGGCGGCGCCGAGGTCGCGGCCATAGGCGCAGAGCGCATGCCGCAGCGGCGAGGGCGCCTTGCCCAGGATCGCCCCGGCCTCGGCCGCGAATTCGATCAGCTTGCCGGTCTTGAGCAGCTGGAGCCGGCCGATGGAGGCCTCGGTCGGCGGCTCCGCCCCCTCCTCGGCCAGCATGTCCAGCATCTGGCCGCCGCACATGCCGCGCGGCCCGGCGGCGATGGCCAGGCGGCGCAGCAGCTCCACCCGCACGGCGGTGTCGGAATGCGTGTCCTCATCCGCCAGCACCGCGAAGGCATGGGCCTGCAGCGCGTCGCCGGCCAGGATGGCGGTCGCCTCCCCGAAGGCGCGGTGGGTGGTGGGCTTGCCGCGGCGCAGCTCGTCATTGTCCATCGCCGGCAGGTCGTCATGCACCAGCGAATAGGCGTGCAGCATCTCGACCGCGGCGGCGACGCGCAGGGCGCTGGCCCGCGCCACGCCGAAGGGCCGCGCGCTCTCCAGCACCAGAAAGCCGCGCAGCCGCTTGCCACCACCCAGCGTCGCATAGCGCATGGCCGCCGCCAGACGCGCCTCCGGCCCCTCCTCCGGCGGCAACAACGTCTCCAGCGCCTCCTCTATTTCTAAGGCGGCGATGGACAGGGAATCGAACAGAGGCGAAGCAAGAAGGGTCACGGCGTATTCCCGGTTCAATCTATCTGTCGCCTCATCCTAACGGCGTGCCGGCACGGCGAGAGGCCGCCAGGTCATAGCCAGACCTGGATACCGCATCACGAGCAGGGTAACCCGGCATCTGTCGCGAGCAGCGTCCTAAAGCGAGCCCGCCACTCATTGTGACGAGATCCCTCGCTGGTCCGGGCGGGCGTTGCGATATGAGGGGAACATCCCTCTCTTCCACGTCAATGCCGAAGCGCGTCACGCAACCTGCAACTGCGCCAGAATTTCGCCACGCGCCCGCGTGACATCGGCGGGGAAATCGATCTCCACCCAGGGAAGTCCGGTGACATCGCGCGCCGTGAACCGGTGCGGCTCCGCCAGCATCAGGTCGCGCAAGGCTTCCTCATACTCGAGATGAAGATGTCCGGCGCCGATATGCGCGGCGCAGCGATCGGCAAGGCGCGAGGCCATGTCTGGCGACAAACGGAAAAATCCCACCGATTCCCCAAACGAGTCATGCGCATGTTCGGGGATCTTGCGGAAATCAACAATCGTTTCCCCGCGAAAACATATCTTCACAGGTTCGTCACCGGGTTCGACTTCGCGGTCCAGGAGAAGAATGTTCTCCCCTCGCGCCTCGACCAGCGCCGCAATCATACGGTCGTCATAGAGAACATCGCCATCCATCAGCAGCAGCGGCTCGCCGGCGCGCAAAGCCTCCTCCTGCACGGCCAGAGACAGCAGGCTGCCCTTGCGATAGTCGGGATTCCGCACGAAGCGCACGCGCCCGTGCCAGCCGAGACGCTCGGTTTCGGCGACGATCAGGTCCTGCTTGTATCCAACCGTGATGGCGACATGCTCGATGCCGTGCCGCCCCAATGCGGAAAGATGGCGGGAGAGCAGGCTCTCGCCCCCGAACTCCAGCAGAATCTTGGGCTTTGTCTGATCCACGCCCAGGCGGCGCCCCACGCCGGCGGCCAGGATGATGGCGGAAGTCACGGATCCGTATGCCGCCACGTCAGGAGTCCCTGCGTTAGTCTTGCAATTCCTTGAAGCTAATACGATGCTTCAAGGAATTGCAAGCGACGCATCCGTGCCGAATCCCCATCAATGGAAGAGGGATCGAGCCTTGAACGATACGGCCAACTCCTTCGGGAATGGAGTCTCACCCACCGCCGGGCAAGCGCAGACGCGCTTCTTTGCTCTGCGGCGGGAAATCGAATCCTCGTCCCTCTCCTTTCTGATGGAGGCGCATGACGGCCTCTCCGCCAAGATCGCCGAGGAAGCGGGGTTCCGTGGCATCTGGGCATCGGGGTTGACGATTTCCGCGTCGCTCGGCCTCAGGGACAGCAACGAAGCCTCCTGGACGCAGGTTCTGGACGTGCTTGAATACATGTCCGACGCCACCACCCTGCCGATTCTGGTGGATGGCGACACTGGCTATGGCAATTTCAACAATGTCCGCCGTCTGGTGCGCAAGCTGTGCGAGCGTAACATCGCTGGCGTCTGCATCGAGGACAAGCTCTTCCCAAAGACCAATTCCTTTATCGGGGAGGCACAGCCTCTCGCGGATCTCGACGAATTCTGCGGTCGTATCAAGGCCGGCAAGGACAGCCAGACCGACCTGGATTTCACCCTCGTCGCGCGCGTCGAGGCGCTGGTCTCCGGCCGCGGCATGGAGGAGGCCCTACGCCGCGCCGAGGCCTATCACCGCGCCGGTGCCGATGCCATCCTCATCCACTCCAAGCAATCGACCGCCGAGGAGATCTTCACCTTCGCCGGGCGCTGGGGCGACCGCGCGCCGCTGGTGATCGTGCCCACCATGTATTACGCCACGCCGACGGAGCTGTTCCGGCAGGCCGGCATTTCCACCATCATCTGGGCGAACCACCTGCTCCGGAGCTCCATCACCGCGATGCGGGAGACCGCCGCGCGCATCCATGATGACCAGTCCCTGGTCCGCGTGGAAGGCAGCGTCGCGACGGTGAAGGACATCTTCCGCCTGGTCGGCAATGCCGAGCTGGAGGAGGCCGAGCGCCGCTATCTCCCGGCGAAGCCCGCCACTACGGCCATCGTCCTCGCCGCTTCCGCCGGCGATGTCGGCGACCCCGGGCAGCCGAAATGCATGGCCGATATCCGTGGCCAATCCTTGTTGCAGCGCCTGACGGGCACGCTCCGCGAAAGCGGCGTGCGCGACATCAAGGTGGTGCGCGGCTACCGCAAGGATTTGGTCGTCCTGCAAGGCATCCACATGATCGACAATGATCGATATGCGGAAACGGGCGAGGTCTGGTCCCTGCACTGTGCGCGCAACGCCATCGGGGGCGAGACCGTGGTGGCCTATGGCGACGTGCTGTTCCGCCGCTACATCCTCGACAACCTGCTGACCAGCAGCGCCGATGTGGCGATCGCCGTGGATGCGCTCGGCCGCCTGCAACCGAGGCCAGGCCAGCCACGCGACCTCGTGCTGGCGGACCAGCCTTTCTCCGGTGAATACCTGGATGAGAGGCCCGCCCATCTGCGCCGCATCGGCCAGGATATCGCCGAGGGAGAGGTCTGCGGCGAGTGGATGGGCCTCGTCCGCTTCAGCGCGCGGGGCGCCGTCTGGCTGCGGGAGGAACTGGCCTCGATGGAGCAGGAGGGATTGCTGGAGAATGCCGACATGCCCCTGCTCCTCACCCGGCTGGCCGAGAAACATCCCGTCCGCGTGAAGTATTTCAGTGGCCATTGGCTGGATGTCGATACACTGACGGACCTCGCCAAAGCCCGAAACTTTACCTGAGCACAGGCATGATCACCGCGGATTCCTTCATCGCCGAGGCCGGCGCGGCCGGGTTCAGCTTCTATACCGGCGTGCCCTGCAGCTATCTGACGCCGCTGATCAACGGCGTGTTGTCGGCCCCGTCCCTCACCTATGTCGGCGCCACCAGCGAGGGCGAGGCCGTCGCCATTGCCTCCGGCGCATGGCTCGCCGGCCGCCAGACGGTCGTGATGTGCCAGAATTCCGGCCTCGGCAATGCGGTGAACCCGCTGACCTCGCTGAACGCCCCGTTCCGCATTCCCACCCTGCTCATCACCACCTGGCGGGGCGAGCCCGGCCGGCCGGATGAGCCGCAGCATGATGTGATGGGCCGCATCACCCAGCCTCTGCTCGCGCTTGTCGGCGTGGAGCAGGAGCCCTTCCCGGCGGAGCCTGGGCAGCTCGCGCCCGCCCTCGGCCGCGCCGTCGCGCGCATGAATGCCAGCGCCCTGCCCTTCGCCTTCGTCATGCGGCAGGGGGATGTGGCGGAAACCGGCCTCTCCGCCCTCGCCCCGTCCCTCCCCGGCCCTGGCACCCGCGCGGACTACACCGCGGGCGCGGCGCGGGCCGGCGAGCGTCCCGGCCGCGCAGCCGCATTGGAGCGCCTGCTGGAGATCGTGCCGCCGGAAGCCGCCATCATCGCCACCACCGGCAAATGCGGGCGGGAGCTCTTCACCCTCGCGGACCGTCCCCAGCATCTCTACCAGGTGGGCTCCATGGGCGGCGCCAGCGGCATGGCGCTGGGCGTCGCGCTCAACACGATGAAGCCGGTGGTCGTGCTGGATGGGGATGGCGCCGCGCTGATGAAGCTCGGCACCTTCGCCACCATCGGCGCGCAGGCGCCCGCCCGTCTCGTGCATGTGGTGCTGGACAATGGCGTGCATGACTCCACCGGCGGCCAGCCCACCGTGTCCCCCTCGGTGGATTTCGCCGCCATCGCCCTGGCCTGCGGCTACCGCTACGCCGCCTCGGCCGATACGCTGGAAGGCTTCGCCAGGGCGTTCGGCGAGGCGCTGGGCCAGGGACCCGCGCTCATCCATCTGCGCATCGCGCCCGGCTCCATGTCCAGGCTCGGCAGGCCCACCATCCGGCCCGAGGATGTGGCGCGCCGCTTCCGTGACTTCCTGCTGGGCCCGGTGTGATCCGGTCCTACCTGCCGGGGCTGCTGGTCGGGCTGTCCATCGCCATCGCGCTGATCGCCACCAACGACCCCGCCAGCATCGGCCACCTCCTGCTGCAGGCGGGCTGGTGGATGCCGCTGGTGGTGGGGCTCTATGTCACGCAGATCCTCGCCTCCGCCCAGGCCTGGGCGCCGCTGATCGACGACCCGCGCCGCCCGGGGCTGATGGCCCTGGCGCGGATCCGCTGGATCCGTGGCGCCATCAACGCGCTGCTGCCGGTGGTGGGGGAGCTGGTGCGCGCGCAGCTCCTGGCCCGCAAGGGCGTGGCCCAGCTGCGCGTCATCGCCAGCGTGGCCGCCGATCTCGGCACCGAGATGGCCTCGCAGATCGCCTTCTCCCTGCTCGGGCTCGCCGTGCTGCTGCTCATCCCGCACCAGGGCGGCGGCGACACCCTGTACTGGGCCATCATGGGCATCGTGCTGGGCGCGGGCATCACGGGCAGCTTCATGGCGGCGCAGCGCTGGGGCCTGTTCCGGCTGGTGGAGAGCATGCTCCCGAAGCTGGCGGCGCGGCTCGGCCGGGCCTCGCCGGGCGACCTGTTCGGCCTTCACGAGACGGTCGTCAGGCTCTACCGCGAGCCCGCCCGCTTCTGGCGCAGCGGGGCCTGGCACTCCCTCTCCTGGCTGCTGGGCGTGCTGGAGACCTGGGCGGCGCTCTACGCGCTCGGGGTGCAGGCCAGCCTTGCCGAGGCGCTGGTCATCGAAAGCCTGGGCCAGGCCATCCGGAGCGCCGGCTTCTTCATCCCCGGCACGCTGGGGGTGCAGGAAGGCGGCTATGTCCTCATCTGCGCCCTGTTCGGGATTCCACCGGACAAGGCCATCGCCCTCGCCCTCATCCGCCGGCTGCGGGACATCCTGCTCGGCGTCCCCGGCCTCATCGCCTGGCGCCTGGGCGCCGCGGCCGGGCCGAAACCGGAAGGCAACCTGGAAGTCAGCCATGACCGATAGCCCCATCCTGCTCACCCCCGGCCCGCTGACGACCCACCCGGCGACACGGCAGGCCATGCTGCGGGACTGGGGCTCGCGCGATGCCGGCTTCATCGCCCTCACCGCCGAGATGCGCGCCCGCCTGCTGCAGGTGGCGCAGGGTGCCGGGAGCCATGTCGCGGTGCCGTTGCAGGGCTCCGGCACCTTCGTGGTCGAGGCCACGCTGGCCACCCTCCTGCCTCCGGAGGGCAAGCTGCTCGTGCTGGTCAATGGCGCCTATGGCGAGCGGATGGTCTCCATCGCCCGCCGGATGGGCCGCCGGGCCGAGGCCCTGCGCTGGCGGGAGGATGAGCCCGTGACGCCGGGCCTGGTGGCCAGCGCGCTCCAGGCCGACCCAGGCATCACCCATGTCGCGCTGGTCCATTGCGAGACCACCACGGGCATCCTGAACCCCCTGCCGGAGATCGCGGCGGCCGTCGCGGCGGCGGGCCGGCCCTTCCTGCTGGATGCCATGAGCAGCTTCGGCGCCCTGCCCATCGACCTCCGGACCACGCCCGTCACCGCGCTCATGGCATCCTCCAACAAATGCCTGGAAGGGGTTCCGGGCCTCGGCTTCGCGCTGATCGAGACGGCGGCACTGGCGGCGGCGGAAGGCCGCAGCCCCTCCACTAGCCTGGACCTGCACGCGCAATGGCGTGGCTTCGAGAAGGACGGGCAGTGGCGCTTCACGCCGCCGGTCCAGGTGGTGGCCGCGCTGGTGGAGGCCTTGCGGCGGCTGGAGGCCGAGGGCGGGCCGCCGGCACGCCTCGCGCGCTACCGCCGCAACCTGGAGACGCTCACCACGGGCATGGCGCGGCTCGGCTTCGAGCTCTACCTGGACCCTGCCGTGCAGGCCCCGGTCATCGCCACCTTCCGGCTGCCCCAGGCGCCGGCCCTGGCGTTCCGGCCCTTCTACGATGCCCTGGCGGAACGCGGCTTCCTGATCTACCCGGGTAAGCTGACCGAGGCGGAGACCTTTCGCATCGGCTGCATCGGCGCCCTGGATGAGACCGATTTCAGGCGCCTGCTGGCAGCGATCGAGGATGTGATCGGCGCCTGATGGCACTGAGGAAGGCCGTCAGGCCCCCCGTTCCGCGTCACCCTGCCGGGATCCGGCGATGGCCAGCCAGAGGGCGGCGGCCGGGGTGATGATGGCCGCCGCGAACAGCATCGGCACCGTGGCCCCGGCCCAGACGAGGATCGGCACGAAGACCAGCAGGTCATCCGGATCGACCAGGATGCCAGGCGCCAGCCGATAGCCCCGCACCTGCCCGACCCGCAGGATGTGGAGCTGCCAGAACAGCACGCCGACGGCCAGACCAGCCGCCACGCCCAAGGCCGGGCCCAGCAGCCCCAGCGCGCCCATCTGCCCGATGCCAAGGCCGATGAACGCGATGATGTTGGAGAAACAGTCGCTCACCAGGTCATAGCGGTGCCCGGCGACGCTGGATTGGCCTGTCTGCCGGGCCAGTTCGCCATCCGCGCGATCCAGCAGCATGGAGAGCAGGAAGATGGCGGCACCAATGGCGAGCCAGCCGTCATCCCCCGCGGCGAAGGCCACCGCCGCCGCGATGCCCGTGATCAGCCGCAGGGTGGTGATGTGGTTGGGCGTGATCCGGCTCGGCGCCACCAGCCGGACCGCCGGGCGGACGATGCGGTGGATGATGGTGTCGGCGCTCACGCCACGCCTCCCCCGGCTTCCGCCGCCGGCTTCGGCCCACCCATGAACCGGCGGGCGGAGCAGATGGCAGAGGGGATGATGCCCGACCGCGACAGGCGCGGATCCTGGCCCGCCATGTGGCGCTCATCCTCGCTGAGGCAGATGTGGCGGACAGTCTGCTCCGCCCCGACAACCTTTGGGCTGATCAATGCCTTGTCATTGTCGGGAATCATTACAGCACGAGTATCCCTTCTTTACAGTCCGTTATCGTTATTTTGGCGGCGTGGCGCAACCTGTTCCTGAGGGCAGCCTGAACATGTGAATGCTTGCATCCCGCGCGACATTGCTGGACTATTGTCACCGGACTGTGCTGCGGATCGGATCCGGCTCTGCCAGCCGTATCACGTTTTTGATCACAAACCTTTGGCTTTGCTTCAGCGCTTCACCCGATCCTGGCGATAACCGCTATGACGGAGAACTATCCTGCATGAAGGTTCTTTTGGCACAGCCCCGCGGCTTCTGCGCTGGTGTCGTGCGAGCTGTCGAGATCGTCGAGCAATCGCTCGTCAAATTCGGTGCGCCGGTCTATGTCCGTCACGAAATCGTGCATAACCGCCACGTCGTGGAAAAGCTGAAGCGGCAGGGAGCGGTCTTCGTCGAGTCGCTTTCCGAGATCCCCGATGGCGCCGTCACGATCTTCAGCGCGCATGGTGTCGCCCGCTCCGTTGTGGATGAAGCCGCCCAGCGGGGGCTGCCGGTGCTCGATGCCACCTGCCCCCTCGTGTCCAAGGTTCATGTCCAGGGCAAGCGCTACGTCGCGCGCGGCAAGGCGCTGGTGCTGATAGGCCATGCCGGGCATCCGGAGGTCGAGGGCACCATCGGCCAGATCGATGCCAGGGTGCATCTGGTCTCCACCGCCGAGGATGTCGCGGGGATCGATCTGCCGGACGACGCTCCGGTGGCCTATGTCACCCAGACCACGCTGAGCGTGGATGACACGCGCGGCATCATCGCGGCCCTGCAAGCACGGTTCGCGAATCTGGAAGGCCCGGATCTTTCCGACATCTGCTATGCCACCCAGCACCGGCAGACCGCCGTGCGCGAATTGTGCGAGGTGGTGGAACTGCTGCTGGTGGTCGGCGGCCGCAACAGCTCCAATTCCAACCGCCTGCGCGAGATCGGCGTGGAGCGCGGGATCCCGAGCCATCTCATCGCCGATGGCAGCGAGATCGACCCTGACTGGCTGCGGGGCGTGGAGATGGTAGGCCTGACCGCCGGCGCCTCGGCACCGGAGGAACTGATCCTCGACGTGATCGCGGCGCTCCGCCAGCACGCCGACATCGAAGTCACCCAGATGAATGGTATCCGCGAGGATGTCGAGTTCCGCCTGCCGCAGGAGCTCCGCAATCCGTCCGGCGGAACGGTCGCCCAGCCGGGCGAGTGAAGGAGCGCGATTTTGGGAATTCCCCTTGGGCAAGCAGCCCGGATCGGAGCCTATCTGGTCCGTCAGAAACTGTCCGGCCGCAAGCGCTTCCCGCTTGTGCTGATGCTGGAGCCGCTGTTCCGTTGCAACCTGGCCTGTGCGGGCTGTGGCAAGATCGACTACCCGAATGAAATCCTGAACCAGCGCCTCTCCTTCGACGAATGCATGGCCGCCATCGATGAATGCGGCGCGCCCGTCGTCTCCATCGCCGGCGGCGAGCCGCTGCTGCACAAGGAGATGCCGGAGATCGTCCAGGGTTACCTCCAGCGCAAGAAGTTTGTCATCCTCTGCACGAACGCGCTGCTGCTCACCAAGAAGATCGACGACTACAAGCCGAGCCCGGCCTTCACCTGGTCCATCCATCTGGATGGCAACCAGGCGATGCACGACAAATCCGTCTGCCAGACCGGGGTCTATGACAAGGCGGTGGAGGCCATCCGGCTGGCGAAGTCGAAGGGCTTCCAAGTTTCCATCAACTGCACCCTGTTCAATGACGCGGACCCCGCGCAGACCGCCGCCTTCTTCGACGAGATGAAGACCCTCGGGCTCGACGGCATCACCGTCTCCCCCGGCTATGCCTATGAGCGCGCGCCGGACCAGAAGCATTTCCTGAACCGCACCAAAACGAAGGAGCTGTTCCGCGGCATCCTTGCACGGGGGCGCGGCGGCAGGGATTGGCCTTTCACCCAGTCCCGCATGTTCCTGAACTTCCTGGCGGGGAACGAGAGTTACCACTGCACGCCCTGGGGCAACCCGACGCGCACGGTCTTCGGCTGGCAGAAGCCCTGCTACCTCCTGGGCGAAGGTTACGCCAAAACCTTTGACGAACTGATGAACGATACCGAGTGGGACAAATACGGCGTCGGCAACTACGAGAAATGCGCCGATTGCATGGTGCATTCGGGCTTCGAGGCCTCGGCGGTGGACGACATGATGCGCCACCCGCTGAAGGCGCTGGCTATCACGCTGAAGGGCGTGCGGACGGAAGGCGCCATGGCGAGGGATATTCCGCTGGATAACCAGCGCCCCGCCGAATTCGTCTTTTCCGGCCATGTGGAGAAGAAGCTGGGCGAGATCCGCGCTGCCAAGCACCCGGGGTCACACAAGCCCCGTATCACCCGCACTGGAGGCAGCAATGGGGGAGGCAGCAAGCCGGGCCCCGAGCCGGTGGTGGCCGCCGAGTAGGGCGCGGAAGGCCTTCTCCGCCTCCCACCCCGTGCGGATCAGCGCCGGGAGCTGACGCGGATCGGCCGCCAGGGCGCGCAGCACGGCAGAGATGTCCACCCCGCCATCCGGCCGCATCCCGCGCTGGGCCGCTACGGGAAGGTCGCGGTCCGCCCCATCGGAAACCACCCGCGCGACGGCGAAGGGCAGGCCATGCCGCCGCGCCGCGCGTGCCGCCAGATGTGATTCCATATCGACGCCGACGGCCCCTGTGGCACGGTGCAGCGCCGCCTTTTCCACCGCGCGCGCCACCATGGTGTCGCGGCCGAGCTGCACACCTTCCTCGGCGCCCGGCAGCAGGGCCGCGAGGCGGGTCCGCCATGCCGCATCCGTGGGCCAGCTGTCCTCTCCATCCCGCACAGCAGTGGCAACAATCCAATTCCCAGGCCGCAATTCCGGGGCCAGCGCGCCGGCAATGCCGATGCTGATGATGCCTTCCGCCTGTCTCGCGTGGGTCTCCAGCAGGGCAGCCAGCCGCCCGGCATTGCCACCTCCTGCCAGGACCTCGATGTCGGGGGTGGCGAGGATGCGTTGTTCCCGCCGCAGCCCCGTTACGGCCAGGATGGTCACATCCCCTGGCTCACATATCGCGCGTTGCCGGCGCGCAGGTTGCGATAGCGCGCCAGCGCCCAGAGTGGGAAGAACTTCGGGTATCCATGGTAACGCAGATAAAAAATACGCGGGAAGCCGCCACCTGTATAGGCTTCCTCGGGCCAGAGCCCATCCTCCCCCTGTGCGTGGCACAGCCATTCGATGCCGCGCGCCACGGCCGGGTTATCCACCTCGCCCGCCGCCATCAGCCCCAGCAACGCCCAGGCTGTCTGGGACGCGGTGGAGGGGGCCGGCTCGTAGCCCCGGTAGCCCAGCTTGTAGCTGTCGCAATCCTCGCCCCAGCCACCATCATCGTTCTGAATGGAGAGCAGCCACTCGGCACCCCGGCGCATGCTGGGACGGGAGGCGTCGAAGCCAGCCGCATTCAGCGCACACAGCGCGGACCAGGTGCCATAGACATAGTTCACGCCCCAGCGGCCGAACCAGCTTCCGTCCTTCTCCTGCTCGCGTCCCAGGTAATCCAGCGCGCGCCGCATCTCCGGCGTATCCGTCCGCCCGAGCTGAGCCAGCATGCTGACACATCGTGCGCTGACATCAGCCGTCGGCGGATCCAGCAGCGCGCCATGGTCGGCGAAGGGGATGTTATTAAGAAAATCATGGTTGTTATCGACGTCGAAGGCGCCCCAGCCGCCATTCGAGCTTTGCAACCCCACCACCCATTCCGCGCCGCGCTCGATGGCGGTGTCATGCCCCTCCCCTGCGTCGAACTGGCGCCGGGCACGATCCATCGCCATGACCACGACGGCCGTGTCGTCGAGGTCCGGGTAATGGGCGTTGCGGTACTGGAAGGCCCAGCCGCCGGGGCGGATATTGGGGCGCATCTCGGCCCAGTCGCCCTTCACCTCCAGCTCCTGCCTCGGGCGCAACCATTCCAGGCCGCGCAACGCGGCGCCGGCCGCTTCCCCCCCCGCCTCCATCATCGCGTGGCTCGCCAGGGCGGTGTCCCATACCGGGGAGACGCAGGGCTGGCAGTAGGCTTCGTCCTCGCCCACCACGAGCAACTTCTCGATCGCCTGGCGGGCGATGGCGCGGCCGGGGTGCTCCGGGCCGTCGCCCAGCGCGTCATACATCATCACGCTGTTGGCCATGGCGGGGTAGATGGCGCCGAGGCCATCCTCGCCATTCAGCCGCTCCGTGACGAAAGCCTTGCAACGGGCGATGGCCCGCTGCCTTTGCCCTCGCGGCCAGAACGGCTCCGCCTTCCGGAGTGCCATATCCAGGCCGTTGAAGAAGGCCGCCCAGCCACGGCGCTGATGCGTGCGCCCCGTGCCGGCCCGTATGCCGGGGCGGAACAATTCCCTCACCCCGATGCCACGCGGGTTGCGCGCGCGCCGTTTCAGGGCCTGCAACACCAGCAGCGGCACGACCACGGTGCGCGCCCAGTAGGACATCCTGGAAAGATGCACCGGAAACCAGCGGGGAAGAAGAATCATCTCCACCGGCATGGCTGGCACGGCGGACCAGGGCAGCTCCCCGAACTGCGCCAGCAGGATACGGGTGAAGACATTGCAGCGCGCGGCACCGCCATGGGCGAGAATGGCCTCCCGCGCACGCGCCATATGCGGTGCGGCCGGATCGTCGCCGATCATCTTCAGGCTGAAATAGGCCTTCACCGAGGCGCTCATATCGAAGGCTCCGCCATGGAAGAGCGGCCACCCACCATGCTTGCCCTGGATACGACGCAGATAATTGCCGATCCTGCGCTCCAGCGGCAAATCATCCGCCTCGCCGAGATACTGGCGCAGCAGGACGTATTCGGCGGGGATGGTGGCATCCGCCTCCAACTCGAACACCCAGTGCCCGTCATCACGCTGGTATCGCCCCAGCGCGGCCGTGGCATGGCGAATGGCGTCCTCGACACCATCCGGCAGGACCGGCATGGCCGGGCTTGCCTGGAACGAAAGGGCATCTTTCATCACAGGGGATTTTGTGCCGCGAGAAGCCCCGAGAGCGCAAGCGCCGCCGCCGTCTCTCCCGAGCGCAAGGCGCCCTCGATGGTGGCCGGGAGGCCCGTCGCCGTCCAATCCCCCGCCAGGGCCAGGTTGGCGAAGGCCGTCCGGCCCGGGGGGCGGCGCGCATCCTGCCCAGGCGTGGCCGCGAAGGTGGCCCGCCTCTCCTTGACGATCCGCCCCGGCGGCGGCTCGGGCGGCAGGTTCAGTGCCACCGCCACCTCCCCCCACAGCGCCGCCAGCAAGGCGTCCGCATCGTGCTCCAGCAGGTGATCGGCGGCGCTGATGGTGACGGAGACGCGGTCAGCGAAAGCGAAGACCCAATCCGCCTTGCCGCCCACCAGCCCGGTGATGGGCGGCGTCCCCGGCGGCGGTGCGAGCCGGAAATGGGCGTTGACGATGGCGTGGAACGAATCGGGCACCATCAGCCCCGGTACCATCGGCGCCACCACCCAGGGCGGCAGGGCGAGGATCACGCGATCCTGCGCGTCCAGCAGCTCGACACCATCGGCGAAGTCCAGCGCGGCGACACGGTCGCCCGCGACCTTCAGCCCGCGCAGCCTGCGGCCCAGGCGGATCGCGGCGCCCGCTCCGCGCAGGTAATCCAGCGCGGGCTCGATGAAGGCGGCATCCAGGCTGGGCACCGCCACCAGGGGGCGGCTGGCGGCGCCACCACGCGCCAGGCTCTCCCGTATCACCGCGCCGGCCAGTTCCGCCGAGCCTTCCTCCGGCATCGTGTTGAGCACGGAGATGAGCACGGGCTGCAACAGCCGCTCCCAGAGCGTCCCCCGGCAGGGCAGGATCTCGTCGATCCGCTTACCGGGATGGCGCCGGGCGAGCCGCGCCAGGGCGGCATAGTCGCGCAGCACCGTGCCCGGCACGCGCCGCCTGGAGGAGAGCACCCACCAGGGCAACACGCCGTTATTCGGGCGCAGCGTCCAGCGTGTCCCGTCCCGCAGGTCCAGGAAGGGGAATTCGGCGGAGGGTGGACCGGCCAGCCGGTGTTCGGCGCCGATCCTCCGCAGATAGCGCCCCACGGCAGAATTGCCGGACAGGACGAGGTGGTTGCCATTGTCGATGAGCATGCCCAGCCGGGCATCGTGATAGGAACGGCAGCGCCCCCCCGCCTGCGGCGCGGCTTCGGAGAGGATGACACGCATCCCGCGCGCGGCCAGCGCCACGGCCGCCGAGAGGCCGGCGAGCCCCGCCCCCACGACGTGAATGCGCGGCGCGCGCGTCATCCGCCCAGGCCGCAGCGCGCCACGATCCACAGCAGGCGCGGCTTGCCGATGCGCACGCGGCGGCGCGGCGGCGCCCAGCCCTGGGCCAGCATGTCCCGCAGCAGGCATCGGTACACCGCGCCCATCAGGCGGGGCGCGAAAAGCCGCCCCCGCGGCCGCGCGCGCAGCACCTCATGCGCCGCCGCGAAATGCGCCTCCGCCTCCGCCGCCAGCCCGCGCGAGATCTGGTCGATCCGCGGATCGGTGATGACGATGGCGGGATCGGAGGAGGTGATGCCCGCCGCCGCCAGCGCCTCACGCGGCAGATAGAGGCGGCCGATCTCCGCATCCTCCTCCAGGTCGCGCAGGATATTCGTCAGTTGCAGCGCGCGACCCAGCTCATGCGCCAGCCTGTGGCCCGGCCTTTCCTCCATGCCGAAGACACAGATGGAAAGGCGGCCGACGGCACTCGCCACGCGGTCGCAGTAGAGGTCGAGCGTGGCACGATCCGGGGCGCGGATATCGGCTTCGACATCCATCGCCATGCCATCCACCACCGCCAGGAAATCCGCCTGCCGCAGCCCGAAATCGCGCACCGCATCGGCCAGGAAGGCGGCGCGGCCGGCGGGCCGGTTCTCGTAGAGCGCCGCGAGGTCGGCGCGCCATTGCCGCAACTCCTCCGCGCGCGCGGGGCGCGGCCTCGTGCCGTCATCGGCGATGTCATCCACCAGCCGGCAGAAAGCGTAGATGGCGAACATCGCCGCCCGCTCTGCCTTGGGCATCAGCCGCATGGCCGTGTAGAAGGAACTTCCGGAAACCCGCGCCTGCAAGGCCGCGGGGTCGAACGCCGCCTGCATGCCCGCGCTCATGCCCCGCCTCCCGCCATGGCAGGCCGCCCGCGCAGCCGCCGCCCCATGCGTGCCGCCAGCACGCCCAGCCCGCCGCGAAGGGACAGGGTCAGCACCTCGGCCTTGCGGTGATGCACGCGCTCCGAAAGCGGGTCCCGGTGCAGCAGGCGTTCCGTCAGGCTTTCCGCCAGTGTGTGGATGACGCCCACTTCCATCGCCAGACGACGGTCGGCGATGCTGGTGGCGAAGGGGCGGGATTGCCGCAGCAGCAGGCCGCAGCGTTCCGCCAGCCCGCCAATCACCCCGCGCAGAGCGGGGGAGGCCTTCGCCTCGCCCAGCGCCTCCACCGTGACGCCCGCCGCCCGCATGGCATCCAGCGGCAGGTAGACGCGGCGGAGCGCCGCGTAGTCCTTCCCGCAATCCTGCAAGTGGTTGATGACCTGCAAGGCCGCGCAGAGCGCATCATTCATCGGCCAGAGCCTGCGCGATTCACCATGCAGGTCCAGCACGAATCGCCCGACGGGCGCGGCGGAATAACGGCAGTAATCCATCAAACCGTCCCAGTCCGGATAGTGGAGCTGCGCCACATCCCGCCGGAAGGCTTCCAGCAGGTCGAGCGCATGGCGTTCGGTGAGGCCGCGCGCCTGCTGGGCGGCACGCAGCGCCTGTCCTTCCGGGCTTCCGTGCGCTTCGCCGCGCAGCCCGGCCTCCAGGGCCGCCAACTGCTCCAACTTCATGCCGGGCGCGGCCGCGGGGTGGTCCGCCACGTCGTCGGCGGCGCGGGCGAAGCGGTAGAAGGCCATGATGGTGGGGCGCAGTTCCGCCCGGACCAGATGCGAGGCGACCGGAAAATTCTCGTCCTTATGCCCCTTGCCGGAGGCGAGGTCGGCTGCCTGTGTCATGCGCCACCCGCCATGGCCTGGGCCCTGCCCTTCCACATGCCGCCCCGGCCCCGCCACACGCCCAGCGCGGATTGCAGGGTGAACAGCGCATAGGCCGCGCCGATCACCGGCAGGGCCAGGCCCCAGAGCGGGGAGACGCGGTAGAAGCGCAGCATCGGCTGGAAGCTCAGCGCCATGAGCAGCCAGGCGGCGGCGCCCGCCCAGGCCGCCGCGCCATCGGCCAGGATCGCCAGCGCCGGGGGGGCGAGATAGGTGAGCGCCATGCCAGCCAGCGTGGCCGCCAGCAGCAGCGGCGAGTATCCGAGCTGCGCATAGGCGGAGCGCGCGATCATGCGGCCGATCTCCGCCACGCTGCCATAGGGGCGCAGGCTAGCGGCGCGGCGCGTCAGCCCGAGCCAGACCGGCCCCTGCTGCTTCAGCCGCCGGGCAAGGGCACAATCATCGATGATCTCGCCACGGATGGCGGCGATGCCGCCCGCCTGCTCCAGCGCGGCCCGGCGCACCAGCATGCAGCCCCCCGCCGCCGCGGCGATGCGCCGCCCGCGTTGCGCCACCCAGCGGAAGGGATAGAGCATCTGGAAGAAGAACACGAAGGCGGGGATGAGGAACCGCTCCGCCCGGTTGGTGCAGCAGAGCAGCGCCATCAGCGAGACCAGCACGTGACGCCCCTGCTCCGCGCGGCCCACCAGGGCGCGGAGATTGCCGGGGCTGTGATGGATATCGGCATCGGTGAGCAGCAGGTATTCCGGCGCTCCCTCGGCTGTGTCCCCTGTCGCCCTGGCAATGCCCTGGTGCTGCGCCCACACCTTCCCCGTCCAGCCGGCGGGCAAGGCGGCGCCTGGCAGCACGGTCAGCCGCTCCGCCACGCCGAGGGATTCCGCAGTGGCCCGCGCCGCCTCGGCAGTGCCGTCGGCACTGCCATCATCGACGAGGATGACGCGGAACCCGCCCGGGTAATCCTGCGCCAGCAGGCTGCCGATGGAGCGGGCGATGATGTCGGCCTCGTCCCGCGCAGGCACCACGGCGGCCACGGAGGGCCAGCGCGCGGGCGGCGGCGGTTCGTCGCGGTCATCGCGCTGGCGCGCCAGCCAGAAGCCGCCGCGTGCCGACAGCAGATAGACCCAGATGGCCAGGGCCAGAAGCCCGATCCCCAGCGCGGCGCTCATGCCAGCTGGCCCACCTGGCGGAACCAGCTCAGGGCATCCGCGATGCCGTCTTCCCAGGGGCGGCTGCGGTAGCCCAGTTCGCGCTCCGCCTTCGCCGAGGTGAAGTACATGCGGTAGCGCGACATCCGCAATCCATCCAGCGTCAGCAGGGGTTCCTTGCCGGTGAGCCTCGCCATCACCTCCGACCCCACCGCCAGCGGATAAAGCGGCAGGCGCGGCAGGTTGATGCGCGGCGCCGGGCGCCCGGTGCGGCGCGCGATCGCCGCGAGGAAATCGCGCAGGGACAGGTTCTCGCCGCCGAGGATGTAGGATTCGCCGATGCGGCCATGCTCGAAGGCCATCAGGTGGCCCTCGGCGATGTCGTCGACATGCGCGAAGTTCAGGCCGGTTTCCACGAAGGCGGGAATCCTGCCGCGCGCGGCATCGAGAATCATGCGCCCGGTGGGCGTGGGCCGGATGTCATAGGGGCCGATAGGCGTGGAGGGATGGACGATCACCGCCGGCAGCCCCTCCTCGCGGATCATTGCCTGTACCGCGCGTTCCGCCAGCGTCTTGCTGCGCTTGTAGGGGCCGATGGCCTGTTCCGGGTTCAGCGCCGCCGTCTCGTCCACCGGCTGCGTCGCCCCCGCCACCCGCAGCGTCGCCACGCTGCTGGTATAGACGATGCGCTCCACCCCGGCGGCGAGGGCCTGCCGCATCAGCGCCGCCGTGCCGTCCAGATTGACGCGAAGCATCATGGAAGGGTCCGGCGCCCAAAGCCGGTAATCGGCCGCGACATGGAACAGGAAGCGAATACCCTGCAATGCGGTGCCCAAGGAGGCCTCGTCCGTCAGGTCGCCATAGGCTGGCTCATGATCGAGGTCGTGCAGGTTGCCGCGCGGGCTGGAGGGACGGATCAGCAGCCGGGGCCGAACGCCCCGCCGGTTGAGCGCCCTGGCCACGGCCGAGCCAAGGAAACCCGAGGCCCCCGTAACGAGGACGCTGTCCTCCGGCAGCAAAGCCACGCTCATCCGTTCAGCGACCCGTGCATGGCACCACCGTGCTGGAAGCTCCGGGCCTGCAAGAACTGTCCGGTCTCCACAGCCACAGTGCTCATCCTCCGCTTTCGACTGGCCGCGCGCATGGTTCCGGCAGGTGTTGCGCCGGGCGGGCAGCCGGTGCCCGGGAGGGTAATCTCATGGAGATTCTATTGTAAACGATTGATCAGGCCATGCTGGGAACAGAGCTTCGCGATCAGCCTAGGTTGCGCTTACAGCCCGCAGCCGTCGAGGGTTGTTGGTCCGCCCTCTCCTGCTCATCGCCATCGCCTCGTGGTCGGCCTGCGCTGCGTCTGCTGGTAGATGAGCGATGAGGTCGATGACTCGCTTATCAACCTCTGCGGCATAGACCTCCCAGGCATTCATCCTGGGCTCAAACTCTCACGGAACAGTTTGGCGAATGCCTGCCCGCCGGGTGTCCAAGCCGCTTCATATGGAAATCGTCCGGCGATGATGCGCTTCCCGTGAGCGAAGGCTACAGCGCCCTGCTTGATGTAGCGGCATATTCCAGCGGCTGCCCTGCACCACAGCCGGCACCCCGGCGCCATCGGTAACAGAACCCCTTGGTCCTTCCGGGCTACTGAACGCCTGCCCTAAGGATCAACGACATCACCCACTGCGTGAATAGGCGCCCCAACGGGGTCACCGACGATGGGCACAGCCTTCACGACGTCGCCTGTCACACGGAAGGGCAAAGCAACCACGCCACAGCCCCCCAGGGGCAGCAGCACCGCAAGGAACAGGAACAGCCTTATCTGGCTGACCCTGGTCCCAAGGCCGCTTTCATGAAGCCGCCTTGTCCGGCCAATCATCTTCAGCATGAATCCAGCCTCCCTGACCCGACTCTTTGTCTGGTCAAGCCTAGCACTACCTGGGCATTTTGTTTGCGTATGATCTGATGGTGTGCGACGCCTCCTGCTGGAGGCGACGATGATGACGAGCATCCTTGGTGGTGGAGCAGATCTGGATCGCTGGCTAGCGCCGTTCCTGGAGGTTCTGGGGCGCAAGACCCGCCGCACCTGGGCACCGCTCTACCTGCGGGGTCTGCTCGGACCCGGCGAGCGCAAGAGCCTGCAGCCGATGGCCGCCCGGCTTGGCTTGGGCGGCCACGACCAGCTGCAGCACTTCATCGCCAGCCCCGCCTGGGATGATGCGCCGCTGTGGTCGGTGCTGGCGCAGCAGGCCGACAAGCTGGTCGGCGGTCCGCAGGCTTGGCTGGTGATCGATGACACGGCGCTGCCTAAGAAAGGCACGATGTCAGTCGGCGTGCTGCCGCAGTACTGCGGCCAACTCGGCAAGAAGGCCAATTGCCAATCGCTGGTGTCGCTCACCCTGGCACAGGGCGAGGTGCCTGTTCCGGTCGGTCTACGGCTGTTCCTGCCGGAGAAGTGGACCGATGACCCTGCACGCTGTGCCCAGGCAGGCGTGCCGGAGGCGGCGATGGCGCCGCGAACCAAGGCCGAAATCGCACTGGACGAACTCGACCGGCTGAGGGCGGCGGGCGTGCGGTTCGGCACTGTGCTGGCCGATGCGGGCTATGGCGCAAGTGCGGCGTTCCGGCAGGGCCTGGATGCTCGGGATCTGCGCTGGGCGGTGGGCATCCCGCGCAACCAGAAGGTCTACAGCGCCGCCGTGCAGCTGGTGCCGCCGCAGGGACGGGCTCGTAAGCCAGTGCCGAACGAAGAGCCAGCAGAGGCGGAGAGGGTGTTGGCCTCGCAAACCTGGCGCCGCATCGCCTGGCGGCAGGGTACCAAGGGCGCATTGGCGGCCCGGTTCGCCGCGGCGCGCATCCGGGTGGGCGACGGCGCGGTTTGGGGCAACAACCGGCATCTGCCGGGTGATGAAGCCTGGCTGGTCGGCGAATGGCGCTCTAGCGGCGAGCGGAAGTACTATCTGAGCAACCTGTCCGCCGACACACCGCTGCGGGCGCTGGCGGCCACCATCAAAGGACGCTGGATCTGCGAACAGGCGCACCAGCAGCTGAAGCAGGAACTCGGGCTCGGCCACTTCGAGGGACGGTCCTGGACAGGCCTGCACCGACACGCGTTGATGAGCTGCATCGCCTGTGCCTACCTGCAGCACCTCCGCCTCGCCGCGCACCGC
This sequence comes from Roseomonas marmotae, assembly GCF_017654485.1. Classification (NCBI taxonomy): domain Bacteria; kingdom Pseudomonadati; phylum Pseudomonadota; class Alphaproteobacteria; order Acetobacterales; family Roseomonadaceae; genus Roseomonas; species Roseomonas marmotae. The sequence continues at coordinate 9,432 of NZ_CP061094.1, read as the reverse complement.
CGGACGAGGCGGGGGGAAAATGCGGCCCCCAATGCCGGGCCCGCCACCCTCACCAAGCCTGCCCGCCGTGCGACGCGCCATTCTCGACCGCCTGTTCAGCCATCTCGTCACGCCGATCCGATGTCCGCACTGCCGACGCAGGTTCCTGTCACCTCATCATAAAATGCCCAGGTAGTGCTAGAGGCTGTTATGAACCTGGTGCTAGAGAACTGATTTTGCTGGCCTTCCCCAGCGGACCTACCTGCGGAAGGCCGAGCAGATCCAGCATGTTATGAGTGGTTCATAACAGCCTCTAGCACTACCTGGGCATTTTGTTTGCGTATGATCTGATGGTGTGCGACGCCTCCTGCTGGAGGCGACGATGATGACGAGCATCCTTGGTGGTGGAGCAGATCTGGATCGCTGGCTAGCGCCGTTCCTGGAGGTTCTGGGGCGCAAGACCCGCCGCACCTGGGCACCGCTCTACCTGCGGGGTCTGCTCGGACCCGGCGAGCGCAAGAGCCTGCAGCCGATGGCCGCCCGGCTTGGCTTGGGCGGCCACGACCAGCTGCAGCACTTCATCGCCAGCCCCGCCTGGGATGATGCGCCGCTGTGGTCGGTGCTGGCGCAGCAGGCCGACAAGCTGGTCGGCGGTCCGCAGGCTTGGCTGGTGATCGATGACACGGCGCTGCCTAAGAAAGGCACGATGTCAGTCGGCGTGCTGCCGCAGTACTGCGGCCAACTCGGCAAGAAGGCCAATTGCCAATCGCTGGTGTCGCTCACCCTGGCACAGGGCGAGGTGCCTGTTCCGGTCGGTCTACGGCTGTTCCTGCCGGAGAAGTGGACCGATGACCCTGCACGCTGTGCCCAGGCAGGCGTGCCGGAGGCGGCGATGGCGCCGCGAACCAAGGCCGAAATCGCACTGGACGAACTCGACCGGCTGAGGGCGGCGGGCGTGCGGTTCGGCACTGTGCTGGCCGATGCGGGCTATGGCGCAAGTGCGGCGTTCCGGCAGGGCCTGGATGCTCGGGATCTGCGCTGGGCGGTGGGCATCCCGCGCAACCAGAAGGTCTACAGCGCCGCCGTGCAGCTGGTGCCGCCGCAGGGACGGGCTCGTAAGCCAGTGCCGAACGAAGAGCCAGCAGAGGCGGAGAGGGTGTTGGCCTCGCAAACCTGGCGCCGCATCGCCTGGCGGCAGGGTACCAAGGGCGCATTGGCGGCCCGGTTCGCCGCGGCGCGCATCCGGGTGGGCGACGGCGCGGTTTGGGGCAACAACCGGCATCTGCCGGGTGATGAAGCCTGGCTGGTCGGCGAATGGCGCTCTAGCGGCGAGCGGAAGTACTATCTGAGCAACCTGTCCGCCGACACACCGCTGCGGGCGCTGGCGGCCACCATCAAAGGACGCTGGATCTGCGAACAGGCGCACCAGCAGCTGAAGCAGGAACTCGGGCTCGGCCACTTCGAGGGACGGTCCTGGACAGGCCTGCACCGACACGCGTTGATGAGCTGCATCGCCTGTGCCTACCTGCAGCACCTCCGCCTCGCCGCGCACCGCCGGACGAGGCGGGGGGAAAATGCGGCCCCCAATGCCGGGCCCGCCACCCTCACCAAGCCTGCCCGCCGTGCGACGCGCCATTCTCGACCGCCTGTTCAGCCATCTCGTCACGCCGATCCGATGTCCGCACTGCCGACGCAGGTTCCTGTCACCTCATCATAAAATGCCCAGGTAGTGCTAGATTGCTACCTCTGGCTGGTGAACCAAGTGGAAGTCGCTCTTTCGTGCTGAGGCAGCCTGACCTTGGCTTCCCGGCTGCGGCCCCGCCTCCACGTGGAGAACGACAGGGTTGCCGGAGAGGAACGGTTCGAGACGCGCCATGAAGCGAGCATGCGCTTCGCTCGGCTCGAATCCTTCCTTGTGGGCCGCCACGTCCCGCCAGTCCACCGTCAGCAGGTAAAGATCGGCATCCTCGAGCGCTGGCACGAGGCGGTGCCGGATGTAACCATCGGCGCTGGTGAGGAGCGGAGCCACATCGGCGAAGGCAGCCACGAAGGCCGAGCTGGAGCCAGGACGAAGGAGAAGAAGCGCGAGTTCGGTGGTCATTTGATTCCCTCGGGGTTGGGGCGGACGACCGGCCTGGACGGGGGGATCCGCCGGTCGTCCGCGCGACGTGTCATGCAGCGGCCCGCTGGCCGGGGTGCAGCGCTCCCGCCTCGCCTGTCACGTCGATCACGACCTTTCCGCGCAGGCCATGCGTCCTCCCGTTCTCCAGGAGATCATGTGCCTCCCCCATGCGTGCGAGCGGAAACGCCGCGCCGATCACAGGCTTCACCAGGCCGCGCTCGATCAGGTTGGTCAGCTCGTCCAGCTTCCCACGATTCTGGCGGGTGAACACGAAATGGTAGGCGGCATTCTTGCCCCAGGCATCGATGAGGTTCTGAGGCTGCGCGATATCAACGAGGCTGACGACGCGGCCGAAGGCAGAGAGCGTCAGCGGGCTCCGCGTCAGCGTGTCACCACCAATCGTGTCGAAGACGACGTTGACGCCATCTCCATTAGTCTGCCGCAGAACCGCCTTCACATAATCCTCCGCCATGAAGTCGATCGCCTCATCTGCGCCCAGGGAGCGTACGAAATCATGATCGCGGGCCAGTGCCGTCGTGATCACCCGCGCACCGATCGCCTTGGCGACCTGGATCGCGATGGTCCCCACGCCGCCCGCTCCGCCGTGAATCAGCACGGTTTCGCCAACCTTGAGCTGCGCGCGCTGAACGAAGGCTTCCCAGACAGTGCCGCCCACGAGTGTCAGGCTCGCGGCCTCGATGTGAGACAGGTTCCTGGGCTTGCGGCCCACGAGTTCCACGTCAGCGACGTTCTGCTCGGCATAGGAGCCGGCACCGCCGAAGATCTTTGGCGTGTAGTAGACCTCATCGCCAATGCCGAACTCGGTAACATCGGACCCGACTTCCTCAATGACGCCGGAGATGTCGTGGCCGATGATGGCGGGGAGCGGCACGTAATCCGCGTAGTCACCACGGCGGATCTGGCAGTCCAGCGGGTTCACGGCAGTCGCGTGCACGCGCACTCGCACCTGACGCGCCCCGACTGGCGGCACCGGAACCTCGCGCAGTTCGAACGCATCCGGTCCGCCGAAGCGGGTAAGAACGACAGCCTTCATGGTCTGTGACATGGTAGCTTCCTTTCAACAGTGAATGGCTCAGCGGTCTGTGAAGATCCGTTCGGAGTTGGTGTCAGGTTGCTGGCAGGGTCGGCTTCCATGCCTTGGTCCGCATGCGGCGCTCCTTGCCCAGAATGCCGGCCGAAGGAGGCCCACACCGCCCATCGTGTATGGGCCGTCGGCGGCAGTCCTTGGCTTGAGCCCTGACGCAAGCAGTGGACGGAGAGCGACAGCAAGAGGTCTGGCGTGCCGCTCCGCATCTCCGATGGTTGAAGCGGTCTGCATGGAAAGCTGCCTCGATGCGCCCAGCGTAAACCCCGCCGCCTGCGTCCGCCCTCTGTCGACACGTCCAGGAGCCTCATCTCCGATAGACTTGGCACGGCGAAGGGCCTGGCGCCGGATCTCGTAATCGACAGGGTTCACGCTGGTGGCTGCAATCGCCACCACCACGCCTCGGCCTGGGCGAGCGCCGGCCAGAATCACGAGCCGACGGACCTCAGCCTCTCCGAAGGCATCAACCACTGGTGTTCGCATGGATGCCTCCTGCCTGAAGGGTGCTCGACGGGGCCGTCGCGTGTTGTCGTTGCCTATCTGAACCCTTTCAGGAAAAGGCAGAAGCGGGCATTCTCCCGAATCAGCTTCAAGGGATTCTTGAAAATGAGCGCGCCGAAGTCTGGCCACGGCCTGATGTCTGCTTCGGCAACCGAGGCCCGCGCCCATGAGCAGATCTTCGGCGCCTGCAAGCGGGCATGGGAGTCTCTGTCCCAACTTCTGAGAAGCACACGCCGGTCGATGGCGGCTTCAACGCTGACTTGAAAGCCACATCATGGACATCAGTGACCTGGATCTGTTCGTGCGCATCGCCCGGCTTGGCAGCATCAGCGCTGCGGCACGTGACCTCAACGTCACGCCGGCAGGGGCAAGCGCGCGCCTCGCAGCGCTCGAGAAGGGGTTGGGAGCGCGCCTCCTCCATCGCACGACGCGGCAAGCAACGCTGACCGAGGACGGGATGGCCTTCCTGCCGCATGCCGAACATGTGTTGGATGCGGCACAGGCCGCACGCGCGGCGCTTGGCCGCGAGCAGGCGACGCCCCGCGGCACGCTTCGTGTGGCGGCCCCGTCTTCCTTCGCGCGCATGCATATTGTGCCGGGCCTTCGCGAGTTCTGTAGCCGCTACCCGGACCTGATCCTCGATATGCGCATCTCCGACAGTGTGGTCGACCTCGTGGAGGGCTCATTCGACGTCGCTGTCCGCTATACGGAGCTTGGGGACTCGTCTTTCGTCGCGCGGCGGCTGGCGCCCGACCGGCGCGTGCTGGTCGCATCGCCGGACTACATCGCGCGCCGTGGTCGGCCACGCTCACCGGACGACCTTGCCGATCACACCTGTCTCGTCGTCGGCACTCTTGACCTCTGGACATTCAAGGGAGCGGACGGAAAGACCCTGGAGCGGAGGGTGATGCCTGCCCTGCGCATCAATGACGGCGGCGCAGTGCGCGATGCCGCATGTGCCGGGCTTGGGATCGCGCTTATGGCCACTTGGTGCGCGGCGGAGGAAATCCGTAATGGCTTGCTGGTTCCAGCGCTTCCCGAGTACTCGCTTGTCTCGACGCAAACGCTATGGGTGCTCTACCCGAGTTCGCGCGAGCTTGCGCCCAAAGTCAGGGCATTCATCGACTGGCTGGTTGCTAGATTCGGGCCGGAGCCATACTGGGACCGTGATCTCGAAGCAGTGACCGGACTTGGAAATGACTGTGTTGAAAACTCTGCCGCGGGTCACTGATAGCCTGAGTACACGGAGGGGCCGGGTTCTCGTCTAAGAGCCCATCCGGGAAGAAGTTGAATCCGTTGAATCGGTTATGATTCGCTGTCTCTGTGGATGCTTCGCAGAGGCAGACAGATGACATGGACGGCAGAACATCGGCCTGCGGCGGACCGGTACGGTCTGCTCTACCCCTCTGACCTGACCGATGCGGAGTGGGCGCTGGTGGCGCCGCTGATCCGGCCAGCGAGGCGCGGCGGCAGGCCGCGCAAGGCAGATGTGCGCGAGGTGCTGAACGCCGTGTTCTATGTGCTGTCCACCGGCTGCCAGTGGAGCGCGCTGCCCAAGGACCTGCCGCCCAAGAGCACGGTGTGGGACTACTTCTCGCGTTGGGAATGAGACGGCACCATCGAGCGCATGCACCACGCGCTCTACGTCGCGATGCGCGAGCAAGCAGGACGCGAGGCCAGCCCGACCATGGCCATCATCGACAGTCAGACGGCGAAGGCGGCGCAAAACGTATGGCCCGCCCCGTCGGCAAGCGGTTTCTGAGATCTGGCGCAGGCAGTCTGCATCAACGTATCCGGTCTCAGGGTCGAGCCCTGGCCAAGATGGAGATCCGCGCGTCCCAGGCCTCATAAAGGGGCCGGCATCAGGTGCAATTTTGCGCCATAGGCTTGTGGGACACCGGTGACTGTCAGGCCATCTCACGTCCACCACCCGCAGACCTCCTACAGCCTCCTGAGCGCGGGTGCGTGTCAGGGGCCGATCTTGTTTCTAGGCTTTTGCGGGCTGCATGGCGACGAGCTCCGACCTGTTCCGCAGCAGGGCCCAGGCGATGCGCGCCATCTTGGCCGCGAGGGCAACCACGACCGTGTTGCCATGGGCGCGGGCGAGGAGACCTCGTAGCCAGCCGCCCAGGGGAGTTGCGGTCCGGGACAACGACGGCAGGGCTGATCGTGCTCCCTGGATCAGAAGCTTGCGCAGGTATTTGCTGCCGCGCTTGGTGATGCCGAGCAGCTTCGGCCTGCCGCCGGTGGTCGCCTGCCGCGGCACGAGGCCGAGCCAGGCCGCGAGGTCGCGGCCGCGCCTGAAGGTCTCGCCGCTGCCGATGGCGGCCACCAACGCGGTCGCGTTCAGCACACCGATGCCTGGGATCGTCGCCAGGCGCCGGGCCGCAGGATCGTTGCGGGCCATCCCGGCGAACTCCCCGTCGAGCGAGGCGATGCGCTCGTCGAGCCGCCGCCACTGCTCCGCCATGTCCTCCAGCAGCTGCCCCACCCTGGCGCTCACGAATGGAACCTCCGCGGCGAGGACGTCCGCCAGGGTGTCCCTGAGCTTGCGAACCCCCTGCGCGACGGTGATGCCGCGCTCGAGCAGGATGCTGCGCATCTGGTTCATCAGCGCGGTGCGCTGCCCCACCAGACGATCGCGCGCCCGGTGCAGGATCTGCACGTCGAGCTGCTCCTCGCTCTTGAGGGCGACGAACCGCATCGTTGGCCGGGTCGCAGCCTCAGCGATCGCCTCGGCATCCCGGTCGTCGTTCTTCTGCGCCTTGACGTAGGGCCGCACGTATTCCGGCGACATCAGGCGCACCTCGTGACCCTGGCCTGCCAGTTGCCGGCCCAGGTGGTGCGCCCCACAACACGCCTCCATCGCCACGATGCAGCCCGGCGCCTTGGCCGCAAAGGCCGCGATGCTCTCCCGCCGCATGCGCCGCCGCACCACCACACGGCCAGACGCATCCAGCCCTACCAGGCTGCAGCTGTTCTTGCCGAGGTCGATCCCGAGAACCTGAACGTCCATGTTCCGCCTCCCTTTCCGGTTGCCCCAGGCAGGCTACGCGAAAGAGGGGCGGGCCATTCCATAAAGGGGGCGAAGCCGCGCAGGCGATCGGCCGGCCACGTGGCGGGCGGAGCAGCAAGATCCACGCTGTAGCCAACGCCGAAGGCAAACCGCTCGCCTTCGTCCTGACGCCCGGCAACGTCGCTGACATCAGCATCCTGCTCGGCGGCATCGCGCCGCCGCGACGCGTATTGGCCGACAAGGCCTATGATGCCGATCACCTCCGCAAGCCCCTGGAGGCGCAGGGCACCGAGGGGTCATCCCCTCCACCCGCACCCGCCGCAGACCCCATCCGCTGAACCGCCGTGCCTACCGTGGCCGCAATGTCATCGAGCGCATGTTCGGCCGCATGAAGGCCTGGCCACGCTTACCGCCGCCGGTCCGGCGCCCTGACCAGGAGTCAGCGGGTTCTCTTCCGTCCACGCTGCGCGGCATCTGCCAGGAAGCGTGAGTAGAGTTCTTCCATCTGCTCCAGCAGGAAGTTGTCGAAGCCGGGGGCGGCGCCTCTGTCGATGGCGAGCACGGTGCTGCGCGCCGTGGTGGCGATCTTTACCACCCGGGCGCCGCTGGAATGGGCCCAGAATCTTGCGGGCTCCCGCCGGTCCTTCCCTGCTCCTCCCCCGGAGGGGAGGAGCGGTGCAGGATCGCTCAATTGCGCCAGGACCTGCTGGAACCGTTCGTCTGAAGCCGCGTTGAGGAATATCTCTCCGCTCAAGAAAGCATCCAGCGCCCCGGGGGGATGGCCCCGCTGGAAGGCATTCGCCAGTTCCACCCAGCGGTCACGGCCGGTACCCGGGGCCGGGCCGATAGCATCGATGACACTGGCAGGGATGCGCTCTACGACGGTGATGAGGCGGGAAACCGTTGTTTTATCAGCACTTAGCGCCAGCATGATCGTCTCGCGGTCATAGCCGCTCTCTTCCAGCCGGTGGGCGAAGCGCGCTCTTTCGATGAAGGAGAGGTTGGCCCGCGCGCTGTTCTCCTGCCCCTGGGCGAGGATGAGCTCGCGGTCTGAGAGTGGCCGCACCACTGCCCGGACGGGTTTGGACAGTTCCGTTGCCGCTCGCAGGCGTCGATGTCCGAAAGCCACCTGGAAGCGTCCGGCAGCGGTGGGATGCGGCCGCACCAGGATCGGTGAATCCTGTCCGCTTTGTGCGATGCTGTCACGTAGCGCGCGGTAGTCCTCGTCATCCTGCGCCATCCGGTCCGCTACGAAGGAGGCATCGATTATGCCTGGGTCGAGTTCGACGATCACCTGTCCCGAGATCAGGCGGGCTTCCAGTTCCTTTGCCGCGTTAGCCTTGCTGGCCAGATCGTCGATGCTGCGCGTGACGGCTCCAACAGCCCCCCGGCTTGTGAATGGCAACGCGGCGGGGCGTGTCGGGGCTACGGCGCCATCCGAGTTGACGGCCGTCAACTTTGGCTGGGTCAACCCGGCCAGCAGGTTCTTTCGCGCCATCACCCCCTCCCCCACGCTGCATGAATCAGTTCTTCGATTTCGCCATTCACAGCGTCCAGGCACTCCATGGCGCGGTCATAGGTCGCGGGCGTGAAAAGCCTCCGCTCCACCTCATAAAGCGTCTGCTTGGTGATGCCGGCATCGGAAATCGCCACGCTTTTGACCATCGGGTGTGTCAGCACATGCTGGCCAAAGAGCGACCGCATAAAGGCCACCATCTGCGTCTGCGGCCCGTCGCTGGGCTCATAGCGGGTGACGAGATAGCGCAGCCAATCATAGCGCAGGCTGCTGCCAGCGGCTTTTAGATGCCCGAGAACATCCCCCAGCATCAGCAAAAACTGGCACATCGACATCACGTCCAGCATCTGCGGATGGACCGGAATCAACACCGCGGTTGCCGTGCAGAGCGCGGCCATGGTGAGGTAGCCGAGCTGCGGGGGGCAATCGATTACGACGATGTCGTAGTCGTCCGCGACGGTGGCCAGCGCGCTGTCGAGCCGCGCAAAGAAGTCCCGCCCAGTGACCCCGCCTTCATGCGTGGCCAGCACGCGGGGCGTGTCATACTCGAATTCCATCAGCTCGATATTGGCGGGAACGATATCAAGGCCAGGGAAATTGGTGTGGCGGATCAGCTCCTTCAGCGGACGCGCCTCGTCACCATAACGGAGCGCCGCGTAGAGCGTCTCATTCGGTCCGAGATCGAATTCCGGCTGAAATCCATGCAGCGCGGACAGGCTCGCCTGGGGGTCCAGATCGACCGCCAGCACCCGATGGCCCGTCAGTGCCAGATGCTGTGCCAGATGGGCCGTGGTCGTGGTCTTGCCACTGCCACCCTTGAAGTTGACGACAGCGACGACCTGGATGTGCTCCTTGCCCCGCCGGTGCGGCACATAGCGCCGGCTGGCACGGCCATGTTCCTCCAGATAGGTCCGCAATTCCTGGATCTGGGCGGCGGTATAGGAACGGCGTCCTGTGCTGGTGACAGTCGGCGCAGGACCTTTTCCTTCCAGGGAGAGGTTGCGCAGATAGCCGCTTTTCACACCTAGCAGCTTAGCGACCTCCGCGGCCTGGAAGGCGCGCATGGGCTTCTCCGCCGCAGGGGGGAAGAGTTCCAGCCGATGCGCCTGCAGCTTCTCGGATAATTCCTGAGCCTGCGCGCTGATGATGGTGTCGATATCCGCGACCGCCTTACGGTTTCCGGCCAAGCTATC